>DATKFG010000014.1:0-13104 GCA_035511515.1 Burkholderiaceae bacterium | reverse complement strand
AGGACCACCACGCCGAGCTGCACCCCGTTGATCGACAGCATGCGCCACCACCAGCCCCGCACCGCCGGCAGCTTCCATCCGGGACGAAAGCGCTCCAGCGCACAGCAGGCCAGGAAGACACCGATGATCACGGGCAGCATCTCGATCTCCTCTTTGCGTCAGCGCGCGACCGTTCCATCGAACAGCGTGCGCAGTTCAGGACTGCCGAGCAGGCTCGCCGGCGTGACCGTGCGGCGCTGCCATGGAATGCGCCCGAAGTACCAGATGCGCCAGAACAGCAGATCGGCGCGCGGGTTTCGATCCAGCAATGACGAGAACGACTCGACGTCGCCCACGGTCGTGCCGGTCGCCTCCGTAAGCACCTCCCGCACGTAACGCGAGCAGAACTGGCGGCGCGAGTGCAGGTCGAAGGCCGCGTCGTACAGCACCCCGGCGCGCGCTTTTGCCGCCGCGGCAACGCCACGGCGCTGCTCCGCGGTCAGGCCGGTGCGCAGCCGCGCCACCGCAACCCGACGAGCCTCGGAGCGTGCAACGAATCGCGACAGCCAGGTCGTCCCGGACCAAGGCACCCGGCTCTCGCCGATCATCGGCTCATCGCCGCAAACGTCCAGCACGATGCCAACGTGATTGGTCCAGCTCGCCGTCGCCTCGGACACCTTGCGAAACGGCAGCGCCGGGATCCGGATGAACACCAGGTCGCCCACCGCGACCTGCTCGGCCAGGCCCTGCGCCGATACCCGTTGCCCTTGAAGCGCTGTTTCGCTGCTCGCCATCGCCCAAGTCCTCCGCGGCCGTCTGCCGAACGCCCGGGGCAGATTGCCCCAAGGGTTAACAAAATAAAACCCCGATCTGCTAGAGTCGACCAAATCGAGCCAACGGGTATCGTTTTCCGATCCCTTTGCGAAATGACCGAAGTCGCGCAGCTCGTCGCCACCATCAAGCGGGAGCTCAAGCGCCGTGGCCTGACCTATCGCGATGTGGGCCGCGCGTTGAGCCTGTCCGAGCCCAGTGTGAAGCGGCTTTTCGCGAGTGGCCGCTTCACGGTCGCACGGCTGTCCGAAGTAAGCGGCCTGCTCGGAATCACGCTGGCCGAGCTGGTGCAGGAGTCGGCAGCGGCCGCTCCGCGGCTGCAGACGTTGACGCCGGAGCAGGAAAGACGGCTGGTGTCCGACCCGAAGCTGCTTCTGGTGGCCGTGTGCGCGCTGAACAACTGGTCGCTGGACGACATCACGACCGCATACCGCTTCACCCAGGCAGAGTGCCTCAAACGACTGCTGCTGCTAGACCGGATGGGGCTGATCGAGCTGCTGCCCGGCAATCGAGTGCGCCCGAAGGTCGCGCGCGATTTCGACTGGTTGCCGCACGGGCCGATCCGGCATTTCTTCCGGACTCAGGGGCAACCCGAATTCCTCGCGGGAAGCTTCGATCAGCAGGGCGAGGCGCTCTTCTTCGTGCAGGCCATGCTGACCGATCCGGCGCGCAATCAGCTGGAAATCGAAGTGCGCCGGTTGCGTGCCCGCTTCGCCGCGCTGCACGAGGAGTGCGTGCGGGCCCCCCTGGATCGCAAGCACGGCATCGGCATGCTGGTCGCCACGCGCGGATGGGAGCCTGCCGGTTTCAGCGAGCTGCGCAGAAGGCCGGGCCGGTGATGCCTGCCAACGATCCAGGGCGTCCCGGTCAGGTGCTTGAGCAGGCGCCGCGCTCGGAACGCCATGCTCTGCCCGATACGACGCAACGCGCACACTTGCGCCTGCACCAGATCTTTGCCGTCGCCGCTGGCAACGCGCTCGAGTTCTACGATTTCCTGACCTTCTCCTTCTTTTCCATCCAGATCGGGCACAGCTTCTTTCCCGAATCGCAGACCTCGCACGGACTGCTGTTCACGCTGGCGACGTTCGGCATCGGCTTCGCCACCCGGCCGCTGGGCGCAATCCTGATTGGCAGCTATGGCGACCGCGCCGGCCGCCGGCCGGCGATGATTCTGTCCTTCCTGCTGATGGGGGTCGCCAGCCTGGGGCTCGCCCTGACGCCCTCGTTTGCCCGTATCGGCGCGGCGGCACCGATCCTGCTGCTGCTGTTTCGCCTGTTGCAGGGCTTTGCGCTGGGCGGCGAGGTCGGCCCGTCGACCGCGTATCTGGTCGAAGCGGCTCCGCCCGACCGGCGCGGTCTGTACGTTTCGATCCAGTCCGCCACGCAGGACCTGGCGATCGTCGCCGCCGGCATCGTCGGCTTCGTCCTGTCCGGCGTGATGTCGCCGTCGGCGCTCGATGCGTGGGGCTGGCGGCTCGCTTTTCTTGTGGGCGTGATCATCGTGCCCATCGGGCTGTGGCTGCGCCGTTCGCTGCCGGAGACACTGCCAGGACCGGATGCACCCGCGTCACGTGCCGCCCGGCCCCGCATCCCCGTTCGGCTGGTCGCGCTCGGGCTGTTCATGCTGGGAGCGTCGACCATCTCCGGTTACGTGCTCAGCTACATGACGACCTACGCCCAGGACAGCCTGGGGATGAGCCCCACCCTCGCGTTTGGCGCGACCATGGTGGTCGGATTGGCCGAAGCGTCGGCCGCCCTGTTCAGCGGGATCCTGTCGGACCGCTTCGGCCGTCGGCCCGTCGCGCTGGCGGCGTTCGCCGCGCTGCTCGTGCTGGCCGTGCCCACCTTCATCGTGATGAACCGGGCGCCCGGCGTGGCGGTCGTGTACGCGGCGATGGCGTTGCTGAGCCTGCTGGTGGACCTGGCGACGGTTCCGGTTCTGATCCTGATCGCGGAATCGCTGCCGGCCGCGATTCGCTCTGCAACGCTCGCCACGGTGTACGCCGTTGCGATCGCCTGCTTCGGCGGAACGACGCAGTTCATCCTGAAATGGCTGATCGACGTGACCGGCAGTCCGCTGGCGCCCGCGTGGTACCTGACCGGTGCCATCGTGATGGGCAGCTGCGCCACCCTGATGGCGCGCGAGTCGGCCCCTCGAAAAATCGCCGCGATGGCCGGCCGAGGATCGAGCCCGGACCTGCCTGCGCCGCACAACTAGCGAGGCTGCGGCGGCTCGATCAGGCCGTGCACGCCGAGCCGGCGCATCCGCGCCAGCGCATCGGCGCCGCCCGGGTCGGGCGCATACACCGGAATCGGCGTGTCGTTGCACAGCGCGGCCAGTTCGCGCTCGCCCGTCTCGGCCGTCACAACGAAGTCGGCGCCGGCAGCCACCGCGAGCGTGATCTCTTCGCGGTTGCGCACCCACGAGACCTGCCAGCGCGCCCCCTCGATCGAATGCTCGAGCGGCTGCACCGGCGCCTGCGCGCGCCCAACTGCCGGCCAGGCCAGCCGGTCCGGCAGCTCGAGCCAGCGCATCACGGGCCGCGCAGCCGGCAGCAACGGATCGAGCCCCGGCACGCCTGGGCGTTGGAAGACCAGGCGCTGGCCCTCGAGCGGCGTGGGCGTGCCGTGCCAGCCGACCACGCGCCGAAAATACAGGCGCACGTAGGCGTGCGGATAATCGAAGTCGTACACCACCCACGGCACCGATTCGGTCACGGTGATGGCCAGCTCCTCGGCCAGCTCGCGCGCCAGCGCGTGCTCGACCGCCTCGCCCGCCTCGATCTTGCCGCCCGGAAACTCCCAGTAGCCCGCATAGGCCCTGGCCCCGGGCCGATCGGCCAGCAGCACCGCGCCGTCGGCGCGCACCACGATGCCGACGGCGACACGGACGACAGGCCGCTGCGGCGCGCCGCTCACCGCAGCGCCAGTCCGGCGCGTCCCGCGAAATCGCGCGCGAATTGCTGGGCCACGCGGCCGGAGCGCGAGCCGCGCGCCAGGGCGAACTGCAGCGCTTCGGCGCGCGCCGTCGCCGCCGCCGGATCGACCCCGAAACGCGCCAGCCAGTGCTCAACGATGTCCAGGAAATCCTCCTGGCGGAACGGATAAAACGACAGCCACAGCCCGAAGCGCTCCGACAGCGAGACCTTCTCCTCGGTCGATTCGCCCGGGTGCAGTTCGCCGTCGGCGTCGTAGCCGGCGTCCAGGTTCTCGCGCATGAATTCGGGCATCAAGTGGCGCCGGTTCGATGTCGCGTAGATCAGGGCGTTGTCGCCCGGACCGGACAGCGATCCGTCCAGCGCCGCTTTGAGCGCCTTGTACGAAGCGTCGCTGGGCTCGAACGACAGATCGTCACAGAACAGCACGAAGCGCTCCGGCCGGCCCGCCAGGCAGGCCACGATGTCGGGCAGATCGATCAGGTCGTGCGGGTCGACTTCGATCAGCCGCAGCCCGTCGTCCGCGTAGCGCGCAAGGCAGGCGCGCACCAGCGAAGACTTGCCGGTACCACGCGCTCCGGTCAACAGCACATTGTTGGCCGCAAGCCCGCGCACGAACTGCTCGGTGTTGCGCAGGATCGCCTGCTTCTGCGCGTCCACGTGCATCAGGTCCTGCGGCTGGATCGAGGCCACGTTGCGCACCGGCACCAGCTGCCCGACCGTGGCGCCCAGGTAAGCGCGCCGGCGCCACTGGAAGGCGTGTGCGCTCCAGTCGACCGCAGCGGGCGACGGCAGCAGCAGATCCAGGCGCCGCAGCAGCTCCTCGAGGCGCTCGATCAGATGGGGCGGGATCGACATCGGCGGGCTCCGGCGCCGCGCTCAGCTGCGGTAATCGGCATTGATCGACACGTACTGGTGCGACAGATCGCACGTCCACACGGTGGCCTGGGCCGTGCCGCGGCCCAGCACGATCCGCACCAGGATCTCGGCGCCCCGCATCACGCGCTGGCCATCCTGCTCCCGGTAGTCGGGATGGCGGGCGCCATCGCGCGCGACCCAGACGTCGTTCAAGTACAGCTGCACCTGCGAAGGATCCAGATCCGCGATGCCGCTCGCGCCCACCGCCGACAGGATCCGGCCCAGGTTGGGATCGGAGGCGAACATCGCCGTCTTCACCAGCGGCGAGTGCGCCACCGCGTAGGCAACCGTTGATGCCTCGTGCTCGCTGCGCGCGCCTTCGACCGCGATCCGGATGAACTTGCTGGCGCCTTCGCCGTCGCGCACGATGGCCAGCGCGAGCTGCTGCGCCACCTCCGCGATCGCGCGCTGCAGCTGCGCGCAGCGCGGATCCTGCAGGCTCGCAATCGGCGGCGCAGTGCTGCGGCCGGTCGCCGCCACCACGAACGAATCGTTGGTCGACGTGTCGCCGTCGACGGTGATCCGGTTGAACGACGCATCCGCCGCGCGCCGCGTCAGCTCGGACAGCACGCCGGGCGCCACCGCCGCATCGGTCACCACGAACGCGAGCAGCGTGGCCATGTCGGGCCGGATCATGCCGGCGCCCTTGGCGATCCCGGTCAGAGCGATCCGGGTGTCCGCGAGCTCGCACGAAACCGACACGGCCTTGGGCACCGTATCGGTGGTCATGATCGTCTCGGCCGCCTCCAGCCAGGCGGACGGATCGAGCCGGGCCACCGCCTGGGGCAGCGCGTCGATGATCGCCTGCACCGGCAGCGGTTCCATGATCACGCCGGTCGAAAAAGGCAGCACCTGGGACGGCTCGCATCCGATCAGAGCGGCCACCGCCTCGCAGGTGCGCTTCGCATCGGCCAGCCCCGCCGGGCCGGTTCCGGCATTGGCGCAGCCCGAGTTGATCAGCAGTGCCCGGATCGGAGCGCCCGCCGCCAGATGGGCGCGGCAGACCTGCACCGGCGCCGCGCAGAACCGGTTGCGCGTGAACACGCCCGCAGCCGAGCCTCGATCGGCGAGCCGGATCAGCAGCAGGTCCTTGCGGCCGGCCTTGCGGATGCCGGCCTGGGCCCAGCCCAGCTCGCAGCCCGCCACGGGCCGCAGCGCGGATGCGACGGGGGCCTGCAATCCGACCGCCATGGGCCGTCTAGGCCACGCGGCCGTGACACAGCTTGTACTTGCGGCCGCTGCCGCACGGACAGGGGTCGTTGCGGCCGATCTTCTCGCCGAACCGGCGGAACGGCTGCGGCGTCGGCGCGGGCGGCGCCGCCACCGCCACCGCGGCGCCCTCGCCCTCGGCCGCTTCCGCCTCGGCGGCCGCGGCAACCGCGGCGGGGCCGAATTCGGCATGCTGCGCCTGGGCCTGCTCGACGCGGCGCTCGGCCTCCTGCTCGATGCGCGACTCGGTGCGTTCGATTTCCTCGCGGGTCTGGATCTTCACGCTCATCAGGAAGCGGACGAGGTCGGCGCGCACGCGGTCCAGCAGCAGACCGAACAGCTCGAAGGCCTCGCGCTTGTACTCCTGCTTGGGCTGCTTCTGCGCGTAGCCGCGCAGGTGGATACCCTGGCGCAGGTGGTCGAGCGCGGCCAGGTGCTCGCGCCAATGCTGATCGAGCATGTTCAGCAGGATCGATCGCTCCAGTCCGACGAACATGGCCGGATCGACCGTGGCGCGCTTGGCCTCGTAGACCTGATCGACCGCCTGCAGCAGGCGCTCCAGCAGGACCGCGTCGTTCACGTCCTTTTCCCGGTCGAGCCACTGCCTGATCGGCAACTCGATCTGCCAGTCGTCCTTCAGCGTACGCTCCAGCGAGGCGACGTCCCACTGCTCCTCGATCGTGTCCTCGGGCACGAAACCGCGGAACAGATCCGTAAAGAAGCCGCGCCGCAGGTTGGTCACCATTTCGGACACGTCGGCGCTTTCCAGCACGTCGCTGCGCAGCTTGTAGATCTCCTTGCGCTGCTCGTTGGCGACGTCGTCGTACTCCAGCAGCTGCTTGCGGATATCGAAGTTGCGCGCCTCCACCTTGCGCTGCGCGGTCTCGATCGAGCGCGTCACCATGCCGGCCTCGATCGCCTCGCCCTCCGGCATCTTCAGCCGGTCCATGATCATCCGCATGCGGTCGCCCGCGAAGATCCTCAGCAGCGGGTCCTCCATCGACAGGTAAAAGCGCGACTCTCCCGGATCGCCCTGGCGCCCCGAGCGCCCGCGCAGCTGATTGTCGATGCGGCGCGATTCGTGCCGCTCGGAGCTGACGATCTTCAGTCCCCCGGCGCCCACCACCTGCTCGTGCAACTGCTGCCATTCGGCGCGCAACTGCACGATGCGCCCGGGCTTGTCCTCCTCGGGGACGTTCGCATCGGCGCGCAGCAGATCGATCTGCTTCTCGACGTTGCCGCCCAGCACGATGTCGGTGCCGCGGCCGGCCATGTTGGTCGCGATCGTGATCACCCCCGGGCGGCCGGCCTGCGCCACGATGTCGGCTTCGCGCGCGTGCTGCTTGGCGTTGAGGACCTGGTGCTGCAGGCGGTTGTCGGTCAGCAGGCGCGACAGGACTTCGGAGTTCTCGATCGAGGTCGTGCCCACCAGCACCGGCTGGCCCCGGGCGTTGCATTCGCGGATGTCGTCCAGGATGGCCTGGTACTTCTCGCGCACGGTCCGGTAGATCTTGTCCTGGTGATCGAGGCGGATCATCGGCTTGTGGGTCGGAATCACCACCGTTTCGAGCCGGTAGATCTCCTGGAATTCGTACGCTTCGGTGTCCGCGGTGCCGGTCATGCCGGCCAGCTTGCCGTACATCCGGAAGTAGTTCTGGAACGTGATCGAGGCGAGCGTCTGATTCTCGCGCTGGATGTCGACGCCCTCCTTGGCTTCGACCGCCTGGTGCAGGCCTTCCGACCAGCGCCGGCCCGGCATCAGCCGGCCGGTGAACTCGTCCACGATGATGATCTCGCCGTTCTGCACCACGTAGTGCTGGTCGCGGTGGAACAGGTGGTGGGCCCGCAGTGCCGCGTTCAAATGGTGCATCAGCAGGATGTTCTGCGGCGCGTACAGGCTCTCGCCGGACGCCAGCAGCCCGCGCCGGGCCAGGATCTCCTCGATTCTCTCGTGGCCCTGCTCCGACACGTGCACCTGGTGCTGCTTCTCGTCGACCCAGAAGTCGCCGTCGCCTTCCTCCTGGGCCTGCCGGTTCAGCAGCGGCGGAATTTCGTTCATCTTGCGGTACAGATCGGTGCTGTCCTCGGCCTGTCCCGAAATGATCAGCGGCGTGCGCGCCTCGTCGATCAGGATCGAGTCGACTTCGTCGACGATCGCGTAGTGCAGCCCGCGCTGGCGCCGGTCTTCGGCCCGGTACTCCATGTTGTCGCGCAGGTAATCGAAGCCGAACTCGTTGTTGGTTCCGTAGGTGATGTCGGCGGCGTACGCGGCCCGCTTGTCCTCGGTCGCCTGCTGGGACAGGATCACGCCCACGCTCATGCCCAGGAACCGGTAGACGCGGCCCATCCATTCGGCGTCGCGGCTGGCCAGATAGTCGTTCACGGTCACCACGTGCACGCCCTTGCCGGCCAGCGCATTCAGATACACCGCGAGCGTGGCGGTCAGCGTCTTGCCCTCGCCGGTGCGCATCTCGGCGATCTTGCCGTCGTGCAGCACCATGCCCCCGATCAGCTGAACGTCGAAATGGCGCATCCCGAGCGTGCGCTTGGCCGCCTCGCGCACCACGGCGAAAGCCTCGGGCAGCAGCTCCTCGAGCGTCTCGCCCGCCTGATGGCGCCGCCGCAGCTCTCCGGTGCGCGCCGCCAGGGCCTCGTCGCTGAGCGCCTCGGTCTGCGCCTCCAGCGCGTTGATGCGGCCAACGCTGCGCTGGTAATGCCGGATCAGTCGCTGGTTGCGACTGCCGAAGATCTGGGTTAGCAGCTTGGAGATCATGGGAGCGTCGATGCGGCTCGACCGCGGCCGGTCCGGACACGCGGGGCCGCACGTGCGCGAATGGGCGCCGCTGTTTGAGCTAGGCGCCCGGCACCGCGGGCAAAATTATGTCACAGCGGCCGAGGCGGCCGGCGGCAGGACCGGCCGGGCCGGCTTCAGGGCGTCTCGGCCGTGGTGGCGGCGCTGGTGGGGGCGCTGGTGGCGGCGACGGGCGCGGGCACAGCCGCGGTGGCGGCGGTCGCGACCGCAGGGATCGCGGTCGGCATGGCGGCCACCGTTGCGACGGCCGGAATCACCACGGCGCCCCGGGCCACGGGCGCCAGGGCAGCCAGCGGCGAGCCTGGCTTCAGGTTCGCCAGATACCGGGCCGGGTTCTGAGGCGCCCCGTTCACGTGAACCTCGAAGTGCAGGTGAGGGCCGGTCGAACGGCCGGTGGTACCCACCAGCGCGATCTGCTGGCCCCTGCGAACGATGTCGCCGACCCTGACGATGAAGTGACTGGTGTGCGCGTACAGCGTGGACAGGCCGTTGCCGTGGTCGATTGTGACCACATTGCCGAACTCCGAATGGCCCTCGGCCGAGGCCACCACCCCGCCTGCGGCCGCGAAAATCGGCGTGCCGACCGGCGCTGCGAAGTCGATTCCACTGTGCATCGTGTATTCGCCGGTGAACGGATCGGTGCGCATGCCGTAACCGGATCCGACGAATCCTTCCACCACCGGGGTATTGCGCGGCAGCAGCGCGGTGCGGGCGGCGCTGTTGACCAGCTCGGATTCGACCACGTTCAGATAATCGGTGCGCTCGTCCAGTCCCTTGCCCACGCTGTGGGCCTGGACCTGCAGTTCGCTCAGCGTCAGCGGGCGCGAGGCGGCCGGCTCGGCGCCGCCCAGCCCCGGAACCACCCGGAAGTCGAATTCCTCGGGGCGGATCCCGGCCAGCTTGGACACCCGCTCGCCCAGGGCGTCCAGCCGCATCAGGCGTGCCTGCATCTCGCCGACCATTCTCGCCATCGCCGAGACGTTGTCGCGCAGGTATTGCTCTTCGTGCACCAGCCGGTCGTGCATCACGATCGACACCAGCTGCTTGACCGCCGGCATCTGCCGTTCGGCGGCCATCCGGAACGTCAGGGCGTACAAGGCGGCCACCGCCACCACGATCACCGCCAGAAGGCCCAGCACGCTCCAGACCACGGTCGCCCGCGACAGGTTCATCGTGCGGGCGCGCGCCAGACGCCGGTCAACGAAAATCAACTGCACCGAAACCTCCCCGCTGCATCAGAGCCGTTGCCCGCATTCGAAACCAACCGGTCAACGGCAGGCGCCATATTCGGGATATCGTCACAGATTCGCCGCAACCTGATACCCCTCCGTTCGGATGATCCCGAAACCGCGTCGCCTGCCCGATGCGCTGGCCGCTTCGGAAGTCGGTTCGGCGCTGCTTCAGCGCCACCGGGACTCGCAACGCGCCGCCGCAGTGATCGAATCGGAATGCCGCACGATCCTGCCAGAGTTCCACCCCGCCCGATCCGGCGGTTGCGACCTGCGCGGCACCACACTTCGAGTGAATGCCCGGCACCCCGCCCAGGTTGCCAAGCTTCGGCAGGCTGCCCCCCGCCTTCTGCGCCTCCTTCAGCAACACGGTTTCGACGTTATCGAAATCAAAATTGGGGTTCAACCGCGCCCTTTGAGCTCATCCGACCGTCAGAGCGCGCCGCAGGTGGCCGACCAGCGGCCGCCGTCGGCCCAATCGAGTCGCGGGACGGGCGGGCGGGTCAAGCCCGCGCTTGACTTCGCGAGGAAGCTTGCGCTCACATTGCCCGATTCGCCGCTGCGCGGGGCGGCGCAGCGGCTGGCGGCGAGCCTGTCAGCCGGACTCGCTCGAATGCGCGACTCAAGCCAGCCGGGTGACCAGCAACACGGCGAAGAACACGACCCCTGAAACCAGAGCGGCTGCCAGCAGCCGCAGCGCCCAGCCCAGGTACTGGCGGTCCCCGGTCACGATGAACCGGACCGCAAAAAACGTCACCGCCACGCCGAATGCGGCGAGCAGGAGACGGAACGCCGCCACCGGTGCGCCGAGGGACGCGCTATGCGAGCGCCGGACGCAGGAACGCGTCGGGCGCCGGCACGTCGTGATCGAAGCTCACGACCTCGTAGGCCGAGCTGTCGGCCAGCAGCGCGCGCAGCAGCTGGTTGTTCAGCGCGTGGCCGGACTTGTGCGCCCGATACGCCGCGATCAGCGGACGGCCGAGCAGGTACAGGTCGCCGATCGCGTCCAGGATCTTGTGCTTGGCGAACTCGTCGCCGCTGCGCAGTCCGTCGGTGTTCAGCACCCGGTACTCGTCCATCACGATCGCGTTCTGCAGACTGCCGCCCCGGATCAGCCCGGCAGCCCGCAGTGCCTCCACCTCGCTGACAAAGCCGAAGGTGCGCGCAGTCGCGACCGACGTGACGTAGGGTTCGCGCGCGAAATCGACCTCGACGTCCTGCGCTGTGGCGTCGACCGCCGGGTGACCGAAATCGATCGAGAAGCGCAGCTTGAACCCGAAGTGCGGCTCCAGGCGCGCCCAGCCCGCGTCGCCGGTGCCACCTTCGCGAACCTCGACCACCTTCAGTATGCGCACGAAGCGGCGCGGCGCGTTCTGCTCCTGCAGTCCAGCCGAGCGGATCAGGAACACGAAGCTGGCGGCGCTGCCGTCCATGATCGGGATCTCGGGCGCATCGACATCGACGTAGCAGTTGTCAATGCCCAGGCCCGACAGGGCCGACATCAGGTGCTCGACGGTCGATATGCGCACCCCGTCGCGCAACAGCGTCGAGGCCATCCGGGTATCGCCGACGGCGTGCGCCGACGCGGCGATCTCGACCGGCGGATCCATGTCGACGCGGCGGAACACGATCCCGGTGTCGGCGGCCGCCGGCCGCAGCACGAGCTCGACCTTGGCCCCGCTGTGGAGGCCGATGCCGACCGTCCGAACCAGCGATTTCAGGGTGCGCTGACGCAGCATGGGCGCCATTCTAGTCGTGGCGCAGCGCTCCCGGCCGGCTGCGTGGAGCATGGCAAAATTCGCTTACCTTTTTTGCGTATTCCGACACGAGTTGCAACCTGCGATGCACCGTTTCCATAGGTTTTGCGCGCACCGGCGCGCCAGCGCCGGCCGCATCGCGCTGGCGGCCTGGCTGGCCGCCGGATGGTTGAGCGGCCCGCCGGCGTTTGCGGCGGCGGAGCCGCCCGCCACGCCGGGCTCGGCTCAGCCCGCGGCGGACCGCGGCGAGCACTCGCCCGAGGAGCTGACCTCGATCGCCCGGCTGCTGGCCGGCGTGGATCCGCACTCGGGCGAGGCCGCCTTGCAGGCAGTCGCCCACACGGATGCGTGGGTTGCCCACCGCAAGGCGAGCCGGTACGGCGACCGCCAGCTGCAGCAGCGCCTGCAGCGGATGGACCGCTGGCAGCACGACTCGTTGCCGCCTGCGCGCGCGGGCGCCGCGTTGGTCTACCCGTTCAGCGGACCGGATTTCGTCAATGCGTTCGCCCTGTTCCCGGATTACAAGACCTATGTGTTCTTCAGCCTGGAGCCGCCCGGCGAGGTGCCGGCGCTGACCCGAATGGACGAGCACCAGCTCGGCCAGCTCTTTTCGGACCTGCGCGGCGCCCTGAACGACCTGGTCGCGCTGAACTTCTTCATCACGCCCAACATGAAGGAGAACCTGCAGACCGACAGCCTGCAGGGAACGGTCCCGCTGCTGCTGGCGCAGATGGGGCTGCTCGGCCTGACGGTGCACGGCGTCGAACCGTTCGACCCGTGGCCCGGCGTGCCCGCCCAGAAGGCGGGCACGCCCTCCGAAGCGCGCAGCGCGAAGGAGGGCCACCCCCCCGCTTTGCCGATGCGGGCGGTCCAGATCGAATTCGACGACCGCGCCGGGACGCGGCGCACGCTGCTGTACCTGTCGCTGGACGTGAGCGACGCGGAGTTGCGCCACTACCCCGAATTCGTTCCCTGGTTGCGCTCGTTCGAGCAACCCACGGTGCTCCTGAAGTCGGCCTCGTATCTGCTGCATGGGGGCAACTTCAGGAAGGTGCGGGGCGTGGTGCGGGATCGCGCGCGCCTGATCGTGCAGGACGACACCGGGATGCCGTACCGCATCCTGCGCGACGACGGTTTCCAGATCTCGCTGTTCGGCCAGTACGAGCGGCCGGTCAAGCTGTTCGAGAACCGCTATCAGAAGGATCTGGATGAAGCCTTCGGGTCGGCCGGCAACACCGATCCGGTCCCGTTCCCGTTCGGCTACAACTGGCGCAAGGAAGGCCGCTCCGGCGTGATCGTCGCGCGCCGGCCGGGCGGGGACACTTGATGTGTATGAGTGACCCTCACCCCCTCCCCTCTCCCGCTGCGCGGGCGAGGGGCGATACGGCGCCGCAAATGCGCAGGCATTCGCACAGGCACATCGTGTCGCCCCT
>DATKFG010000013.1:0-90936 GCA_035511515.1 Burkholderiaceae bacterium | reverse complement strand
GATCCCGAACGTGACCTGGTCGCTGGGCGTGGCCGGCGATACGCCCAACGAGAACTACACGTGGTTCCAGGGCTTCCTGGCCACCACCTACGCCTTGACGCTGACCCAGAACCTGCAGCACTGGTCGGCCAGCGTGCTGTACGTCACCTATCGGGGCGGCACCCCCTCGATACTGCGCAACTTCTACGCCGATCGCGACTGGTGGGGAGCTTCGCTCACCTACACGTTCTGAGGTTGCCTTCGGGCGGGCGGAGCGGGAACCGGTCTGACCGCGTCCCGCTCCGCCCGCGCATTTTTGAGTGACGGGCACTCTTAAGCTTGTTCAATCGGCTAAGCTTCCTACAGTCCTGGCAGCCAGCCTCCCGAACTTCGCAGTGAACAGATACCGCCCGTCGGGGCTCCACAACGACTAGATGGCAACACAAACGTCGCCGACGGCACTGGCTCGCGCCCTGGCGGCGCTTGAGCGGTTCGTATTCGGCCACCGCGTGCTGGTGCTGGGTGTGCTCGCCGTTTTCACGCTGGTGATGGCGGCCTTTGCATTGAAGCTGCGCATGGAGGCCGGCTTCGAGAAGCAGATGCCGCTCGGGCACGAGTACGTGAAAACCTTCGACCAGTACCGCAACCAGCTGTTCGGAGCGAACCGGCTGACGCTGGCGGTGCGCTCGGTCGACGGCACGATCTGGACCAAGGAGGGGCTGACGCGCCTGTACGAAGTGACCCAGGCGGTCGCGTCGATGCCCAATGTGGACCGCCTCGGCGTGCAGTCCCTGTGGACGCCGAACACCTGGATCAACGAGATCACGGCCGAAGGCTTCAAGCTCGACCCGGTGATTGCGAATACCGTGCAGCCGTCGGCACTGACGCCCCAGATCATCGAGGGCATCAAGCGCACCGCCACCCGCGGCGGGTTCGACGGCACGCTGGTCGCCCGCGACCAGTCGAGCGCGCTGATCACGGCGGAGCTCAACGAGTACGACAAAGACGGTGTCAAGCTCGATTACATCGCTTACAACCGCCTGTTGAACGAGCGCATCCGCGGCAAGTTCGAAGATGCGCACTACCGCATCGAGATCATCGGTTTCGCCAAGCAGGTCGGCGAGATCGCCGACGGCGCGCAGGCGGTGCTGATCTTCTGTGGCATCGCCTTGCTGCTCGTTGCGGGCGCGGTGTACTGGTACTGCCGCTCGATACGCTTGACGCTGCTGCCGATCGCGTGTTCGCTCACCTCGCTGGTGTGGCAGTTCGGCACCTTGCACGTACTGGGATTCGGCCTGGATCCGCTGGCGATCCTGGTGCCGTTCCTGGTGTTCTCGATCGGCGTTTCGCATGGGGTGCAGCAGATCAATTTCATGGTGCGCGAGATCGCGCACGGCAAGAGCACGTTTGATGCGGCGCGTGCCAGTTTCTCCGGCCTGCTCGTGCCGGGCACGCTGGCCCTGGTCACGGCGTTCGTCTCGTTCATCACGCTGATCCTGATCCCGATCCCGATGGTGCGCGAGCTGGCGATCACGGCCGCGATCGGGGTCGGCTACAAGATCATCACCAATCTGGTGATGCTGCCGGTGGCGGCCTCGTTCCTCCATTTCGATCGCACCTTTGCCGAAAAAGCGATGCTGGAGCGCGAACGGCGTGCGCGCTGGCTCAGGCAGCTCTCGCGTGTCTCCGAACCCCGCAACGCCGTCGTAGTCGTGTGCCTGACAGCCGGGGTGCTGGCGCTGGCGGTGTGGCAGAGTCGGGACCGGGTCATCGGAACCCTGGAGGCCGGGGCTCCCGAGCTTCGTGCCGACAGCCGCTACAACCGCGACGCCGTGGATATCGCCACCAACTACGACGTCGGCCTGGATTGGCTCACGGTTGTGCTTGAGCAGCCGCAGTCGCCGGAGAATTGCTCGCGCGTGGCGGTTGGACCCTACGAGGAGGACCTGACCTGGACCCTGCAGAACGTGCCGGGCGTGCTCAGTGTCTCCTCGTTCACGTCGGTGATGCGAACCTACAGCGAGGGATACAACGAAAACAACCCGAAGATGAGCGTGGTGCCGATCGATCCGACCAGCTATGCGGCACTGGCGATCGAGGTCTACCGGATTCGCGGGTACATCAGCACGGATTGCAGCATGACGGCGGTTCACGCCTACCTGGTCGACCACAAAGCGACCACCATTCAACGCGTGATCGACGTCGTCAAGAAATTCCGTTCCGACAACAAGCTGGACGGAGTGACGGTGCGGCTGGCCTCGGGCAATGCCGGGGTGCTGGCCGCGATCAACGACGAGGTCTCGCGCAGCGAGCGGCCGATGCTGCTGTGGGTCTATGCGGCGATCGCGATACTGGTGCTGATCGCCTACCGGGATCTGCGGGCGGTGATTGCGTGTTGCCTGCCGTTGACCGTGGCGACCTTCATCGGCTACTGGTTCATGAAGGAACTGGACATCGGGCTGACCGTCGCCACGCTGCCGGTGATGGTGCTGGCGGTCGGCATCGGAGTCGACTACGCCTTTTACATCTACAACCGGCTGCAGTCTCACCTTGCCATGGGTGAGCCGATCACGGCGGCGCTCGAGCACTCGATCCTGGAGGTCGGGATGGCCACCATCTTCACGGCGATCACGCTGGCGGTGGGCGTGGTGACGTGGTCGTTTTCGGCGCTCAAGTTCCAGGCTGACATGGGCAAGCTGCTGGCGTTCATGTTCATTATCAATCTGGTAATGGCGATGACCGCGCTGCCCGCCCTCGCAGTGGTTCTGGAGCGGCTGTTCCCGCGTCGCAAGCCGGTGCATATACCGGGCGTGCTGCAACATTGATCCAGAGTCTGCAATGAAATATTCGCTCCTGAAGCTTTTGATGGCGGCCTCGCTTCCATCGCTGCTGGCCGTTTTAACAGTGCCTGGCGCTGCTCGCGATCACGAAACTGAAATCGTCGTGCCGGGTTCGGTTCAAGATGTCGGTGCCGGGGGCCAGGAGCTGGCCAAGTTCCCCAAGGAACTGCGCCAGTTGCCCGCGATGCACCTGGCCTGGCCGACCCATGCTGAAATGCTGGCGGTCGCGACGGCCGGCTCGCGCATCGTGGCGGTCGGCGACCACGGCACGGTGCTGGTGTCGGACAACGACGGCAAGACCTACCGGCAAGTGCGCGAGGTTCCGACCCGGGTGCCGCTGACCTCGGTGAATTTTGTCGACGACAAGCAAGGCTGGGCCGTCGGTCACTGGGGCGTGGTGCTGCACACCGAGGACGGCGGGGAGACCTGGAAGCTGCTGCGGCAGGATACGAGCGTTGACCAGCCGCTGTTCTCGGTCTATTTCATGGACCGGAACAATGGGCTGGCGGTCGGTCTTTGGTCCCTGGCTCTGCGCACCACCGATGGGGGAGCCAGTTGGACGACCGTCAAGATGCCGGCGCCGCCCGGGGCCGACAAGTCCGGTCCGAACCTGTACGAGATCTTCACGGGCCAGGACCGAACCCTCTATATCGCAGCCGAGATGGGCGCGGTGTACCGCTCCAAGGACGATGGACAGAGCTGGAGCCTGTCTCTGACCGGCAATCGGGGTTCGTTGTGGGCCGGGCTGGAGTTGCACGATGGCACCTTGCTGGTGGCCGGATTGAACGGGAAGATCCTGCGCAGCGCCGACTCCGCCAAGACCTGGACCGACGTGCCAAGCGGCGCCACCGGCTCGATCACCGATCTGGCGCAGGGGCCGGACGGCAGCGTCATTGGCGTCGGACTCGAGGGAACGGTCGTGAACAGCAAGGATGGGGTCAGCTTCACCGCCAGCCCCCGTGCCGACCGAGCCTCGCTGACGGCCGTATTGCTGACGGCCAAGGGGTCCGCGCTGCTATTCTCCAAGGATGGAGTGGTTGAGTCCAAATAGGAGATCGCATATGAGCTCGACCGGTATGGATAGGACCTCCTCGCGCTACTGGCACGACCGGGCCGCGCGCGTGAAACCCGAAACGGGCCTTTTCATCGGCGGTCGCTTCGTCAATTCGGCCTCGGGCGCCCGCTTCCAGACGCTCAATCCGGCCACGCGCCAGGTGCTGGCCGAGGTCGCGCAGGGAGCCGCCAAGGATGTGGACCTGGCGGTGGCGGCCGCCCGCAAGGCCTTTCGCAGCGGCAGCTGGTCGCGCATCGCGCCGCGCGCGCGGATGGACATCCTGTTCAAGGTGGCGCGGCTGTTGGAACAGCATGCGGACGACCTGGCACTGCTCGACTGCCTGGACATGGGCAAGCCGATCTCGGAGCTGATCAACATCGACGTTCCGGGCAGCGCGCTGACCTGGCAGTATTTTGCCGAGACGATCGACAAAATCGAGGGCGCCGTCACCAACACCGATCCGTCCGCGCTGCACCTGATCACGCGCGAACCCCTGGGCGTGGTTGGTTGCGTGGTGCCGTGGAACTATCCGTTGATGATGGCATCGTGGAAGACGGCGCCGGCGCTGGCCGCCGGCAACTCCGTCGTGCTGAAGCCCGCGGAGCAGTCGCCGCTGAGCGCCCTGCTGCTGGCGAAGCTGCTGGCCGAGGCCGGTGTTCCGGATGGCGTGTTCAACGTGGTCAACGGCTACGGCGAGGACGCGGGCCGGGCGCTGGGCCTGCACATGGACGTGAACAAGATCGCGTTCACGGGCTCGACCGAGGTGGGCAAACTGATGATGGTGTACGCGGGCGAGTCGAACATGAAACGGGTCAGCACCGAATGCGGCGGCAAGACGCCGCAGATCATCCTGCGCGACGTTGGCGACCTGGACGTGGCGGTGCGCTACGCGGTCAACGGCATCTACGGCAACCAGGGCGAGGTCTGCAACGCGGGTTCGCGGCTGCTGGTGCAGGAGTCGCTGGCCGACGCCTTCATCGAGCGCTTCCGGGCCAAGGCGGCCGAATCGTTCCAGCCGGGCGATCCGCTCGATCCGGCAACCACGATGGGGCCGCTGGTGACCGCGGAGCAGCAGAAGCGCGTGCTCGGCTACATCGAAGCCGGCAAGGCCGATGGTGCAAAGCTGGCGATGGGAGGCGCGGTGCCATCCGGTTTCCAGCAGGGCAATTATGTATCGCCGACGCTGTTCACCGGAGTGAAATCGTCGATGAAGATCGCCCAGGAGGAGATCTTCGGACCGGTGGCCGCGGTGATTCCGTTCAAGGATGTCGCCGAGGCGACCCGGATCGCCAACGACACGATTTACGGGCTGGCCGCCAGCATCTGGACTTCGGACTTGACCACCGCGCATCGGCTGGCGCGCGACGTCGAAGCCGGCGTGGTCTGGATCAACTGTTTCGACCACGGCGACATGACACAGCCGTTCGGCGGCTACAAGCAGTCGGGACAGGGCCGCGACAAGTGCTTCGAAACGGTGCTCGCGCACACTCAGACCAAGTCGATCTGGATCAACCTGGGCTAATGGCCAGGTGAGCACGCCGGAAAGCACTGCGGAGCGGGACGCCGACCAGCTCAAGGCGCTCGGCTATACCTCCCACTTCGACCGCACGATGTCGATGTGGCAGAACTTCTCGCTCGGCTTCACGTACCTGTCGCCCGTGGTCGGCGTTTACACGCTGTTCGCGACCTCGTTCGCAACGGGCGGTCCGGCGTACTGGTGGTCGTACCTGCTGGTCGCTCTGGGCCAGCTGCTGGTGTGCCTCGTCTTCGGGGAAATCGTCTCGCAGTTTCCAATCTCCGGCGGGCTGTATCCGTGGGCGCGGCGCCTGGTGGGCAAGCGCTGGGCCTGGATGGCGGGCTGGGTCTACGCCTGGGCGTTGTTCGTGAGCGTGGCGGGCACGGCCACCGGGGCGGCGCCGTTTGTCGCTCAGTTTCTCGGCATCGAGGTGGGCGCCGAGGTCACGACGGCCATAGCGATTGTGCTGATCGTCGGCGTCACGCTGCTGAACCTGGGCGGCACCCGCATGCTGGCCCGGGTTGCGATGTTCGCATTCGTGTGCGAGCTGATCGGAGCGGTCGTGGTCGGCCTGTACCTGCTGCTGTTCGCACGGCACCAGTCCTGGGGCGCCCTGTTCGACAGTTTCGGCATCCGCAGCGATGGGCACTACTGGCCCGCCTTCATGGCGTCCTGCGTTGCCGCGATGTTCTGCTACTACGGCTTCGAGGCCTGCGGTGACGTGGCCGAGGAGACGCCGGACGCCAGCCGGACCATCCCGAAGGCGATGCGCATGACGATTTACGTCGGGGGCTTCGCGGCGATGCTGGTGTGCCTGGCCCTGGTGCTCGCCGTTCCCGACGTGGGTGCCGTGCTGCAAGGCAAGGACAAGGATCCGGTGGTCACCACGTTGCGCGCGGCGATGGGCGAGCATGGCTTCCGGGCCGTGATCGGGGTGGTGCTGGTCTCGTTCGGTTCCTGCGTTCTGAGCCTGCAGGCGGCCACCAGCCGCCTGCTGTTTGCCTACGGGCGCGACGAGATGATCATCGGTGGCGGCACCCTGAGCCGGCTGTCGCCCCGTACACACGTGCCCACCGCTTCGCTGGTCCTGGCCGGATTGGTGCCCGCGGTGATCGCGGTATCGGGTCTGTGGCTGCAGAACGCGGTGGCCACCATCATCAATTTTGCCGCCATCGGCATCTACATCGCTTTCTTCATGATCGTGCTGTCCGCGCTGATCGCGCGCATCCGGGGGTGGCAGCCGAACGGCCCGTTCACGCTCGGGCCGTTCGCCTGGCTGGTGAATATCGCGGCGCTGACTTATCAGCTGATCGCGATCTTCGACATGGCCTGGCCACGCAGTCCGGACGACCCCTGGTACAGCAACTACTCGATGATCGTCACCTCGGTCGGCGTACTGGTCCTGGGCCTTGTGTACATGGTGCTCGGACGGCCGTACGACCGCGGTCACGCCCCGGCCGGCGATGCGCCGTACTTGCACCTGGCCAGCTCCGAGCCGGCACCAGCGGCTGGTGTGCTGGGGGCCAGGTCCGTTTGAACATCCGAGGAGATGCAATGGCTGACAAGAAAGCGCTCCGGTTCACGATCGCCATCGCCAGTGTTGCGCCGCTGGCATTGGTCGCATGGCCGGCACGGGCGGCCGAACACTTCGTCGTCGTCGAACGTGCGCTGACCGACGCCACCCTCGATCTGGGTGAAAAGGGCGATTCCCCGGGCGACCTGCTCACCTTCGCCAATCCCGTGTTCGACGCGGCCAACAAGGTGCAGGTCGGCTCCGATCAGGGCTACTGCATCCGCGTCGTGACCGGCAAGAGCTGGGAGTGCTTCTGGACGTTGATCCTGAAGGACGGACTGATCACCGTCGAAGGTCCGTTTTACGACGCCGGCGACTCCGTGATGGTCGTGACCGGCGGCAGCGGCAAGTACACCGGGGCCAAGGGCAGCATGAAGCTGCACGCGCGCGACGCCAAGAGCACGGCTTACGATTTCGCCTACGATCTTAAGTGAGCACTTGCTGGTAACGGTCTGCGAGGCCCCCCCAATGATCACACGTCATGGCCCCGGGAGCCGGTTCGCGCTACGACTCGGCCCGCCGGCGCACCTTTGAGCGCAGAATGAACCGGCAGAACGGATGATCAGGGAGGCCAGCCCATGAACCCTCCGGAAGACTTGGGGCAGCGTCTCGCGGCGATCAAGGGCGCCACGCGCATCAAGAGTTTTTGCTACACCTGCCCCTGGCAGTGCCCGACCGAAGTGTTCGTCCGCGACGGGCGCATCGTCTATCAGAAAGGCAACCCGGAGGCGCCCAACAACATCGGCTCGCGCTGCTCCAAAGGCATGGCGAGCTGGTGGACCTCGCGCGATCCCGATCGCCTCAAGTACCCGATGGTTCGCACCAACCCGAAGGGCGAGCCCGGCAAATTCCGGCGGACGAGCTGGGATGAGGCGTTCGAGCTGATCGCGGCGAAACTGAACGACATTCGCGACAAGTGGGGCCCGGAGGCGCTGGTGCTCACCTGCCATCACGATCCGAACACGCAGTTTTATCGACACCTGTTCGGGGACCTGTACGGCTCGCCGAACATGTACGCCCATTCCTCGGGCTGCGAACAGGACCGCCGTTCGGCCTGCCTGACCCTGTTCGGGCACGTGTTTCCGATGCACGACTTCGCCCATTCGAAGTACGTGATGCTGTGGGGCATGAACATGCTGGGCGCCAATCAGGGGCTGTGGGAGAGCCGGGCCCTGATCGAAGCGCGTCAACGCGGCTGCAAGCTGGTGGTGGTCGACCCGGCGTTCACCGAGACCGCGCAGAAGGCCGACGAGTGGATCCCGATCCGCCCCGGTACCGATGGTGCCATGGCGCTGGCCATGTGCCACGTCATCATCGATGAGGGCCTGTACGACCAGGCCTTTGTGTCGCAGCACTGCTCGGGCTTCGACGGCTTTCGCGACCACCTGCGCGATCGCGGATACACCCCGCAATGGGCCGAGGGCATCTGCGGGGTGACGGCTCAGACCATCGCGCGACTGGCGCGCGAGTTTGCAGCGACCAAGCCGTCGATGTCCGCCATCTTCAAGGGCTCGGGTTACTACACCAATGGTGCCGACGCAGGCCGTGCCTGCTACATCCTGGATGCCATTTGCGGCGAGGTCGACAAACCGGGCAATCTGATCCTGAAAGACTGGGCGCCGCTGGCGAACCCGGTCGACATTCCGCTGCACGCGCGAGGCAAGGCCGGCCATCCCGCCTTGCATGTGGCGATGGGGTACCCGCTGGCGCCGGATCTGCCCAACGCGCGTCTGCCATCCGCCGTGCTCGAGGGCAAGCCTTACCCCGTCAAGGCGCTCTGGGTGCACGCGACCAACCCGGTCATGAGCGACCCGAACCGGCAGCAGGTGCAGAAGATGTTCGCCGCGCTCGAGTTCGCCGTGGCCTGCGAGCTCTACATGAGCGAGACAGCGCTCGAATGCGATGTCGTGCTGCCCGAGACCTCCTTCCACGAGCAGGCGGAAATCCGCAACGGCATGTGGCTCGGCCCGGAAGTCGTCCTTTGCCAGCCGGTGGTGCCTCCGGTCGGCGAATCCAAGGCACCCTATGAAATCGCAAAGGGCATCGCGCACAAGATGGGATGGGGCGAGCACTTTCCCTATGAACGCTGGGAGGACTGGGCCAGGCTGATGCTCAAGGACATACCGATCTCGGTCGACGAACTGAAGGAAAAGGGTTTCTGGGCCGGGAGCGTGCGTTATGACAAGGTTCCTGCAGGGCTGCCCACGCCGTCCGGCAAGATCGAGATCCGTTCGAAGGCCTACGCCGACGCCGGCCACGACCCATACCCCGTCTACGTGCCGCGATCGGTGATACCGGATGCCGACTATCCACTGCAGGTGACCCACTCCAAACTCAGCATGCACTGCAACATCGTGACGCAGAACAACCCGCTGCTGATGGAGATCTGCCCGGAGAACTGGGTCGAGATCAGCGCGACCGATGCGGTCAGATACGGCGTCGTCGATGGCCAGGACGTCATCATCGAATCCCCGAAGGACAAGATCCGCATCAAGGCCAGGGTCACGCAGGGCCTCGTTCCGGGCGCGATCTCGATACGACACGGGCACGGATTCGGCCACTGGGCGATGGGCTCCGTGGCCAAAGGCAAGGGGGCGCACTCCAACAACCTGATGGACAGCTACACGAACCCCATCACCGGCGCCAATTGCTACAACGAATGCAAGGTTCGTATCCGGCCTGCCGGTTAATGGGCCTCGGGGGCGATCGCCATGCAATACGGCTTCTACTTCGATCACACGCGCTGCGTGAAATGCCATGCATGCGAGATTGCGTGCAAGACCTGGAACGAGGTCGATCTCGGTCCTCGTTGGCGCGAAGTGGTCAAGCTCGAGTCGGGCACGTTTCCCGACGTGCAGGCCATGAACGTCTCGATGGCCTGCATGCACTGCGGTGACGCGCCTTGCCAGAGCGCGTGCCCGGTGGGCGCCATCTCCAAGAGCGTCGAGAACGGCATCGTCACCGTCGATCCGAACCGGTGCATCGGATGCGGCTTCTGCGCATGGGCTTGTCCTTTCAACGCACCGCAGCTGACCACGCTCAGCGGCAAGATGGAGAAGTGCAACTTCTGCCGGACACCCGGCAAGGAGCGGCCGCTGGACATGCCGCGCGCGTGCGAGGAGATATGTCCGACCGGCGCTATCCAATCGGGCCCGCTGGTGGAGTTGAGGACCCATGGCCGGGAGCGGGCGGCAGCGAGGCTGGGCACAGGTGGCTTGCAAGGCTTTCCGGCAGTCGTGGTCGACGGCGCTCGGCAATTCGGACCTTGATCCAGGCACTGAACGACTCGGACATGCCGACCGGCGCCTCGCACCGCCCCAGAACCCTGCAGGGCTGGCTTGCGCACGCCGAGAACCTGCACCCCTTGTCGATCGACCTGACCCTGGACCGGGTCGTCAGGGTGGCCGAGCGCCTGCAGCTGCGTCTCGGGATGCCGGTCATCACGGTCACCGGCACCAACGGCAAGGGCTCGACCTGCGCGATGCTGGAGGCGATGCTGCGCGCCGCCGGCTGGCGCACCGGCGTATACGCTTCGCCGCACCTTTTGCGTTTCAACGAACGCTGCCGTATCGACGGATGCGAGGTCGGCGACGAAGCGCTGCTACCGCATTTGGCTGCCGTGGAGGCGGCGCGCGGCGCCGAGACGTTGACCTACTTTGAATTTACCACCCTGGCCATCCTGCGCCTGCTGAGCCGTTCTGCAGTGGATGCCGCGGTGCTGGAGGTTGGCCTTGGCGGGCGTCTGGACGCGGTGAACGTCGTCGACGCCGACTGCGCCGTGCTCACCAGCGTGGGCATCGACCACGTCGACTACCTGGGCCCCGACCGCGATGCCATCGGGCGCGAGAAGGCCGGCGTTTGTCGAGCCGGACGCCCGTTCGTCGTGGCCGATCCGGACCCGCCGATGGAACTGCTGCGCGAGGTCGGGCGGCGTGGTGCACGCGCGATCCAGGTGGGTCATGACTACGCGATAAACCGGGAGGAAGGCGACAACTGGTGCTGGGAGGGCCTCGGCCTTCGCATCCCTGGCCTGCCGCGACCGGCGCTTGGCGGAAACTTCCAGCTCGGCAACGCCGCCGCAGCGGTGGCAGCGCTGGTGGCTTTGCGCAATCACCTCGCGGTGCCGCCGGCGGCCGTGGCCCAGGGACTTGCCGCGGTGCGCCTTCCGGGCCGCCTGCAGATCATCGCGGGCTCGCCGCGGGTGGTGCTGGACGTGGCCCACAACGCGCACGCGGCGCGGGCGCTCGCGGATGCGTTGAGCGGGATGGCGCATGGCGCCAAAGTTCATGCCGTGTTCGGTGCCATGCGGGACAAGGACCTGGACGGCATCGTCACTGCGCTGCGCGGAGTGGTCGGCGCCTGGTACCTGTGCGCGCTCGACACGCCGCGCGCCGCGTCCACCGATCAGCTCGCGCTGGCGCTCAGGCACAGCCTGGGTGCCTCCGCGGCCGGTTGTTTCGCCTCACCGATGGCAGCGCTGGGCGCTGCGCGTTGCGCTGCCGCAGCCGGCGAACTGGTGGTCGTCTTCGGTTCCTTTCATGCGGTAGCGCCAGTGCTTGCAGCTCTCGATCGGTCGCAGCCGGTCGGGCGCGATGAACCGCCTTGCTCCGAGAAATCAGATCGCTTCACGCATACCGTCGCGGCTTGAATGAAACCGTCTCCTTGAAGTCCGCCACGGTGCCGACGCGGCGGATGCTCGCCCAGGTTCCCTTGTAATACGGAATGATGTTGCGATCCGTCCACGGGGTCACCAGATCGCCGGCAATGCCGTTCCAGTACCCGAACTGCATGAAGGTCTGGCTCTTCTTGATGGATGGCTCCGGATAGGTCATCGCGTAGGTCGAGCCGTAGTCATTGAACAGCTCGACCACGTCGCCGGCCGACACCCCCAAGGATGCGGCGTCGTCCGGATTGATCTCGAGGAAGGCCATCGGCCAGCGACCGCGCACGAACTCGTTGTACATGTCGTGGTAACCGGTCTGCCAGACCTCGTTGACGCGTCCATTGTTGATCCAGAAGCGGTGCTTGGCTCTCTGATCGGCGACCATCCGTGGCAGTCCTGGCCACGGCGACGGCTTGAAGATCGCTTTTCCGTCGGCTGTGTCGAACTTGTTATCGGTGTAGAGCATTTCTGTGCCGATCAGCTTTCCATCCTTGTACTCCTTGATGGGCAACTGGACTCCGTTGTTGCCCGCCGCGCGCAGGCGGTCGTAGGTTGCGAGGTAACCGGTTCCACCGCCCTGGCTGTCGATGGGCGGCGCACCTGCCGTGCCGGCAGCGCGAAATCCGTCGTTGAATGCGTCCTCCTCGGTCTTCCAGTCGAAACCCGCGAACCGCATTGACAGGTCGGCCTTGCCTTCGGCTGCATACATGGCCCCGAGCGAGTTGGCGATGTCAGCCGCAATGAGGCAGTCGGCTCTAGCGACCCCGGGCGGGTCCATGAACCGTTCCGACAAGCGGCACCTGCGCTCGCCGTTCATCGAGGTCAGATGGGTCTCGCCCGGATGGGCGGCTGGCAACAGGACGTGCGCCGCTTCGGCCAGCGCAGTCGGATACAGATTGATACTGGCCAGAAAGAGGCCGCCCCGATTTTTCACGGCGTCGTAGATGACGTCGACCTTGTCCTTGGTCGACGCGCCGCGGGCCTTGCCGATCGCTTCCCGGACGATACCGGCGCGATGCAGAATGGCAGCGCGGTGCTGCTCGGCATTGAGCGTCGTCTGGAACGGGTTGGCGCCCCAAGCCGTGTACATGAGCCCGCGACCCTGGATGATCTCCTGGTCGATGTATATCTTCTTGTCGCCCGGATACGGAGGACGCGTGTAGCCCTCTTGATGACCTCCCATGCGCACCACGCCGGTTCCGCGCCGGCCCACGTTGTGGGTGGCGAGCACCAGATCCACCAGAGCCGACTGGATGAGGTAATTGTCGTTGCCCCAGATGATGCCCTTCTCGTACGCGTGCATCGTGCGCGTGCGTTGACCCGCCGCCTTCGGTCTATAGGCCCACTCGGCGGCCTGTCTGAGCCTGGCGACGGGCACGCCTGTGATCCGGCTCGTTTCTTCCAGAGAAAGCCGGTTCGCCGGGACGGTGATGTCGAAGTCGCGCGTGTGCCGCGCGATGAAGTCCCCGTCGTGCCAGCCTTGCTCGACGACGTAAGTCAACAGGCCGTTGAACAGCGCAATGTCGGTGCCCGGCTCGATGTCGAGGTGCAGGACGTTGTCGTTGCCGGCCACCTGCTCGGCGACGGCGATCGTGGGTGTGCGGCGCGGGTCGACGAAAATGATCCGGGCCCTGCCCGCAGCTTCGCCGGGAAACCACTTCTGCTTCTTGGCGACGGTGCCGCCCAGCAGGTTGGGCACCCAGTGGGCCAGAAAGTAGTTTGTCTGGGTTTCGTACGAGTTGCAGCCGATCGCCATGATGACGTCGGCCAGCTCCGCATCTTCGTAGCTGTTGTTGAGCTCGCCGATGCCCATCTCGCGCGTGGCATGGCACTCCGAGTTGTACGCGGGGCGATTGTGGATGCGCACCATCGGGGTCTTGAGCGCCGTAAACATGAGCTTGCCCGTCGCCCACGTATTCTCGAACCCACCGCCTGCGCCTCCATGGTCGAAGCAGTCGAAAACCAGCTCTGCCGGACCGTCGCTGTCGAGTATCTTCTTGGTCACGCCGCAGTACAGCCCCAGTGCATCGTCCCAGCTCGTGTCGAACCAGGCGTCGCCGACATAGACGCGCGGGTTGCGCAGGCGCTCCCTGCCGACCCCATCCGCGGTGTACATGACTTTGGCCAGTTGGCCGCCTCGCGTCGACGATAGGCCCTGATTCACCGAGCAGCCCCGGTCGGGAAGAATCATGATGTTGTAGCGGCGCCCGTCCTTGTCCTTGATCACGTTCGTCATGGCCGGTGTCATGATGGCGGTGAGCGGCGGCAGTTGCTTGCGAAAATCCAGGCCGAGCGCGTTCTGGTTCGGGGCGCGGCCGCCTTCCACCTCGGCATTCCATTTGTAGACGTGATAACCGCAACCGACGATGCAGAAATGACACGTGAGATTGGTACGTTGTGCGCCGACGGGAGGCAATGCCACGCGATCGTGGGTCGTGCTCATCTGGGTTTCCTCCTGCCCTTACAGGATGTTGGACTGTCGTCCGTACAACAAGCCAACCACCGCCACCGCCGTGATGCTGTCATCCTTGCCGTCGTACTTCAGAACGATGCGAGGAAGATTTTCCGTGGCCTGGCCGCACACCATCTCGCCGGATTTTTCCGCGTCAAATACGCTGAAGTGGCACGGACACCTGAATACACGCTGAACGCTGTCGTAGCTCACTCCGCAGCCCATGTGGGTGCACATCGTGCTGTAGGCAACGATGTCCTGATCGGGACCGACCCCTCCGGGCACGGCTGTCCCCAACTTCAGCAGCGCGCAGGGCGAAGACGCATCCGGGAAGGTGAATGCCACCGCGTGGTCCGGGCCGAGCAAGCCGGCTTTGCCGACCACTTTGGCCTTGTAGGGCAGCACCGCGCCGCCCGCGTCCGCGCTGGCCGCTGCCCGTGCATCGGTCGACACGGCCGCTGCGCCCACGGCCGCCCCACCGGTGAGTTTGAGGAATTGGCGACGCGAAACGAGGTTGCCCATCGAACTCCCCCTTCTGGTTGTAGATGCCGCTGCTGACTGGAACAGCACGGCAATCATGCCTCAGGAGCCTCTCGCTGGGCATCATCGCTCGAGGGTTTCGATGCGAATGAGTGCCGGGACGCGCGGGTAAAGCCAGAACTGTGCCTGACCCGGCGACCTGGGAGCAGAGGGGGTCGACCCGCCACGCATCGGACCCTTTGCGTGTGGTGTTGCCCCCATAATATGATCCGTCCGTGGGGCCAAAGGGAGGACGTTGAGCACACACAACACCTGAACCTGAAAGCCGTGGGCGCTGCTGCGCACAACGGCACCCCGACCCGGCAAGGTCACGAATCTGCGTTTCGATACCATCCAAAATAGGAATGCAACCCTGCCATGAAGATCTGCCGATACCCGGCGCTGTTTGCGCCGAGCAGCCTGCCCGTCACGGCTTGCTCCCAGGAAAGTGCCACTTCCGACGACGACTGTGTCGTCAGTCGTTCTCGCCAGAGCGGACTTCATCCCGATTCCGTCCCTCCGTTCAGGCTCATCACGGCGCGAAAACGTCGCGACAACGGCGCCGGCTCGGTGATGCCGTGGGTCCGATGGCTCGCGAACCGCTCGCTCGCGAACCGGCCGATCACCCAGGGGCCGTTCGGCGCCGGTCGCACAAGCCCGGACCCTCCCTCCATCTGAGGAGACGCAACCATGGAACGTGCGGCAGAGCTCACCGATCCGGTCGATCGTTTCGAACAGGCCCGAGCGGCGGTCTACCAGAACATATTCACGCGTCGCGACGTGCGCAGTCAGTTCCTGCCCGACCAGGTCTCCGATGTCGTGCTGAGCCGAGTCTTGATGGCCGCGCACCACGCGCCTTCGGTCGGCTTCATGCAGCCGTGGAACTTCCTCGTCATACGGTCGAAGGCCGTTCGCCAGCGCGTGCACGCGGCCTTTCTGCTGGCCAGGGCTGAAGAAGCGACGAAGTTCGACAACGAGAAAGAAGAACAGTACCGGCGCCTGAAACTGGAGGGCATCCTGGAAGCGCCGATCAACATCTGCGTGACGTGTGATCACGGACGGGCCGGGCCCGCAGTGCTCGGGCGCACCCACAATCCGGCGACCGATATCTACAGCACGGTGTGCGCTGTGCAGAACCTCTGGCTGGCGGCGCGAGCCGAAGGCCTGGGCGTGGGGTGGGTCAGTATTTTCAGGACAGCGGCGCTGCAGAACATTCTGGGAATCCCGACCAACATAAGTCCGATTGCCTATCTGTGTGTGGGTTACGTGAGCCATTTCCTGGACAAGCCCGAGCTGGAGCTGGCCGGCTGGCGATCCCGTACGCCCCTGGAAAAGCTGGTCTTCTTCGATCAATGGGGCCAGGACCATTGCGAGTGGTCGGACGGAGTCGTGCAGCGGATACGCCACATCCAGGAACGCGAACGCCAGGGCGCTATCGCCGAGTAGTGTGCAGCAGCCCGAGTGCCGTCCGCCCGCTCTCGGCGAACAACGCGCTGGGGCGAACGTGGTGGCTGCCACATTGATCCTGGATCCGGACGATGAACGATGACATCGATTCCGACGAGCGCCACCGCAGGGTGATGCGCAGACACAAGGCCGTGGTCGACGCGCGCATCGCGCAGGCCGATGTCGACACGGGCGTGGTCCTGGTGATCACCGGTCCGGGAAAAGGCAAGAGCAGCTCGGGTTTCGGCATGGTGGCGCGCACGCTCGGCCACGGTCTGAAGGCGGGTGTCGTGCAATTCATAAAGGGAGCCATACCCACCGGCGAGGAGAGCTTCTTTCGCCGCTTTCCGGACGAGGTCGTGTACCACGTGTGTGGCGAAGGTTTTACGTGGGAAACACAGGATCGCGCGCGTGACATCGACCGCGCTCGACAGGGCTGGGAATTGGCGCGCGGCCTGCTCAAGCGCGGGGACATTGCGCTGGTGCTGCTGGATGAGATAAACGTGGTGCTGGCCCACGGCTACCTCGAAGAGGCCACGGTGACGGCGGACATCGCCGCGCGTTGGCCGATGCAGCACGTGGTGCTGACGGGCCGCAGCGCGCCACCGGGGCTGGTGGCGATGGCCAACACGGTCAGCGACGTCAAGGTCGTCAAGCACGCTTTCAAGCAGGGCATCCGTGCGCAGCGCGGACTCGAATACTGAGCGGCCATGACATCGACCAAGCGGCTGGCTCGCGACCGCGCTTTGCCGCTGGTATCAGGATGCCACGGATAAGGGTGCCGAGAACGAAATCGCGTCGACGAACACGTCCTGAAAGTCGGGTTGCGAGGCCAGGGCGACATGCTCGATCCGGCGGGCGAGTTCGCTGGCTCGCGCCCGCTCGGTCTCCGAGAGCAGGGCCATCTGCGCGCCGACATGCGCGGCATTGCCGAAATACGTGATGCGCTCCAGCGGCAACGGGGGCAGCAGGCGGATGCGCACGGCGCTGGCGATACTGATGTAGTTGCCGAAGCCGCCGCACAGCATCAGCTCGGCGAGTTCGGCATCGCTCACCCCGATCACCTTCTGGAGCATCAGGATCCCGGAGTAGATCGCGCCCTTGGCCAACTGCAATTGCCGTATATCGCTCTGGGTCAGAGCCACCGCCTCGCCCTTGCCCGACTCTTCCTTCCGCACCAGCACGAACTGATCTCTTCCCTCCGCGGTTTTCGTCATGCGCTCGCGCAGTGACTGCGCCACCGAGTCCTTGAAATCGTGCCGCATCACGCCCGACGCGGCAAGCACGTTGACATCGAGCATTCGTGCCACGGCATCGATCAGTCCGGAACCGCAAATGCCGATGGCAGGTACGTTGCCGATGACGTCGCATTCGACATCCCCGTCGATGCGCACCTTCTCGATCGCACCCAGCGCGCCGCGCATGCCGTGGCGGATCTGCGCGCCCTCGAGCGCCGGCCCCGCAGGCGCGGAACATGCCATCAGGCGATCGCGGTTGCCCATGACCACCTCGCCATTGGTGCCGATGTCAACGAGTGCACGCAGTTCCTTGCTCTCATAGATGCGGGTTGCGAGGACGCAGGCGACGGTGTCGGCGCCGACGAACCCGGCCACCAGCGGCAGCAGGCAGACAACCGCCTTGGGGGTGGCCTTCAGCGGAAGCTCGCTCGCGGCAATGACGACCGGGTGTCGTACCACCGGCGCATAGGGCGCCAGCCCGACATAGCTCACGTCGATGCCGAGGAACACGTGGTGCATGCACGTATTGCCCACGACCACTATCTTGTAGACATGCTGCGTGGAGACGCCAGCCTTGTCGCAGGCCTCCTTGATGAAGTCGTTGACCGCATTGAGCGCTTTCGCGCGCAGGGTTGCGAGCTTCTTCGGATCGTTCATCGCATAGGCGATGCGCGACATCAGGTCCCCGCCGTACACGGATTGCGGGTTCATGTTCGCGACGCTGGCAAGCTCCTCGCCGGAATCGAGGTCGAGCAGGCTCGCTACGATGGTGGTCGTCCCGATGTCGAAGGCCACGCCGAATTTGTGGGCCGAGCTGTCGCCTGGCTCGATATCGAGGATCCGGTCCAGAAATGTGGTGACCGTCAGCTGCCCGCCCTTGGCGCGCAGCGTCTCGGGCAGATCGCGCAGTACGCCGATCGGCGTGGCTTCGATGGCGACACGGCGTGGCAGTTGAGCGACGATTTGCTCCAGATCGGACGTCTGGTGATTTTCCTCGGTTGGCGGCGCCGCGACGATCACATGCTTCTCCACGCCGCTGTCGAGCGCCAGCGCTCCCCGGTCCAACCGGGTGTTCGGGGCCGCGAGGATCTGGTGACCGCCCTCCGTAAGTGGAGGCGCTGGCAGGATCGAGCATGAGGCGATCAAGCAGGTCTGGCAGGACAACCGGTACCGCTCCTGGATCTCCTCGCCCCCGAGCTGCACGCGATCCTGCATCGTCGCTGGCGGGATTTCGCCTTGCAGAACCTTCACCCGACAGCTGCGGCAACGTCCCCTGCCGCCGCAGGTGGCCGCGATCTCCAGACCGGCGGATTGCGCGACCTGGAGCAGGGTCAACGAGCCGTCCGGCACGACCCTCACTTCCTTGGTCGTGAGGTTGGTGGCCGGGTCGACGAACGAAACAGTGACGGGCTTGGCCATCCGGCGCCTGTCGACGGGGATCAGCGCGAGGGCATTAAGCCGTCGGTGGTTGCTGTCGAGGCCTGTGCAATCCTAGGAAGCCTGCAAGTCCTGCATCAACGTCTTGGCCAGCCCGACCGCGTGAGCCGCGTCGGGGGCGTAGCCATCGGCGCCGATCTTCTCGGCCCAATCCGATGTGACCGGCGCACCACCGACCATGATGGCCATCTTCTCGAGCAGACCGGCTTCCTCGAAGGCTTTTATCGTCTCGCGCTGCATCGGCATCGTCGTCGTCAGGAGCGCCGAAAGCCCGATCAGGTTGGCGCCAACCTCCTTCGCCTTCGTCATGAACTTCTCGGGCGACGAGTTCGGGCCGATGTTATGGACCTCGAATCCGTTGCCCTTGAGCATCATCGTCACGATATTCTGGCCGATATCGTGCAGGTCGCCCTTGACGGTGCCGATGACGACAATGCCGCGCGGCGGCTCCTTGGACGCCTCGAGAATCGGCCGCAGCGTGCCCATGCAGGCATGCATCGCCTTCGCGGACAGCAAGACTTCCGGAATGAAGATCTTCTCCTGGGTCCACAGCTCGGAAATGATGTCCATGCCGCCGATAAGTCCCTTGTTCAGAATTTCCTTCGCGACCTCGCCCGGGTCACGACCGTCGGCCTTGCCGTCGTCGACGCCCTTGCGCGTTAGGGAGACGGCCGTGTCCAGGTCGGCGGTGACGATCGCGTTGGCGAGCTCATTAAAGTCGATAGCCACGTTTCTTACCTCTCTATGTGTGATGACTGAACAGTGATCGCAACGTCCGTCAGGCGGCGCGGAACTTGCGCCGGCGCGTGCCCTGGGCGGTCCTGCTGACCGAGAGTGTCTCCGGGTTCGTTGCAGCCTGCGCGATCTCCTCGAGCTGGGCCAGCACCTTCTCGGGCAATGGCTCGGGCTTGTAATTCTCGAGGATCTGCCGCACATGGTCGTTGCATACCTGATGGCAGTACTTCGAGCCTTTCGTCGTCCATGACGCGAAGTTGTTCCGGCTCCACAAGCCCGGCTGCCACTGCTCTTGCAGATACGTCTTGGTGGTGTGCTCGCGGTCGACGAAAATGGCGTTGGGCAGGTTGTCGCCGACTTCCTGGATCACCTCCATCGCCAGTGACTGGTTGGAGATGGGTGCTCCCTTCATGAACCGCCGAACCGCCGAAATCGCCTCGTTGCAGAACACGAGGTGCTCGAACGACCCGATGAGATGCGATTCGAGACTGCCGGCGCCGATATTGATGTGACATCCGGCCAGCGCCGCGCACAGGTAGCTGAACAGCGACTCGGCACCGGCCTGCGCATCGACCACCTTGGAATCGGAGATCCCCGCGGTCGCCATGACCGGCAGGCCGAGCTCGTGCACGCACTCGGTGTACATCGCATGGAACAAATGGTACTCCGGGCCACCCGACGCAAGCACGCCGAACTTAAGATCCATGATGCCCGGAAGGATCGCCATCATGTACGGTGTACCCGCACGCTTGAGCTGGACGGCCATCAACCCGACCAGGGCCTCGGCGATTGACTGCGCGGTCGCGCCGGGCAGGGTAACCGGCGACGACGCGCCCGACATCGTGAACGCGCCGTAGCGCACCGGCAGGCCCTCGCCCGCGAGGTACATGAATTTGTCGATCGCGTGGTTCTTGTGCTTCAGCGGCGAAAGCACCTCGTCGTACTGGAGGATGAACGGACGACGACGCAGCTCGTCCCAGCCTCCGGCGATGACCGCTGCCATCTCGCAGATGGCCTTGGTGTCGGCGACCTCGTTGGACAGATAGATGATCGGTTTGCTCGTGTTGATCATCATCGCGTGCACTTCGTGCACGAAGGTGTCGAATCCATAGTCGTCCGCCAGCGACCCCAGGGCGAACATCGCGTCCAGGTTGGGCAACGCGTCGGTGATCATGGAAGCGTTGCCGATGTCCGCCTTCGTCCAGGCGCGCCGCTGCCCCGTATAGGGGTCCCACATCTTCGGACACGCCGAGGTCGGAGAGAAGTAGCTGTTGCGCCCCTCGCAGTACAGCGTCGGCTCGCCCTTGCGGTTGTAAAGCAGCATTCGCTTCGGCGACAGCCGCAGGCACTCCTCGATCAGGTGCTGGGGAAAGAAGACCTTCATCCCTTCGTCGTCGAGCGGCTCGATGCGGCAACCTGCTTTCTGGAACAGCTCGAGGGCCTCCTTCGAACCCACACGATTGCCCGTGCGCTCGAGTATCTCGAAGGCTGTGTTGATGATGATCTGACGCTGGTCCTTGCTCAGAACCGTGAGCGACGGGGTCATCTGCTGCAGCATTCCGGACCATCGCAAGTCTTTCTGGGCCATCTGGTTACTCCCAATGTGGACGTGTGCAGAACGAGAAACATCTTGAATCGATATGCCTGTGCGAACCGATCCGGACAAAAGCCATTCGGGCGCATCGCACCCCGCCGCGCTCCTGCTTCATGTGCTGCGCTGAAAGTCGGCGTCAGGCGGTATCGAAGTATCGGATAGCTGCCCGGCGCCGCCCTTTCATGTGGCCGTGCCGAACCGGCTCTGGGCATCCAGCATGAGCGCGGGCAGCCCCTGCATTCCCACGCTGCCCAGGCGTCCTGCGGCCTTCTCGCGGTTGATCGTGGCCAGTTCCGAAATCGGACCTGAGATGATCGCCCCGGTTGGACAGATCTCCTCGCAGGCCCGCGGCATATCGAGCGGCCGCTCCTTGCCCGGGGTCTGGCAGAAGTTGCACTTCTCCATTTTCCCCACGGTCGAGGAGATCTGCGGGGCGCTGAACGGGCACGCCCACGCGCAGAAGCCGCAGCCGATGCACTTGTTCGGATCGACCGTGACGATGCCGTTCTGCGGGCTCTTGCTGATCGCCGACACGGGGCACGCGGTGCGGCAGGGCGCATCGCCGCAATGCATGCAGGCCATCGACACGTTCATCGCCTTGACGTTGGGGAACGTGCCGGACTCGAGCTTGACGACCTCGCGCCAGCGCGGGCCGACATCGATCTCGTTCCATGTCTTGCACGCGATTTCGCACGCATGGCATTTCACGCAGCGTTGATGGTCGAAATAGAAGGCGTATTGCAAGGGGCTACCTCCGTGGATCTTGCATCTGCTTCGAGTGCATCGGCATATTCACGACGTCCTGGTTCAGGCCGGAATCACGCGAACCTTGCATTCGTTGTAGCAGTTGGCGCCGGTGATCGGATTGGTGTGGATGTCCATCAGATTGTTCGAATGGGCGCCCTTGCCCCTTGCGACGCTCCCCATCGCCCAGTGTCCGAAACCGTGGCCGTGACGCACGCTGACGCATCCCGGCACCAGGCCCTCGACCACCTTGGCTTTGATCCGGATCCGATCCTTCGGTGATTCAAGATGCACGTACGATCCATCCTGGATGCCGTACCGTCGGGCGTCGCTCGAATTGATCTCGACCCAGTTCTCGCCGCACACCTCCATCAGCAGCGGATTATTCTGTGTCACGATGTTGCAGTGCATCGACAGCTTGGAGTGCGTCAGCCGCAACGGAAACTGCTTGTCCGGGCTGACCGCCGTGGGCGAGTACACCGGATACGGATTGAAGCCGGCGTCGGCATACGCCTTCGATCGGATCTCCAGTCGGCCCGACGGCGTACCGACGCCCTTGCCGACGCGGTTGTAGCCGACCTCGCCGGCCCAGAACCCCTTCTCCTTCAGCTCCGCCAGACTGATCGGCAGGCCCTTGACCATCAGCTCGGCCCAGTCCTCCCACTTCTGATACGGGAAGTACTTGCCCCAGCCCATCTTCTCGGCGATACCCTTGGCGATTTCGTACGAAGGCTTGGCCTCGCCCACCGGCGGCACGCAGGGCTGACACAGGATCGCCTCGGGTCCGAGCCACATGCCCTGGCGGATTTCGGCATGTTCGTAGAAGGACGTCTCGGGCAGCACGATGTCGCATTCGAGCGCGGTCTCGCTCATGAACAGCTCGAGCGCTACGCCCAGCTCCAGGCCGCGGAACATCTGCAGCACCCGATCGCGATTCGGGTCGCTCATCACCGGGTTCGTCGCCTGCACGAAAACCGCCTTGACCGGATAGGGCTTGCCGTCGAGGACCGCGTCGGGAAGCCTGGAATTGGGAAGGTCCGGAGCCAGCGAGTAGCCCATGGCCACATGCAACGGCGGCCGCGTCGCTTTGCCTTTTGCGTCGTCGGGGATGATGACCGGCGCACCGATCGGCGCCCAGTCCTTCAGGTTCAGGTTCCCGGGTTTGTCGACCTGGCCGCAAATGACGTCGAGGATGTAGCAGGCGCGCCCGGCATCGGCACCGTTCGTGTAGTACCCGGACCCTTTGAAGATGGCCGACATCGCCGGCTTGGTGCTCGCGAACTCGCGCGCAAGCCGGGCAATGGTCCCGGCTTTGATCCCGGTGATGGGCTCGGCCCACTCGGGCGTGTAGCCGTTGGCGCGCAGGTGGTCCCGGAATCCGTCGAAGCCCTCCGCATGGGCGGCGATGAATTCCTGGTCGGCAAGGTTCTCGTCGATGATGACCTTGCACATCGCGAGCGCCATGGCCCCGTCGGAGCCCGGCTGGATGGGTATCCACTCATCCGCTTTCTGAGCGGTCTCGGTGAAATTCGGATCGACCACGACCAGCTTGCAGCCCTTCTTCTTCGCCTCGATCAGGGCGCGGCTCTCCCAGAGGGCCTGGTTTGCGCCCAGCATGTTCATGCCCCACAGGATGACGTAGCGCGAGTTGGCGAAGTCATGCATCGGGAACACGTGGCCCAGTACCGTCAGGCAGGCGGAGCGTCGGTCCTGCTCGCAGCCCGACGTGTGCGTGTACATATTCGGAGAACCGTACAGGTCGCCGAGCAGGTGACGGTAAAAGGAGGTATTCGGATCGTGGTGGCACGTGAATACCACCGCTTCAGGACCCCACCTGTCCCGAATACGCGCCAGGCGCTCCGCGATGAACGAAAAGGCCTCGTCCCAGGAGATCCGCTTGAACTTGCCCGGCTGTCCCTTCGGATTCGTCCGGAGCATTGGATAGTGCAGCCGGTCCGGGTCCCGCGTGATCCACCAGCTGGCCATGCCCTTGGAGCAGCGCGAGCCGATGTTGTTCGGCGATTCGGGATTGCCTTTGGTGTAGACGACCCGCCCGTCGCGCACGAACACTTCCGTCGGGCACTGCCACGGACAGGTGTAACAGAAGCTCTTGACGAGCTTGGCCCCTTTGATAGTGGCCAGCCTGGAGCCGAGGGGTTCGGTCCGCGCGGTCATCAATGTCCCCTCCTTATGCGCCGACCGGCTCGCCGCCTCTTAACGCGACTCGAAACAGTTCGGTCGTATTGTATGCAAAAGGCTACACCGGTTGCCCGGCAATGGGACGCTGGAGGGATGCAACCAACGCATAGCACCCATGCGAACGAATGGCATACATCCAGCCGATTTTGCGCTAAAAGTTCGCCTGGAACCAGCCCTGTGCATGCCGGGGGTATGCATGGTGGTCATGGGCGGCCAACGGCACCCGGTCTGTCAGCGTTGAGGCCGCGCCGCCGTCCCCGGGGCCAAATCACCATCCCATCGAGCATCTGACGAAGGAAAAGAGTAATGAAGGTTCCAGGCGATCGCATCATCGTCATCGGCGAGAACTTCAATTCGACCCGGAAGATCAAGGCGTCGAGCCCGCGCGTCGTCCGCGAGGACGGCAAGGTGGGGATCGCCTACGTCGATCTGGACGGAACGCGGCGCCTGCTCGACGTGACTCGAGCCATGCCGAGCGATCCGGTCAAACGCGAAAAGTTCATGATTCCCCACATCGGGGAAGCGTGCCGCCAGAAGAACCTCGCCTATATCACCTGGGCCATCAAGGCACAGGAGCTCGCCGGCGCGCACATCATCGACCTGTGCGTCGATGAGATATCCGTAGAGCCCGAAGAAAGGCACGAATGGATGCGTTGGCTCGTTCGGACCGCGCAGGCGATCACGAACTCCGTCGTCTCCATCGATTCGTCCGACTCCAACACGATCCGCGCCGGCCTCGAAGTGCACGATGGAAGCAAGAGCCGCCCCGCCGTCAATTCGATCAACCTGGAACCCGGCCGTTCCGACCTCGTTGATATCGCGCACGAGCATCGCGCGTTGCTGTTTGCCAACGCCAGCGGCAGCGCGGGCATGCCCCAGGACGCGGAGGAACGGGTCAGCAACATGAAGCAGTGCATGGAGCTCATGGACAAGGGCGGGATCCCGATGGAAGACCGCTTTCTCGATCCGCTCGTTTTCCCGATCGGGGCCGGCCCGCAATTCGGCGCCAATTACCTCGATGCCGTAGCGGCGCTGCGCAAGCTCTACCCGAAAGTCCACATTTTCGGCGGTCACAGCAACGTGTCGTTCGGTCTGCCCGACCGCAAGCTGCTGAATCAGACCTTCGTACAGCTGTCGATTCTCGCCGGGTGCGATGCGGTGATGATCGACCCGCTGATGAATTCGCCGAGAGAGTTCGATGCGTTCCGCTTCTCTGCGGACGCGTTGGCCGGACGCGACGAGTACTCCACCCGCTACCTCAAGTACAACCGCAGCCTCGCGCAATAGCACCTTCGGAACAAACCGCCACGATCCGCGCGCCGTCGTTCCGGGGAACATCGACTTGCCCGTCTATCTTGGGATCGATACCGGCGGCACCTTTACCGACGCTGTCATCTTCGATACGGAGCGGGGTGTCCTCGCCTCCTCCAAATCACTGACAACCCGGCACGACCTGAGCATTGGCGTCGCCGGGGCGGTGACGGCTCTGGGCGATTCGCTCGCAGCGGTTGGGCGCGTCGATCTGGTTTCGCTTTCGACCACGCTGGCCACCAACGCGATCGTCGAGGGCCAGGGCAGTCCCGTCTGCCTCATCCTGATCGGGCAGGACGCCGACGTGCTGTCGCGGTTCGGTTTGCGGGAAGCCCTGGGGCACGATCCGGTCGCACACGTCTGCGGAGGTCACACGTACGAGGGCGTGCAACGGGAGCCGCTGGACGAGGCCGCGGTGCGCTCCGCAGCGAAGACGTACAAGGGGCATGTGGCCGCGTTCGCGGTCGTTGGCCACTTCGGGGTGCTCAATCCGGACCACGAACTGCGCGCCGCTGCGATCCTGCGGGAGGAAACGGGCCATCCGGTCACCTGCTCGCACGAACTGACGGCGCGCTTGAACGCGCCACGCAGGGCCATCACCTGCATACTGAACGGGCGATTGATTCCACTGATCGATCAGCTGATTCGCGCGGTTCAGCAAATGCTTGCGAGTCGCGGGATTCATGCGCCGCTGATGGTTGTGCAGGCCGATGGATCCATCGTGAATGCGGAGGTGGCGCGGCTCAAGCCCGTGCAGACCATTCTGTCCGGACCTGCTGCGAGTGTCGTTGGCGCCGCCTACCTGGCCGGTTGCTCCGACGCTCTGATTGCGGACATCGGCGGCACCACGACGGACCTGGCGCTGCTGAAGAACGGGCAGCCGAAGCTCAACGTGGACGGCGCCGTCGTCGGGGCATGGCGGACGATGGTCGAGGCGGTGGATGTCGCAACGGTCGGCCTGGGCGGCGACAGCGAAATCGATCGCGACGAGCAGGGTCAACTGCTGGTCGGCCCGCAACGCGCCGTCCCGCTCAGCCTGCTCGGCGCGCAGTATCCCGAGATCATCGATGAGCTGCGCGCCCAGCTCAGGTCCGATCAGTTCGAAAACACCTTCGGTCGCTTCGCGCTGCGCCTGCGCGCGCTCGACACCGACGTTCGCCACCTGGGCAAGTTCGAGCAACTCGCCTGGAACGCCGTCGACGTTCGTCCCGTTTCGCTCGCCTGCCTGCTTCAGGAGCGTTCGCGCCGGCTGCCGTTCGAGGTCCTGCGCCGGCGCGGCCTGATGGGGGTCGCGGCGTTTACGCCGAGTGATGCGGCCCACGTACTCGGCAGGTACACGCACTGGAATCGTGAAGCGGCCGAACTCGGGGCGCAGCTGTGGCTGCGCCGCTTGAACCGTGATGCGACGGACGCCGCCGGCGCGATGCAGCGCTTCGCCGAGGAAGTGCTTGAACGCGTGACGGCGCGCGCGGGCGAGGTCATCGCCCGCTACCTGTTCGAGTCGGATCATCCCGGCGAGCCGATTCGCGACGCTTCGCATGATCTGCGGTTGGTGCGGGAGGCACTGCGACCGCAACCGCTGCCGACCGCCGACCTGCGCATTCGGCTGTCCGTGGCGTTACCGATCGTCGCGGTCGGCGGACCCGCGGCGACCTACTTTCCCGCCGTGGGCGAGCGGCTGGGAACGCGCACGGTGGTCCCGGAGCATGCGGCCGTATGCAACGCACTGGGCGCGGTCGTCGGCGGCGTCGTGCAGCGCGTGGAGGCGCGCATCACGTCTCCCCTGCCGGGCTTGTTCCGTGTCCATCTGCCGGACGGCACCGAGGATTTTCAGGATCTGGATAGCGCGGCCGAGTTCGCGTCCGAGGAGGCATCGAGCATTGCGACCCGGCGCGCTCTGGAGGCCGGGGCGGGCAACGTGCGCGTCGTCACCGCGCGCTCGGATCGCATCGGCGCAGGTCCCGGTGGGACGAGCATTTTCGTTGAAAGCTCGGTGCGCGCCAGTGCGACCGGGCAACCCCTCACGCAGCCCTGACCCGTCACTCCGCGCGACCGGGCGGCTGGTACACGCCCATGGCGTCGCCGGCCTTGCTCATGGCCTCGATGGCCTCCTCCATGGTCATCAGCACCGTGTTCTTGACGCTGGACACGGAGCCGGACGCCGTCAGCACCATCGCCAGCGCAGCCGCGCTCGTGTTGTCCGGCAGCTCGTACAGGAGCACGAAATCATAGTCGCCGAAACAGAAGAAGTAATAGTGCAGTCGCCCGCCGACGCCTTGCAGCAGCCGCGTCGTGGTCAGCAGGCGGTTCTCCGGCCGCTGCACGAGCGCGTTCATCGACTCCTGCGAGAACTTCCCCGACAACAGGTAGTAGGCCATTGCAGATTCTCCCGTTTTGAACCGAAGCTTCGACTGAATCAGGGACCCCATCGTAGCGAATCCCGCGCGACTGCGTTGCCGCAATGGGCAGTGTGGCGGATTCATTCGCCGCGGCGCCGAGCGACTGCTGTACATAGCTTCGCGCCCAATGGCAAAATGATCGCGACCGTTCCGCAAATTGGCGGACTCGGCCACTTCCGGACATTAGTCATTGGCTGCCAGAAGGCTCGAAGGCGGCCATTCGTGCGCGGTAAGCACCGACATGCTCGTCCTGATACTTCGGCGCTTCGTATTGGTGCTGCGCGGCAAGGTGACAATGCTGTTCGTCACGCATGCGATTGGGCGGAACCTCCAGATCGGACAAGTGGTTCGCCTCGACGCTCGCGTGGCCGCCGCGGCGCCGCAAGCCACGGCCGGCGGCGTGCGGAAGGCGGTATGGGGTGCCGCATGAGGCACACAGGCGCGCTGGCTCGGGTGTGCGCTGCGCTGGCGCTCGCCTGGCTCGGATCTGCCGGGTGTGACCCGAAGGCCGCGGAGCTTACTCAGGAGTTGCGCGAGACCCGCTCCCCCTATCCGGTGATCAGCTCGGGCCTTGTGTTCGGATTCCGGGTGACGGGGCCCGATTCGGTCTACTGGCTCGACAACGACCACGTGCTCATTCCGGGGTACGAGGTGATTTCCCCCAAGGGCGCGCTTGCCCACGGCCGCGGGGAGCTTTCGGAGCCCGGCCTCTACGTCTGGGACACCAAGACCAACTCCCACATCCGTCATGCGACCTTGGAATCCCCGATGTGGAAGCTTTGCTTCAGCGACGGCTACATCTTCTACTCGACCCGGCGCGGGGACAACAACGTTAGCCTGGACCGTTACGCAGGCCCGTTCGGACAGGAGAAGCCGCTCGCCAACGATCCGAGCGGAGCGCCGCCTCCGGAGGGGATCAAGTGCCGCGATTCGAATTGGCCCCGGGAGAGCTACCGGCTCACAGCTGACGGGGCGACAGGAACGATCGTGCTTCGTCCGGGCGACGGCGAAATCGAGTTCGGAGGCGGATCGACGCTGCCCCGGCTGGTCGACCGCCGCAACCAGATGCGGCCAATCCGACTGATCAAGACTGGATCCAAGACGCCGCTCGAGCTCCCGATCCTGAGCAAGGAGGTCACGCGCAATACGGGCGGCGAGGTCTCGTTTGCGCAGTTCATCAACCGATACGTGCTACTCGCCGCCACGCCACGCGGCCGGGACGTGTTCGAGCCAAGCGTGCCCTGGCCGGCGGACCAGGCTCGGCCGGTCTACCTGATCGGTCCGGATGGCAAGGTCACGATCGAGCAGCTTCCCGCGGGCGTCGCCAGCCCCTTGCGCGTCTTCCCGACGCGCGCCGGACTGTTCTGGGTCTCGAACGACACGCCCTCCGGCAACTCGCTGCAGGCGGGCGGATGGATGCTGAAGGACGGCAAGCCGCAGAAGCTCTTCGATCACGTGGTCGCAGCGGCAGGCGTATCGCCCGACGGCTGTCGCATCGTGTATGCGGTCAACGATTTCAGCGCGGACCATTTCCGATTCCTGTCCGCCATCGATGTTTGTGCGTCGAACTCCCGCGGGTAGACGACCATCACGCTCACGAATTCGCTGCTGGACGCGCTTCTTGTCGCCCGCGACGAGGCCTATCAACCCGGCGCCGTCGGCGAGGTTGGCACGCCCGATAGCGGGCGGTTGTGAACGGCGGCTTCTGGTCGGGTGGGTGAAATCACGGACCGCTGACGGAGAACCTGGTGAGGGTCCGCTGTGTGCTGGGCTACATCGTGATGACCAGCCCGTCGTACGCGAGCGTCTCTTTCAGCGAGCCAGCCCGCTCGAGAACCGCCTCGGACGCGTGCGTCAGCACGATGCGCCTGGCTTTCAGGTCCCCCTTGTGGGCCTGCAGGGTTGCGTAGTCCATGTGCCAGCGGTTGGCAACGTCCAGGTAGTAGCACTCGGCGACCAGCAGGTCGGCGCCGTCGCAGGCCTCTTCGATGGCGGAGGTCCAGGCCGTGTCGCCGGTGTACGCGATGGCGCGGCCCGAAACTTCAACGCGCACGATGGTGGGCTCGGTCTGCGCGGTATGCACTGCGGGCCAGTTTCTGACCATCAGCTTGCCCACCGGGCTGGGATGCCCCGGCTCGACTTCCACATAGGCCAGGTCGAATCGGGGCTTCAGCCCGTGCGAACCGGGAAACAGCGCCTCCATCAGCCGCGCGATATGCGCCTGGGTTCCGGGCGGGCCGGCGATCAGCAATGGCCTTTTGCGGCGGGAGACGACCATCGCGTGAAGCAGCAGGAACGCAACGCCGCCGCAATGGTCTCCATGGAAGTGCGTGAGCACGATCGCATCGATGCTCTCGGGATCCACGCCCTGCGCGGCCAGCCCGATCATCGAGGAGGCGCCACAGTCGATCAGGAAGCGCACCCCCGGCGCGTCGACGAGAAAACAGGTCTGCAGCCTTCCGCCGCTTCCGAAGGCATCGCCCGACCCGATGAATCGCAGCGTCACGACGGCCCCGGCTGCGGTCTTGTCGTCGGTGCGATCCAGGCCCATGCGCGCGATCGTAGCGCAACGGCAGTGGACGAATCTGCCGGATGGACGCCTCAGCTCACGGTGGCGCTCAGGCGGTCGTACGAGCGTTGGGAATTGACCGGAGCCCCCAACGCGCGCTCGGCTGCGCGCGCCGTATTCTCCAGCAGCATCGTTACCGTCATCGGTCCGACACCGCCGGGAACCGGTGTGATGAACGAGGCTTTGCGGCTGACCCCCGCGAAGTCGACGTCACCGACCAGGCGGCCGTCGGGCAGCCGGTTGATGCCGACGTCGATCACCACCGCCCCGGTCTTGACCATCTGCGCCAGAATCAGGCCGGGCTTGCCTGCGGCCACGACCAGAATGTCGGCCAGGATGGTGTATTGCGCCAGGTCACGTGTCTTGACGTGGCAGATCGAAACGGTCGCCTCTTTCTGCAGCAGCATCATCGCCATCGGCTTGCCCACGATGTTGCTCGCCCCGACGACGACGACGTTCTGGCCCTCGACGCGGATACCCTGGTGCTCCAGCAGCATTTGCACGCCATACGGCGTGCACGGCGGAAACACCAGATCGCCGACCATCAGGCTGCCCACGTTGTAAAGGTGGAACCCATCGACGTCCTTGGGCAGAGCGATCGCCTCGAGTACGCTGCGCATGTCGAAGTGCGTCGGCAACGGCAGCTGCACGATGATGCCGTGGATCGTCGCACTGCCGTTCAGGCTCTGGATCCGCTCGATGACCGATCGCTCGTCGGCATTGCTCGGAAACAGGTGCACCTCGCTGTGCAGGCCGACTTCCTCGCACGCCGACACCTTGTTGCGGACATACACTTTCGAGGCTGCGGAGTCGCCCACCATCACGACGGCCAACCCCGGCGTGACGCCGCGTGCGGCGAGGTCGCGGATGCGCTGTCTCAGGCCGACCCGCACATCGCGGGCGATCCGCTTGCCGTCGATAATAGTGGCGGACATGAGGTGCAGACTCCTTCAGTGAGGGCGGGCGGCGCGAGGCTCGGAACAGGCCGACCACCTTGCCCGCGAGCGCTCTCACCGCTCATCGGGGTCGGCGAAAAAGGGCTCGGTCGGCGGCAGGGAGGCGAGGGTGGCCAGACGTCGATCGACCAGCAAGCGCATGAATTCCAGGCACAGCCTGGCGAACGTTCGGGCTTGTGCGAGATCCACGAAAAAATACGTGCCATCCAGGCTGCCGTTGCGCTTGAAGTTCAGCGCGGCCTGGGTTCCCACCTCGAGCTTGCTGGCGGCGACCACCGTTTCGCCGGGTTGCAGGTCGTGCGGCACGATGGCGCGCACCAGATTCATCGACACTTCGACTCGAAAGACGGGGTGGTTCGCCATCGACTCACCAGACGGATTGCGCTGCGCTTCGCGCGCGCGGGTCGCCTCGACAGTTTCCGAAGCAGTACGGCGGGTTCTCGGAGCGCTTGCAGCCGCACATCATGTACATCGCCGACATGGGCGCAACGAACCGGATCGGCTTGAAGCCGGTCGATCGATGCGAGCCGTCGCACCAGGGTTGGTTGGCGCTCAGGCCGCAGCTGCACCATGCATACTCTTCGCCGGCGGTGACGGGGACCTCGTACGGCCCGTTTTGCGCGCACACGGGAAGCTCGCGGGTGCCGGCAGGCCCCGGGTCGGGGGCAGTGTCGTCGGGCCCCGTCGTCATGACGCTGCCTTGCGGGGCGGCAGCTTGACGACCCGTTCCAGGTTGGGAAAGGGATCGTCGGCGTTGGGCAGGTTCATGGCGGAAACGAAGTACTGCTGGAATCTGGGCTCGATCGCTGTCTCGACCTTTTCGACGCGCCGGATCACGCGCTCGATCTCGTCGCGGGCCGAGGCCGACAGCAGCGCGATGCGGGCTCCGGTGCCGGCCGCATTGCCAACCGACCGCACGTGATCCAGCGGGCAATCGGGAATCATGCCGAGCGTCATCGCGTACCTCACGTCGATGTAGCTGCCGAAGGCGCCAGCCAGAAGCACACGGTCGACCTGCTTGACGCCCATCCGGTCCATCAGCAGGCGCGCGCCCGAATAACACGCTGCTTTTGCCAGTTGGATCGCCCGGATATCGGCGGGAACGATCTTCACTACGCGATCGCCGGCCCGGTACAGTACGTACTCGACGTTTCGGCCCCTGGGCAAAAGCCAGGGGTGCGAGGCGACGTCGTGGCCCTTAGCGCTCATGCGCCCGCTGGCATCGAGGATTCCGCACAGGAACAGCTCGGCCACGGCTTCGATGATCCCGGATCCGCAGATGCCGGTGACGCCGAAGCTTTCAATGGATGCGGCGAAATCCGCATCGTCGGACCACAGATCGCTCCCGATGACCTTGATGCGCGGCGCGAGCGTTGCCGGATCGATGCGCACGCGTTCGATTGCGCCGGGCGCGGCCCGCTGGCCGCAGCTGATCTGCGCTCCTTCGAACGCCGGCCCGGTGGGGCTGCTGCAGGCGATCAGCCGTTCGCTGCTTCCCAGCACGAGCTCCGCGTTGGTTCCCACATCGATGACGAGCGTCATCTCGCTGCTCGTATGCGGGGCCTGCGAGAGGATCACGCCGGCGGTATCGGCGCCCACGTGGCCTGCGATACACGGCAGGAAGTAGGCATGCGCGCCCGCGCAGACCGCAACGCCCAGATCCCGCGCCAGCACGTCGAGCCCCCGGTCGACGACCAGCGGGAACGGCTCCATGCCCAACTGCGTCGGGTCGATCCCGAGCACGAGATGGTGCATCGTGGGATTGCCGACGATCACGAGCTCGACGATGTCTTCCGGGGCGACCTTCGCTTCGACGGACAGATGCGTCGCCAGCTGCTGCAGCGCGCCCCGCGCCGCGGCGGTCAGGCCGGCCGCGGCACCGGCGTTCTGCTGAAGGTAGGAAATGCGGCTCATCAGATCTTCGCCGAAGCGGATCTGCGGGTTCATCATTCCGGCGCTCGCCAGCACCTCGCCCGTGGCCAGGTCGCACAGGTGGCCGGCGATCGTGGTGGTTCCCACATCCACGGCAATGCCGAAAATCCGTTCTTTCAGGCCCGGCCAGACCGCCACCAGATCGCGGCCGTTGCGCACGGCGACGGTGACCTGCCAATCGCCGCCGTAGCGTTGGCCGGCCCGCAGCGCCGCCGACAGTGATTGCAGGAACGGGAGGTCGGCCCGAAGCTCCTTCAGTCCCCAATCCGATTCCAGGGTGCGGAGCACCCGGGTCAGATCGCAGGTCTGATCGTCCATGTCCGGGCGCCGGGGTTCGATGTAATGGAGTGTGACCAGCGGGTCGATCTGCAGATCGCGAATATCATCGGCCGCCTTGCGAACGATCTGTCGATGCAATTGGCTTTCCGCGGGCACATCGATGATGCAGTCGCCGCGAATCTGCGCTTGACAGCTCAGTCGGCGCGTCGGGTCGAGCCCTTTGATGCTCGCGTAGCGGCGTTCGGTTTCCGTCACTTCGGACAGACTGTCCGTCCGGGACGAAATGCGGTGCTTGGCGAACTCGCCGACCGTCGGCGTGACCTGACACCGGCCGCACACCGCGCGGCCACCGCACACCGAGTCAAGGTCCACGCCGAGGGCGCGCGCTGCTGCCAGCACGGTGGTCCCGCCCGGGAACTCGCCCCGTTTACCTGACGGTGTGAACACGACGCGCAGCGTTCCTGAGACAGCAGCCGCGGGGGCTGATCCAGGGGAATCTTGCAAATCGCCCTCGCAGTCGAACGGTCGCCTGCCCGTGGAAACCGGCCAGCCGGCAGGCAGGCAAGATGGTCAGACGATACTTCGGCGCTACCCCATGTCAACGCACATGGCAGGTACCTGCCCTATGCGTCCACTGCATGCTCGTCGACCTTGGCCGGCCGTGGCGAGCGTCCGGCAGGCTTCGCGCAGCACTGCATGGGCGGTTCTCTTTCTATCTGGGCCAGCAGGAAGTCGCGCAGGACCATGATGCGCTTGGACCAACGCCGTTCCTCGGCGTACACGAAGAACACGTCGAACGAGGGGCCCGTGATTTCCGGAAGGATGATTTCGACGCCCGGGCCGTCCTCCGCCACGTAATAAGGCAGAGCTCCGATGCCGAGGCCGCTCCTGACGGCCCGGTAGATGGCGTACACGCTGTTGACTCGCAGCGCCGCGCGTCGCTGCTGCCCCAGCGGCATACCATGGCTCAGAATCCAGTTCATGTTCTCTACCGGCATCGGGGCCTCGTCGCCATAGACGATCAGTTCATGTTCCGCCAGGTCATCGATCGATCCAGGCATGCCGTGCTTTGCGAGGTACTGCGGGCTTGCGAACAGGTGGTAGTGAACCGTCATCAGCTTGCGTTCGATCAGCCTCGGGTGAGTCTGCGGGGCAAAACGGATCGCTGCGTCCGCCTCGCGCGCTGAAAGGTCCAGTTCGAGACCGTCCGACAGCACCAGACTGACGGAAATCTCCGGGTACTGCATGTGAAACAGGTTGATCCTCGAGGTCAGCCAGGCCGATCCGAACGTGACCGTCGTCGTGATCTTCAGGGGCCCTTGCGGCTGGCGCTGCGCTTCGGCCACCCGGGACACGGCTTCATCAAGACGATTGCTCATGTCTTTCACGGCGCGATAGAACTCGTCGCCCTGCTCGGTCAGGGCCAGGCCGCGCGCGTGTCGGTGGAACAGGGGAGTCTTAAGCGCTTCCTCGAGGGCACAGACCTGCCGGCTGATGGCCGACTGGCTCAGCTTCAGCTTTCGCCCGGCTTGCGAAAAGCTGCCGGCGTCGGCAACGGCATAAAAAATCTGCAGCCGATTCCATTCGATCCTGCCTTGTCGCGAGTCACTCATGTTGCGGTGCGGTCATGGCGCTGAAAAGCGGGGCGCGCAGGTCGCACCTCGACGTGCGTAATATTCTCGCACGCACGCGCCCTCCGCAAGTTCAGGCTGCCGCAAGAGTGACATTGGTTGCCTTAAAACCGCCGAATCCGTCCTCGACAATCTGAAACTCGACGCGCGTACCCGGGGCGAGTTCGCTGGCCCCCTTCAGCGCGGACTTGTGCACGTAGATTTCCTTGCCGCTGCGATCGTCCGCTATGTAGCCGCCGAATGGGCTCTGTTTGGCGGAAAAGCGCCGGACGACCCCGGAAGCCGGCCCGGGGTTGATGCCGCGGGCGGCGCTCTTGTCCATCTCGGGCTTGTTGGTCACCACGTTCTGAATGCCGGAGGTCTTCTCGAATGCGGCCCAGATCCGAGCGGCCACATCCGGGGCTTTTTGTCCCGAAGTGTCGATTTCTATCGCCGGTGTGACCGCGCCGGCCGTGCTGGCGTACAGCATCGAGCGCAGTTTCGCGTCTTCGGCGTCGCGCGCGCTGACGCTCTCGCCGAGCTGCCGGGTTCGCCCTCCGCCGTCCTCCTTGCGTCGGGTCCAGCGCGCGTTGCGCGTTGCGTCGTCCGCGTAGAGGCGGACCCAGAACACCCTGGGCACGTCCCTGAGCACCGCATCCATCAGGCTGCTCTCGAAGATCATCAGCCGCTCGTCGCGAGCCGCCATCCTGAGCGTCTCGGCGTCGATTCTGCGATGTTCTTCGATCGAAAGCTGCCCTGCAGTTGCCAGTCGCAGGAACTTGGCCCGAGTCGTCGCGAGCTCGCCGCGATTGGTGACCTTGAAGCCGGTCAGACGCGAGAGCTGCTGGGCGACCTCCGTTTTCAGGCTGCAAGTGCTGCCGTAGATGGCGATGATGTCTTGCATGGGATCGAACGCTCCTTCCGCCGCCGGACCGGGCTATTGACTCGGGGTGCGCTGGCGCATCAATCCGGCCAGCACGCCGTGTTTCTTGGCTGCGAGCAGCTGCCGCTGCGAGTTCAACAGCCGACCCAGGGGTGTCGCGCACGAATGAACCATTCGCCCGAGCGGAACGTAGGCGATGAACAGGCACGCTCCGACGGCGTGCGCGTACCAGAGAGGTGTCTGGATGCTGGCCGGCAACATCGGTCCAACGGTCCGCGCCATTGCCAGGCCGCCGAACGATGCCCAGGCGTTCGGAGTGTCCGGCGCGGCAGCAAGCCGTGCGGCTTCCAGGGCAAAGCCGCTGGTGACGACAACCAGCAGGAACAGCACCGTCGGTGTGTCGCTGTACTTTTGCTCATCGGTGCCGTTGACGCGCCAACGCCAGATCAGGGCCAGCACACATCCGAGCAGGACCATCACGCCAAAGAAGTCGAAGGCGAATTCAAAAGCCGCGCGCAGGGGATGGCCCGGCACGCGCCAGATATCGCGCCAGCCGAAGGCCGGTACCGCCTCGCGGAACACCACGGCCAGCAGTTCCGTAACGAACATCAGCGCGAAGCCCCAGAAGATCAGGGTATGTCGCCACCAGCGCAGCGCGCTGGTGCGGTGCAGCGTGCGATGCAGCAGCACTTCATCGATCAGCGTGCGACGCATGGCCGCCGGCTCCGCGTCGGCTCGCGAAAGGTGGGCGCGGTAGCGCCGCCACGTGACCTGGTTGTAAGCGACCAGGCGCCTGTAAAGACCGAGGTCCAGGACGATCAACGCGGCCAGGGCCGCCAGCCCGAACGCGATCCAGCGCGCTTGCATTCGCCCATGCAGCGTCTCGCGCACGAAGTACCCGCCCAGCGCGCTCACGCCCCAGCCGTAGGCCCACGCACCGGCGAGGAATGCCTTCGTGGACCAGCTCGCGAGCATCGCGGCATCGCCGCGCGACGAAAGGGCGAGCACGGCGAGAACGGCCAGTGCGCCGGCCAGAAGCGCGCCGGCGAGCAAGAGCAGGGCGTAGCCCCATCCCCCGTCGACGGCCCCGAGCGCGCCGGCGCAGAAAAGAGCGGCGGCGCCCGTCAGTCCCAGCAACGAATCGGGTCGGCGCACCCAGACCGACGCCGCGCCTGCTGGCGGCTGAGCGGCCGTGGCCGCAAAGTCGGGGCCCGATTTCATGAAGGTTCAGGCAGTGGCTTTAGCCTTGACCGCCTCGCGTTCCTTGTCGATCCGCAGCATGGCGGCGTGCAAGGCGGGGTCGCCGCCCGCCAGGCTCTTATGGATACCGATGCAGGCCCGAGCCTTGTCGACGGCGATCAATGCATCGGCCGCATAGGCGTCGGCGCCGATCTTGTCGCACCAGGCCTGACTGATGGGCGCCCCGCCAACGAAGATCTTGACCTGGTCGCGCAGACCTTCGGCCTTGATCTGCTTGATCGTTTCCCACTGCATGTTCATGGTGGTCGTCAGAAGCGCCGAGAACCCCACGATCACCGGCTTGTGCTCGCGGATCGCCCGGATGAAATCCTCCGGCGGAACCGAAACGCCCAGGTCGACGACCGTGAAGCCCGCAGCTTCGAGCATCATGCCGACGATCTTCTTGCCGATGTCGTGCAGATCGCCCTGTACCGTGCCGACCACGACCGTGCCGACATGCTCGGTCTTCTCCGCGATGATCAGCGGTTTGAGCAGGCCCAGTGCGTTGTGCATGCACTTGGCCGACATCATGACCTCGGGAAGGAAGTACTCGTCCATCTTGAAGCGGCGGCCGACCTCGGCGATGCCCGTGGCCATCGGCCCCGCGATCAGGGTGCGTGCAGAAACCGACTTCTGCAGCGCCAGCGAGATCAGCTCGTTGGATTTGACGTGCTCTCCATTGATGATGTTCCACTCGATTCGGTGGAACAGATCCTTGACGTCCGGCGGGGCGTCGGACCATCGATCGGTGCTGCGAGAATCATCAATGTCGTATTGAAGGTCCTCGAGGTCGAATTCCAGCTCGGTGTTGATCTGCAATGGCATATCTGATTCCGTCTGCTCGGCGAAAAAGGCGGTACGGTCGACAGCCCGGGATCAGGCCGCGACCTCGCGCTTGCGGCGCGGCTGCTTTTCGGTCCAGGGTTCGTAGCCTTCGCCCGTGTCGGCGCCGGGTGGAGGGTCCGCGGGCAGCGGATAGGTGCCGTACTGGCGCGCCTCGTCGATCATGGCCAGCACGTTCTCGGTGGGAACGTCGTGTTCGAGCCGATGCGAGGAGCTCAAGAGGTACCCGCCCCCCTTTCCCATCTCCCAGATGCGCGCCCTGACCTCGGCACGAACCTGATCCATATTGCCCCACGGCAGCGTCTCCTGGACATCGATGCCGCCGTAGAAGAACATTTCCTTGCCCAGCTGGCGCTTCTTGGCCGCTGGATTGGAATGCCGCGCAACCTTGGGCGGCAGGCTGTCATAACCATCGACCCCGCAGTCCATCAAGCCGCGCACGAACGGCTCGGCGATCGCGCCGCAGCTGTGAAATTGGATGCGGCCGTTCGGGTTCTTCTTGAGGTAGTACTCCCGGATCGCGCGAATCGAACGGTAATAGTGCGGCTTGAGCTGGCTCTCGAACATGTTCAGCGACATGAACGCGGTTTTCTCGCTGGCAAGATCTTCCGGGCTGACGCGAATCCAGTCCAGGTACTCGCCGCACTGGTCGATCATCGTCTTGTTGATTTCGATTTCAATGTCCACCAGCTTGGTCAGCAAGGCGTCCAGAAACTGGGGCGACTCGATGAAGTCGGAGAAAATCTTGGCATAGCCGACCATGTACTTGGCCTGCTCGAACAGGCCCCCCTTGCCGGCCTGCCCCATCAGCGCGAACGGCGTCTCGTTGCGGATGAACTTGCAGTAATCGCGCAGCGACACCCCGGGTATCGGCGAATCGGCGTACATCGCCTCGTCCTTGGGGTCCAGCCACGGATAGGCCTCGAGCATCTTCAAACCCTCTTCCAAGGGCGCGCTGGTGGCGTGAAACAGCGGGTATCCGATCATCTCGTAGTAGCCGCCGTTTTCGTGCGGCGTCCACTTGCGGATGACCCCCCATTCGTCCACGTTGATTTCCGCATCCGGCGGCGAGATACCCATGTCAAAGGGAACTTCCTCGAAGCGGATCGACCGGAAGCCCGGCGAACCACCCGGAGGTCCCAGCGAGATGCGCAGGAAATCGACGTCCAGTTTTTCGGCCAGATCGGCTTCGAAACTCACATCGGTCGTCCACGTGGTGGAGCCGGTGCGGTAATCGCGCGGATCGGCTTTGTATTCCATGCCGACCGCCTTGCGAAGGTTCTGGTACCCCTCGATCGTTCCCCACAGACCAATCGGCACCTTGTCGGGCTCGCGCAATGCCAACGCGTCAAGCACACGCTTGCGCTGTGGCGGAATCGCCTTTCCGATAATTGCCGTCATGTCCTCCCCTTGGGTCGGCGCGAGCGGGGCCAAAGCCCACCCCGCACAGACTGCGAGAACTTCTGATAGCTGCATAGCCTAGGGCCAAACCCCAAGGCCGACCAGTCATGCATCCGCATAGCAGGTATGCGTCCGGCGCATGCTGGTAGTCGGGCTCTGCCGCAATCCGGTGGCCGGCAGGCGCACGTTCTATCTCTTGATTCCTTCGAGGGTTTCGATAAGAAGATTCGCGTTTTTCAAAATGCGGATCGCGCCTTGTCCGAAAGCTTCAGGCCTGCGCAAAGCTCATCGCGGCTCGGGTGTCGCCCGACCGCGATCACGGCATCGCCGACCATCACCACCGGCAGGCCCGCCAGGCCCTGGCTGCGAATCAAGCCTTTGACGACCGGATTGCCGGCAAATGCGCCGGGCTCGTGACCCAGGTTGAAGCGCTGGACCTCGACTCCCTGTTGCTGCAGCCATTCGAGGTCGGCGGCAAAGCGCGCCAGCGCCTCGTCCTGTTCCGGCCCGCACAGACCGGCGGCGCATCCCTGGACCGGATCAAACACGGAAACGGTGACCATGCAGTCCCTTCGGCCCGCCGCCGCCATTGCGCAACTGCGCGACGGGTTCAGATCAGATCGCGGATTTCCTGATGGCGCCGCAGAATATAGGATTCCATGGCCACGCGCGTTGCGTAGGAGTCCCGCCGCTTCAGTCCGTCGAGAACCGCGCGCGTCATCTCCTCGTGGGCTCGCGCCAGTTCATGCCAGCCGCCGGCCTTGGTCGAAATGTAGAACCACAACCTCAGGTGCAGGTTGAAGATCCGCGGCACCACCTCGGCGAGCAGCTTGTTCTGGGCCGCCGCGGCAATGGTTTCATGGAACGCGCGGTCACTGGCGACGTAGCGATCGATATCGTCCTCGACGGTCGCCTGCACCAGCGCGGCATGGATTTCGGTCAGCGCCGCGATCTGAACGCGTGTCGCGCGGGTCGCCGCCAGGGAGACCGCGGTGCCGTCGATCAAGGTGCGGAATTCGTAGATCTCCTGAACGTCGGCTGCGCCGATGTCCGCCACGAACATGCCGCGATTCGGCCGGTGCGTGACGAGGCCTTCGCTGGCCAGGCGCTGCAGCGCCTCGCGCAGCGGCGTGCGCCCGATATCCAGCTGTGCCATCAAGTTCCGTTCGACCAGTACCGCGCCAGGCGCCAGTTCCAGTCTGGTGATCATGCGCACGAGCAGCTCGTAGGCCTTTTCGCTGAGCGAGCGGTGCACCGCCTGATCGGGTTCGAACTTGCCGCGCGTTTCGACGAAGGACAACACGTGTTTCTCCAGGATCTCAGGCGCCGGCCAGCGACGCACGGCGTGCGTCAGCGCGCCCGAACCGGGTTTCGATCTCGGCTCGGTTCATGTCCCGGCCGATGAACACCAGATTCTGGTGCGGCGGCATCGGCGCCGGGGTGATGACAAGCTGCCCGAGCGAGTACTGCACCAGAGCGGGTTGGCCGTCCACGCTCATGAACCCCTTGGCGCGCCATACATCGTCGGACAGCGCGCCAAAGAAGACCTGCAACGCCCGTGCCGTGTAGTGGCCGGTCGCCGTCAGCACGAAGGACTCGACGTCCCTCAAATGGCCGGAACCATGACCGTGGTCATGATGATGGGCATGATCATGGTCGTTAGACCGATGAGCCTGATCGACCGGATCGGCATGGGTGGCCCGGCTTGCCTCGGCCTCGCCCGGTGCCGCCGCATGCAGGAGCGAGCCGGCATCACCGTCCAGGATCAATCGGCTGTCGACATCGCATTGCACGGCGAACAACACCGCGGCCTTGTCGTTGAGCTCCCTGACGGCGGCTTCGACTTCCCGCAGCACCTCCGTGGAAGCGAGGTCGATCTTGTTCAGAATGACAATGTCGGCGTGCTCGATCTGCCGGGTGTAGAAGTCGCCGAGCATCGTTTCCAGCTTCAGGAACTTGGCCGCATCGACCACGGCCACCAGCGGCCCCACCGTGCGTTCGAGCATGAACGAGGGGTCGGCCAGCGTCTCCAGCAACTCGCCGGGTTGGGCCACGCCGGTGGCCTCGACAATCACGCGTTCGACGGCCTTTTTCGCGCGCAGCTCTTCGATCGCAAGGAGCAATGAGCCTCGCAACGTGCAGCACATGCAGCCCGAATTCAGCTCGATCAGGTCGACATGGGTCCCGCGCAGGATGTCGCCGTCGACGCCGACGTCGCCAAACTCGTTCACGATCAGGGCCGTCTTGCAGACATTGCCCCGCTCCCGCAGAAGGTGTTGCGCAAGCGTCGTCTTGCCCGATCCCAGGAATCCAAACAGCAGATTCACGCGCATGCTCGGGTCCTTTCGCGTCAGGCAGCCGATATGGCCTTGGAGGGCGTCGGGGTGCGGCGTTCCACGGGGAAAGGCTCGCCGTTGAAATTCATGCCCTCGACGAACATGTCCTGAAAATCCGGCCGCGCGGCCAGCGCCACATGTTCGATCTGCCGTGCCAGGTCGAATGCGCGCAGGCGCTCGGTTTCCGACAGCAGGGCCATCTGCGCCCCGGTGGCCGCCGCGTTGCCCATGTACGTGATCCGATCCAGCGGCAGATCGGGCAGCAGCCGGATCTTCACCGAACTGGCCACGCTGATGTAGTTGCCGAAACCTCCGCACAGCATGAGCTCTGCCAGCTGGTCGTTCGGGACATTCATGACGGTCTGCAGCATCACGATGCCCGAATAAATGGCACTCTTGGCCAGCTGGATCTGCCGGATGTCGGCCTGCGTGATGGAAATGTCGTGGTCCCGGCCGGCATCGGCCTGGCGCACCAGCACGAATTCGCGGCCCCCCGGTCCGTCCTGCAGCCGCTCGCGCAAAGGAAGGCCGATCTGGTCGAGGCCGGAGCGTCGCAACAGGCCGTTCGAATCCAGCACGCCGGCGTCCAACATCTTGGCGCAGGCGTCGATCAGGCCGGAACCGCAGATCCCGATTGCCGGCGCGGCGCCGATCGTCTGGCATCGCACGTCGCTGTCGATCTGCACCTTCTCCACGGCGCCGACCGCTCCGCGCATGCCGTGGCGGATCTGCGCGCCCTCGAGTGCCGGGCCGGCCGGCGCCGAGCAGGCGACCAGCCGGTGCCTGGAGCCCATGACGACTTCGCCGTTGGTGCCGATGTCGACCAATGCGCGCACTTGCTCGCTCTCGTAAAGCCGGGTGGCGAGCAGACAGGCCATGGTGTCCGCGCCGACGAATCCGGCCACGATCGGCAGCATGCAGATGCGCGCATGGGGCGCGGCTTTCAGGGGCAGGTCCCGAGCTTCGAACACCAGCGGATCGCGAACGACGGGCGCATAAGGCGCAAGCCCCACGTAACTGACGTCGATGCCCAGGAAGATGTGGTGCATGCAGGTGTTGCCGACCACCACGATCTTGTAGAGATTGTCGGGCCGCACGCCGGCTTCGGTGCACGCCTGATTGATGAACTCGTTGATCGAGCTCAGGATTTTGCCGCGCAGGGTCTGCAGCTTTTTGTCGTCGAACTGCGCATAGGCGATGCGCGACATCAGGTCGCCACCGTACTGTGCCTGCGGGTTAAGGCCGCTCACCGACGCCAGCTGCTCGCCGGTCGCGAGATTCAGCAACGAGCCCACAATGCTGGTCGTTCCGATATCGAAAGCCATGCCATAGCTGTGCGCCGTGGTGTCGCCGGGCTCCAGGTCGATGACGCGACCGTTGAAGGAGGTCACCGTCAGCAGGCCCTTTTCCTGCCTCAACACGCGTGGCGCCCTGCGCAGCAGCTCGATCTGCAACGGGTGCTGCCGCAGATCGGGCAGCCCGCGCAGGATTTCTTCGACGTCGGAGGTCTGGTGGTGTTCACCCGTGGGCGTTTTGGCCTGTACCAGGTGTTTCCTGACGCCCGAGTCGAGCGTCAGCCGACGATCGGCGGCCACGTCACCGCTGGCGAGAATCTGATGGCCCGACTCGGATTTCGGCGGCATCGCGGCGACCTTGCAATCGCCGATGACCCGCGTTTGACACGCCAGGCGAAAGCGCTCCTGCACCGCATCGGGCCCGAGCTGGAAGCTGTCCTGGACCGTGGGCGGGGGCACCTCGCCCGTGAGCACCTTGACGCGGCAACTGCGGCAGCGTCCGCGGGCGCCGCAGGTTGCCTCCATGTCAACCCCGGCGCTTCGGACCGCGTCGAGCAAGGTCGAATCGATCGGCACCCGGGCGCTGTGAACGCCCGGCGAGTCCGCCGATACGACCGTCACCAGCGCGTCAAGGTCCATACGTCACGCCCACGCTTCACGCTGCGTCGTCACGAGCTCACGAGCCAGACGGACCGCCTCGATCGCATCCTTGCCCCAGCCGTCGGCCCCGCATTCATTGGCCCATTCCTGCGACGTTGGTGCGCCACCGATCAGGATCTTCACCTTGCCGCGGTGGCCGGCCTTGCGGAACTCGTCGACCGTCACTTTCTGGTAGTACACCGTGGTCGACAGCAGTGCCGAAAATCCCACGAGGTCGGCCTTTTCCCGGGCCGCCGTTTCGATGAAACGATCCGGGTGGACGTCGGTCCCCAGGTTGATGACCCGGAATCCGGCGTTCTCCAGCATGATCGTCACGATCGACTGCCCGATATCGTGCATATCACCCAGTACGGTGCCGATCACGAATACGCCGAGCGGCTTTTCGGCCTTGGCAGCGAGCAACGGGCGAATCAACGCCAGGCCCGCCTTCATCGCGCGGGCCGTGATCAACATCTCCGGAATGAAGATGATCTGGGCCGAAAACCGCGAGCCCTGCAGATCGAAGCCCGGGAACAACCCGTCGTCGAGGATGACCTTTGGATCGACGCCCGCGTCGATCGCCTGCTGCGTGCGCGTACCGGCGAATTTGTGATCGCCGTTCTCGACCGCTACCCACAGGCTGGACCAGTCCCACCCGGCCGGTACGCGCGACTCCCAATTCACCGGGGGTTTCAGCTCTGGTTCCGACATGCTTGACGCTCCTGCTTCAGTTGAGAGGAAACTTGCCGTAGGTGCCGAAGTCCTTCTGCGCTTCGATCATGGCCCAGATGTTCTGGATCGGCACGTCGGCCAGGATGTAGTGGGCCGGCGAGAAGATGTAGCCTCCGCCCGGCCCGAGATTGGTGATCGTCTCGAGCACCGCCTTGCGCACCTCCTCGACCTGCCCGCGGGGAAGCAGGCGCTGCACGTCGAGGCCGCCGATCAAGGCGATGTCGTTGCCGTACTTGGACTTGATGGTCTTCTGATCCTTCAGCCCGCCGGTGGGCTGCATCAAGCCCGACAAGTGGATGCCCAGTTCGATCTCGTCGGGAAGGATCGGTGAATAGTCGCCGCACGAATGCAGCTTGAGGAAGATGTCCGGGTTGGTCGCGCGGAAGGTGTCGAACATGTGCTTGAGCCGCGGCTTGGCCAGCTCGCGCCACGCCTTGGGGGCCAGCATCATGGCCTGCTGGGCGCCCACGTCGTCGCCGACGCGGATCATGTCGGCGCCCATGTTGACCGCGTTGGCGCCGATCTTCGAGTAGTACTCGGTCAGACCGTCCAGCACCCCGGCAACGAGCTCGGGTTCGTCGTACATCCACAGGAAGAAGTTCTGCGTACCGACCAGATGCGCGTAGGCCGCCTCGATCAGTGACGACGACAGGTCGACGATGATGAAGTAGTCCTTGCTGTAGCGGTCCACCAGGTCCTTGATCGGCGCGAGGATGGTCGGGTCGTTCGGGTCCGGCCACTTGTATTTGGCCAGGTCTTCCTTCGATCTGATCGGATGCACCTTCGGAAAGTTCTCGGGCACCACCTTGGCGGGTCCCCAGAACTCCTGGGTCTTGCCGAACTCGACCGCTTCAGCGTGGGTGCGCCCTTCGAGGCCGCTCTTGCCGTAACCGACGCCGAAGTGGTTGAACCAGGTCTCGCCGATTTCGATATGCCGGTGCGAGAAATCCGCGTTGATGCCGATCTGATAAATGATCGCATCGTTACCCAGGCGCAGCTCCAGGGAGGGATCGTGGGCGCGTCCGGTAGAGGTTTTCTCGATGCCGAACACGCGCGCAATCTTGGCTTTGGCTTCCGCCTTCATCCGGTACAGCACGGGCAGACGGTCGATCTTTTCGTGGCGCAGAGCGCGGATGAAGCGCTCGCGGGGTAGCAGCTCTTTCATGGTTTCAGCTCCTTCTTGGCTGGCGTTTGAGCGCGGCGTTGTCTCGTCACGCGGCGGGGCGCACCTTGGGCGCCGGAGGATTCAGGCTGCGGATGTACTTCAGGTACTGGGTCGAGTACTCGTCAGCGCCGCTGAGCGCATTGGCGGCGAAGCGGAAGTCGTTCAGCTCCTTGGGGCTGTTCATGATCGGATCGATCATGGCCGTATCGGCGCCGGCCAGAATCGACATTGCCACGAAGGTGTTGTTCAGGAGCTTGCGCTCGGGCAGCCCGAACGACACGTTGGAGTGCCCTCCGAAGATGTGCACTTCCGGGTAGCGCTGGTGCAATTCGCGCACGGCCTCGATGTAGTGCATGCCGAAGGCCGGTCCGGCGCCGATCGGAAACACGAGGGGATCCAGGAAGCGATCGCCCATCGGGATGTTCCCCTGGTCCATCATCTCCATGCAGCGGGTCATGTTGTCGATCCGCTCGGTGGCCGACTGCGGCATGCCCGAGGTGCCGCTCGCGTTCGCGAACAACAGCGCCTTGCGCTCGCGAGCCACATCCAGCAGCACTTGTCGCCCGGGTTCCAGATTGAACGAATTGATGGCCGGGCGGCTCTTCTTCGAGTCGTGGACCTCGAGTCCCGCCTTGATCGTATTGGAGTCGGACGAATCGATGGAGATGATGGCATCGGTGATGTCCTGGGCGATCTGCACGACCCAGCGCATCCAGCCCATGCGCTCTTCCGGATACACGGACAGTTCATCGACGCACACGTCGATGATGTGCGCGCCATGCTTCTCCTGGTTCTTGATGGCCCAGCGGATGTAGGAAATGTCTTTCTGCCGGCACGCCTCGCCGACATGCGGAATCATGAAGTTCTTGGCCGCATTCGGGTCCTCGGGCATCACGCGGGTGACATCGAGCACTTTCTTGTTGCCATCCAGATCCACATATCCGATGCCGACCTTGTTTCCATTCCGGACAACTTTGGGGCTGGTTGCCTTGATCTTTCGCGTGGTGTTGAAGTTCTCACCGATGATGATGAGACCTCCGCCTGGGTTCTTCACTGATGGGTTCTCCGTCGAATTGAAGCGGGTCGCTTAAAGATCCGGCCCTTCGCCGAAAAGTCCGGAACGCGACAGCTTGGGCTGCATGGCGCAGCTGTCGAGCAGTCGGACCGCCAGCTCGCCGTCCTTGAACACGCCAAACAGGCTGCGCTGATCCTGCAGCGGCCACATCGAGGGTCCGTCCGGCAGCAGGTAGGTGTACCCCGGACCGAGCCGCTTGCGCAGCCTGCGTCCCCGCCGCGCCGCATCGTCGCGCAGGTGCGCCCTGAACTGGCGGATCGACTCTTCCAGCGCCAACCACCCCGCCGTCTCCAGCAACAGGGCCTCGAGCAGGCCATCACCGCTGTCCAGCAGTTCGATCACATTCCTGTCGGGGCCTTCACCAAGGGTTTGAACGAATACGACGACCTCGTCGCAACCGACGAGCTCGTGAACCAGCGCGGCACCGTTGCAGACCGTTCCATCCGAGAGCTCGATCCGATCGCCGTCGCGGCGAACGAGGCCGAGGCGCTTGAAGCCGACCGCCGGCGTTGCAAGATCCGCGATAGTCCCGGCCGCCCATTGCGCTGCTTTCTGGATGGCCGGGCGCACACGCGAAATGTCGGTGTAGCCCTGGATGCGCAAAATGCGTTCGGTCGGCACCGGCTTCAGCGCCGGCACGAACGGGCTGGTCAATCCGAACGCCCGATCCGGGATCGCAGCAGCCGATTTCGGCAGTGGCAGGTCCAGCTTCATGGTCTAGCGGCCGCCCGCTGGTATATTCTTGGGCTCGGTCTTCGAGCTGCGTTCACTCATTCGGCCGATGGGTTGATTGCCGCCAGCTGGGCGCTGCGGATTGCTTCGTACTTGGCCTCGATTTCACCGGCCACGACTTCGGCCACGGTCCTGGCGTCGCCATCGCGCACCTCGGCGGACCCCTTGGCCCACTGCTCCAGGTAGGCGTCCGAGCCGCTCAGCCCTTTGCGCATCGCTATGAGATCGATCAACTCCTGGAAGCGCTGTGACAGCTGGACCTTGTGCAGGTCGCGACCTTCCCGCGCCTCCACCACGGACGGGATGTCTTGCCAATACAAAATCTGGACTTTGGCCATCGAGGCCTCCGTGTCACATGCAAGGTCGTACGCTGGTTCGATTGCTGATTTCTAAGCGTATATACACAATATATTCTCTTCGGCCATGCTCGGCGGACAACCCCCCATTGCGCGAAACCGAGCCACTGCTGCGACACAGGGCCGAATTGCCACGATCAAACGCGCCACGGCCGTCGCGCGCTCGTCGCTGTGCCCGGAAATCCGCCTGCGGCGCAATACGGACTTCGAGCAGATCTGGGCGCGACAGGCCGCGGTGTCCGGGCCAGCGAGTCTGGCGCCTCCCTATTGGGCCCATCCATGGCCGGGCGGTGAAGCGCTTGCCCGGTACCTGCTGGACCACCCCGGCATCACGCGCAACCGCCGCGTGCTCGACATCGGGTCCGGCAGCGGCATCTGTGCGATCGCGGCCGCGCTCGCCGGCGCTGGCGTCGTCGAGGCGGTCGATGCGGATCCCTGGGCCGTCGACGCCATTGCGGTCAACGCAAAGCTGAACCGCGTTCGCATTTCGGCCCGGCTGGCGGGCTTTGCGCAGGGTCGCGATGCGCATGACATCGTGCTGGCCGCCGACCTGTGGTACGAGCGATTTCTGGCACAGTCGGTCACGGCCCATCTGCTCGCCTTGGCGCGGCAAGGCGTGACGGTGCTGCTGGCAGACTCCAACCGCGCCCACTTTCCCAGGGCCCAGGTCGAGTGCGTGGCGGCCTATGTGGTTGACGGCAGGTCGGTTTTCGAGCCGGACGGTCCCGTCGTGGGTCGGGTCTTCGTCGTGCGCGGGGCGGGTCGGCCTGCGCACGCCGGTGAGAGCTGACATACCGGGCATGCCCGGGACGCATAACCGATGCTTGATGGGGGCGCGCCGATTGGCATCTAATGCAGGGCGTCATTTGGAGCGCACCGCACCCGAACCGGCTGTGCCATGGCGGCGCGCGCCTTACGTTCGCGTGGTTCCAAACAGGATGCCCGATGAGCAAGCGGTTCCCGGTTCCCGAGTTCGAACGCCTTCAATATAAGAACCTGCCCTGGCCAGCGCCATCTTTGCTGGACGAGGCTGCCCGCATCGAGCGACTCGACAGTCATCGTGCCGCCTCGAAAAAGCTGCCGGGCGCCGTCACTGTCGCGGTGGGCGACGAGTTCTGTACGAAGTACACGCTCCAGGGCCTGCATCGCCATGCGGTGATGTGCCTCACGCCGGCGGGCGAGGTGACGCTGGTCGGCCGTTCGTACGCCTGGGCGATCCAGCGTGCATTGATCGTCACGTCGCTCGAAGCGGGCAAGGCGAGGGTGCTGGCGGACTGGACCACGCCGCGACCGATGAACACGCGGCTCGGTCCCGAGCAAGGCATTGTCATCCCGGGCGGAGAGATCTACATCGTGTGTGCGCACCGCCACGGCGATCACTGGATCTTCAACCGGACGCTGATCCAGACACCGCAGCTCGCTTCGGGCCGATCCGGCTTCTATGTTGCCTCCTCGACGGAAGACCACAACAACGATTTTCACGCCTGCAACGTGGCGGTGACCTGGGGCAGCTAGGCGTTGCCGTCTTGTGAATGCGGGAAACCTGTCTCATCGTCGGCGCCGGTCAGTGCGGGCTGCAGGTCGCGGAGCGACTGCGTGAGCTCGGTTATCGCGGGCGTGTGCTGATGGTGGGTGAGGAGCGCCACCTCCCTTACCAGCGCCCGCCCCTGTCCAAGCGCATTGCCGAACCCGGGTTTCGGGCCGAGGACCTCTGGTTTCGGCCGGCTGATTCGCTCGCGAAGTCCTCGATTGAACTGCAGCTCGGCGTCCGGGCGGTGCGGATCGTCCGCAATGAAAGGCTGCTTGAAATCAGCGACGGACGCACGCTTGCGTATGACCGGCTGGTTCTTGCGACCGGCGCCCGCGTGCGCAAGATCCCGGTCCCGGGTGCCTCGCTCGGCAACGTCCTGTACCTGCGCACGCTTGACGAAGCGATCACGTTGCGCGCGGCGCTGTTGCGGGCCCGCGAAGCCGTCGTGATCGGCGGCGGCTACATCGGCCTCGAGATCGCCTCCGTGGCGCGCTCCGCGGGAGCCAGCGTTACCGTGCTCGAAGCGGGCGTGCGCCTGCTCGGACGGGTCGCCAGTCCGCTGCTCTCGGAGTACGTGGCATCGGTGCATCGCGCCCATGGCGTCGAAATCGTCTGCGATGCCAGGGTGCAGGGTTTCCAGGGCGGCCCCGCGGTCGAAGCGGTACAGACCCTGGAGCGCCGCCATCGGGCCGACCTGGTGGTCGTCGGCATCGGAATCGTCCCCAACGAGGATCTGGCGCGCGAGGCGGGATTGCGCTGCGACGATGGAATCATCGTTGACGCGGAGGGCCGAACCAGCGACCCGTGCATTCACGCCGCCGGCGACTGCGCGCGATCGCACCATCCGTTCTACAACGCCTCGACCCGCCTCGAATCCGTTCCGGGGGCGGTGGAATCGGCGCGCGCGGTCGCCGCTTCGATCTGCGGGCGAGGCGCGCAAAGGAAAGAGGTGCCCTGGTTCTGGTCACACCAGTTCGAGTTGCGCATCCAAAGCGCCGGCAGGTGGCAGGATGCTGACGAAGTGGTCCTGAGTGGAAACCCCCGGACGCATTCGTTTGCCTATCAATACTGCAAGTCGGGCCGCCCGGTCGGGGTGGACGCCGTCAACAACCCCCGGCTGTACATGACTGCGCGCAGGAGCATCGACTCCGAAGAGCCCACCGATGCCGTCGGCGCGCGATCGTCGTATGCGGACCAGCCACTGAGCTCATGAATAATACGGCGCGGATCACATTCATCCGCAACGACGGCACCCCTCAGGTCATCGATGCCCTGTGCGGCAAGTCGCTGATGCAGTCAGCGCGGGCCGCTGCCGTGCCGGGCATCCTTGCCGACTGTGGAGGCGAGCTGGCCTGCTCGACCTGCCATTGCTATGTCGAGGCTTCGTGGATGCTTCGACTGCCCCAGCCCTCGGACGATGAGGCCGCGATGCTCGGGTTCGTCTGGGAGCCCAGGCCGAACAGCCGATTGACCTGCCAGATCCGGGTGACAGCGGATCTGGATGGTCTGGTGCTCAGCGTTCCCGAACGCCAGATCTGAGGTCGACGCGCTCGATGAACGCTGCCACGCGCTATGCGCCCTTTGCGGCCTGCTGTATCAACAGCGAACCGGCTGAACGTTCAGGGCAGCGCCAGCAGATACTGTTCTTCCGGCGAACCCAGTACATCGCCTGGGACGTCGACGACGACACGATGCGCGAAGGCTATCCGCGCGATATCCGCCGCGATTGGCCCGGCCTGCTGGAAGCGTTTCCCGGCGCCACGCTGAACGGTGCGCTGCACGTGCGCGCATGGGGCCGCACGATCTACTTTCAGTTCACCGGCGAGGCGCGCTGCGCGGTCTGGGATCTGAATACCGGCACACTGCTGGAGCATCGGCCCAGGCTGTCCGAACTGCTGCCCGGAGCAATCTCCGAGCTCCCCGGCCTGGTGACGGTCTATGCGCACACCCAGGATGACCGGCCGGTGGTGTACGGGTTTCGCGGAACACAATATGCGCGCTGGAGTGTTTCGGACGGACCCGGGCATGCAACCCTGGATGCCGGGTATCCACGCGCCATTCGCGACGGCTGGCCCGAGGGACTGACGGTTGCACCCGACAGTGGCGTGTTCGCCGAATGGGTTACGCGCTCCGAGGCCCATTCGAACCGGAAGATCTACTTCTTCCTGGGCGATGTCTATCTGCGCTGGGACGTCACCAGCCACACGCGCAATTACCGGCTGGACGTTCCCGGCGGATGGCAAGGCTGGCCGCGCTTCGATTGACCCGCGCAGTAACTGGCCGAGCGCGGGGCATAATCGGGTCGCCTGGCATCCTGCCGCGCTTCCGAGCGATTTCCCGCTGACGGAGCAGACATGTCGAACGTGCTCGAGCAACTGCTTGCACGCAAGCCCGTGGTGTTCGCCGACGGCGGCACCGGAACCAATTTGTTCGAAGCGGGCCTCGCCAACGGCGCGTCGTGCGAATTGTGGAACGTCGACCGGCCGGAAGTGGTCAGGACGCTGCAAGGTCGGTTCGTCGACGCGGGCGCCGATATCCTGCTCACCAATACGTTCGGTGCGAATCGATTCCGCTTCAAGCTGCACGCCCTGGAGGACCGGGTCCATGAGCTCAACGTCGTGGCCGCGCGCCTGACGCGTGGCGTTGCCGACGCGGCCGGGCGCCCGGTCGTTGTGGCGGGCGACATCGGGCCGACGGGTGAGCTCATCGCCCCGTTGGGCGAGCAGAGCGCGGAGGCGGTGGAGGCGGCCTTCTATGAGCAGGCGATCGCCCTTAAGGAAGGCGGGGCCGACATTGCATGGATCGAAACGATGTTTGCCGACAGCGAACTCGAGGCCGCCGTCCGGGCCGTGCAGCGGGCCGGCCTGCCTTATGTGGCGACGATGTCGTTCGACAGTGGCGGCCGCACGATGATGGGCATCAAGCCGGTCGACGCGATGCGGCGCGCCTGCCAGTTCGAGGTCGCGCCGCTGGCGTTCGGCGCCAACTGCGGTATCGGGCCGGCGCAACTGCTCGATTCGATATTGGGCCTGGCCGAAGGGGCGGTGAAGCCGCTGCCGATCGTCGCCAAGGGCAATTGCGGATTACCCGTGATGGGCGACGATGGTCAGGTTCGCTACGACGGCACGCCGGAAATCATGGCGAACTACGCATGCCTGGCGCGCGACGCCGGCGCACGAATCATCGGCGGTTGCTGCGGCACAAAGCCGGTGCATCTGGAAGCGATGGTCAAGGCGGTCAGCGAGCGCCCCCGGGGCCCGCTGCCGGCTCCGGCCGACATCGAGCGAGTGATCGGCCCGATTCGCAGAGTGACGAGTCGGCGCCCGTAGTCGACTTGAATTCAATCCGCGGGACTGCTGGCTGGTTCCCGCGCCGAGCCGTACGGCAACGGCTGCCCCCTTATGCCCCCACTGCATATCTGCTTGGCGGAGGCCGGCGATATGCTGGCAAGCACTCAGGGTCGCATCGAGCGACCGGGGGCGGGGGCGCGATGATCAACGAGGAGTTGAAACTGGCAAAGGCCACCGAGGGTCGCGTCGAGCGACAGGGGAGCGGTGGCGTAATGATCAGCGAGGAACTGAAACATGCGGTGGCGGATGTTCGCGACCGACGCGCCGAGATTTCGGCTTTCATGTCCGGCTTCACGATCGAAACCACACCTGGCTCCGCGGCGAAGATCCCGGACTTTCGCGAACACCTGCGGCCCGACACCGATGTCTACATCACGTTCCTTCCCGGGTCCGATTTCGAATCGACGATTGCGGTGGCCACGCGCTTGCGGGGGGAGGGCTTCAATCCGATCCCGCATTTCGCCGCGCGCAGCATTCCGAATCTCGCCTTCGTCGAGGACGCACTGGCGCGCTTGACCGGCGAAGCCGGTGTGAACCACGTGCTGACGATCGGCGGCGGAGTCAATCAACCGGTGGGAGATTTTTCGGACACGATGCAGCTGTTGGGCACGGGCGTGTTCGACCGGCACGGCATTCGCAGGATCGGCGTTGCCGGCCACCCCGAGGGAAGCCCCGATATCACGGACGAAGGCATCCGGGACGCGCTCAAGTGGAAGAACGATTTCGCGCAACGCACCGGCGCCGACATGTACGTCACGACCCAGTTCTGTTTCGAGCCCGCGCCCATCATCGCCTGGGACCGACGCCTGCAGGCCGAGGGCAACCGCCTGCCGATTCACATCGGCATACCGGGCCTGGCCACGATCAAGACGCTGATGGCTCATGCCACCGCTTGCGGCATCGGGCCGTCGATGCGCTTCATCAGCCGCCAGGCGATGAATGTGGCCAAGCTGCTGGCGGTGTCCGCACCCGACTCGCTCGTGATGGCCCTGTCCGAGTACAAGGCGACCGATCCGAAGTGCGGGATCACCGGCGTTCATGTCTATCCGCTCGGTGGGCTGCCGAAATCCGCGCATTGGTCATATGCGGTCGCCGACGGGCGCATCACTCTGAAGTACGACATGAATCCGCGCTATGCCATCGGCTTTGAGGTCAACGGGGCAGGCTGACGGGGTCGATCGAAAAACCTTACTTTTGACGCAGGATTCGCTGCGCTCGCACCGCGCCGGGTAGGGCAACACCGCGCAATTTCAAGGATTTGCTCTGCACCGGGCGCCGGTATACTGTCGGCAGTGCTTCGAGGAGCGTTGCGACGATCGGCAGTCCGGTCGCCAGGCTCGAAGCGACCGCAGCGCCAAGGCAGTCGCGTGTGGCGAACTTCGGTCCCGTACCAACGGCGCTCGCTGACCCTTGCACAGGAGGGCGCGAGATGAGCGCCGTACTCAACCCATCCCGATCATCCGGCCGGGCAACCGGCAACGCCCCCGATTTCGCCCGGGCCGACCTCGCGCCGGCCGAATGAGGCTGCAGGGCGATCCGGATCGGTGAGATCTGGATACCGGCCGCCGACCCGCGATGCAGCTGCTGCTGCACTGGATACTGAATGCGCTGGCGCTGATGATCGTTGCACACGTGGTGCCGGGCATTTCCGTGCGCGACCCGATCACGGCGCTGGTGGCCGCGGTGCTGCTCGGCCTGGCCAACGCGGTGATCAAACCGTTGCTGGTTCTGCTGACGTTGCCGGTGACGATCCTGACGCTGGGGCTGTTCCTGCTGGTGATCAACGGGTTGTTGTTCTGGGCCGTGTCGGGACTGATGTCCGGATTTGAGGTGCATGGCTTCTGGACCGGCGTGTTGGGCGCTTTCATCTACTCCTTGCTGACGGCGCTGCTGTCGCTGCTGGTGCGACGGCAGGGCTGATCGGGCGCACACCGGAAGATCTCAGACCTGCGCTCCCCATGAACACCGTCGACGACCGTACGTTCAGCTTCGAGTTGTTCCCGCCGAAATCGGACGAGGCGACCGAGAAGCTGCGCGCAACGTGCGCGCGGCTGGCCGAGGTCGGCCCGAGCTTCTTCTCGGTCACGTACGGCGCCGGCGGCGCCACACGCGAGGGAACGGTCAGCACCGTGCTGGAAATGCACGCGGCGGGCTTGCCGGTGGCGCCGCACATCTCCTGCATCGGCAGCAGCGAGGAGTCGGTCCGCCAGCTGCTGCAGACCTATCAGCAGGCCGGTATCCGCCGCCTGGTGACGCTGCGCGGCGACCTGCCGTCCGGCCTGGCCGCCGCCTCCGCCCGCTTTCGTTACGCGACCGACCTGGTCGAATTCATTCGTGCCGAGACCGGGCGGTGGTTTCACATCGAAGTGGCGGCCTACCCCGAGGTGCATCCGCAGGCCGGGACCGCCGCCGCGGACCTGGACAACTTCGTGCGCAAGATGCGCGCCGGGGCCGACTCTGCGATCACGCAGTACTTCTTCAATCCCGAGGCGTACCTGCGCTTCGTACAGGAGGCTCGGCGGGCCGGCGTGCAGGAGCCGATCGTCCCGGGCGTGATGCCGATCACGAATTTTTCACAGCTGGCGCGTTTTTCCGACGCCTGCGGCGCCGACATTCCGCGCTGGATGCGGCGCCGCCTGGAGGACTTCGGCGACGATCGGCTTTCGATCCGCGCATTCGGGCTGGACGTGGTGGCGGCCCTGTGCGAAAGGCTGCTGGCGGAAGGAGCGCCCGGGCTTCATTTCTACACGATGAACCAGGCCGAGCCGACGCTGGCGATCTGGTCGCGGCTGGGCCTTCCGGCTGCCGCGGTCTCGCTCCCCGCCGCTCGCCCCCCGCTCAGCGGCGCCCCTGGCCGCACGTCGAGCGGCGGCGCGCCCAAATCGGCCCGGCCACGATCGAGTTGGGACGATGCCGATGCGCGCTAGGAGGCGGCCGGTAATACTTTGGTGGTAACCACTCGTGAGCATTGTTCGGGCGCCGAACGCATCTTGATAATCGGGCGGGGTCGGCAGGAGACAGCCCGTTGAGCAGCTCAAACACGAATGCGCAAGCCGCCGCAACGGCGGCCGACAAGACATCGGCCGGCCTGGAGCGGGGGATCGACTGGACCGGCGCGTTCTGGGTCGCGAGCGGCGTGCCGCCGCTGGTTCTTTTCTCGATCGGCGCGGTGGCCGCCACCGTCGGCAAGCCGACCTGGATCGTATTCGCCGCGTCGATCGCGATGGGCTTTATCCAGTCGTTCACCTATGCGGAAATCGCCGGTCTGTTTCCGCACAAGTCGGGCGGTACTTCCGTTTATGGCGCGATTGCCTGGGTGCGATACAGCAAGATCGTCGCGCCGCTGTCGGTCTGGTGCAACTGCTTTGCCTGGTCCCCGGTGCTGGCGATCGGCTCCGGGCTGGCGGCCGGCTACATATTGACCGGGCTGTTTGCGCCGGACGCGGTGATCAATACCTGGCAGTGGACCCTGCTCGATCTGAGCGCGGTCAAGGCCGGCCTGACTTTCAGGATCAACGCGACCGCGATACTCGGCGCCGTGCTGCTGATTGCGGTCAAGCTGATCCAGGACGGCGGCATCCTGCGCTCGGCCAACGCGACCAAGATCATCAGCATCTCGGCGATGATTCCCTTGCTGCTGATCGGCGTCGTGCCCCTGATCACCGGGGACGTGGTCAAGGCCAACTTCCTGCCGCTGGTGCCGATCGCGCACGACGCCCACGGCTACGTCGCCGATGGCGCCTGGAATCTGGCGGGTTGGACCGTGATCGCGGGCGGCATGTTCCTGGCCGGCTGGTCGACCTACGGCTTCGAGACCGCGGTGTGCTACACGGGCGAGTTCAAGAATCCGAAGTCCGACACCTTCAAGGCGATTTTCTACTCGGGACTGCTGTGCATCGCCGCCTACACGCTGGTGCCGTTCGCGTTCCAGGGCTATCTCGGGCTGGGCGAACTGGTCAAGCCGGCCGAGCTCGATGCCGCCGGACGGGTGGCGGCGCCGCCCGTCTATAGCGGCATGCTGGCGCCCGACATCTACAGCGGCGCCGGAGTCGCGGCGGTGATGGCGAAGATGGTTCACGGCGGGCGGATCGGCGGCGCGATCGTGGTCGTGATGATGATCCTGGCGATCGTGCTGTCGATCATGACGTCGCTGGCCGGAACCTCCCGCACGCTGTACCAGGCCTCGCTGGACGGCTGGCTGCCGCGCTACCTGTCCAAGGTGAACGAACACGGCGCTCCCAGCAATGCGATGCTGACCAACCTGGGGTTCAACCTGGTGCTGCTGCTGATGTCGGACTACGTGTTCGTGCTGGGCGCCTCGAACATCGGCTACCTGATTTTCAACTTCCTGAACCTGAACGCCGGCTGGATCCACCGGATGGATCGTCCCGACCAGGAGCGGCCGTGGCGGGCGCCCACCGCGATCATCGCGGCCGGCACCGTGCTGTCGTTCGTGAACCTGGCGTTCGTCGGCATGGGAGCCGATGTGTACGGCGAAGGCACGCTCAGGACGGGCCTGCTGTTCGCCACGCTGATTGTTCCGATTTTCTGTTATCGCCATTACCTGCAGGACAAGGGGCGGTTTCCGGACTCCATGCTGCAGGAAATGGAGCTGGGCGATGGCACCCGCCTGACGCGTCGGGCCGGGTGGCTGCCTTATGCGGCGCTGGCCGCTGGCGCCGTGGTGGTCTACGTCACGCACCGGCTGGCCGTGTACTGATTCTGCAGGAGACCCCTATGCCATTGACCTGGCGACATTCGGTGCTGGAAGACCGCCACCGTGCCCTCGGCTCGAAGCTCGAGGATTGGAACGGGATGGGCGCGGCGTGGACCTACTCGCACGACATCGCGCAGGATCACACCGCGATCCGCACCAAGGCTGCACTGATGGACGTGTCGGGCCTGAAGAAGATGTACGTGGTGGGCCCGCATGCCTCGGCGGTGCTGCATTACGCCACGACCCGCGACGTCACCAAGATCTACCCCGGCAAGTCCGCCTACTCCTGCATGCTGAACGAGAGCGGCCATTTCATCGACGACTGCGTCCTGTTCCGGATGGGGCCCAACAACTGGATGTTCGTGCATGGCAGCGGCGCCGGGCACGAGACGCTGACGAACCTGGTGGTCGGGCGCAACGCCGCGCTGATCGTCGACGACGATCTGCACGACCTGTCGCTGCAGGGCCCGATCGCGGTGGACTTCCTGGCCAAGCACGTTGCCGGCGTGCGCGACCTGAAGTACTTCCACCACATGCCCGCGACGCTGTTCGGCCGGCCGGTCACGATCTCGCGCACCGGATACACCGGTGAGCGCGGCTACGAGATCTTCTGCAAGGGCGAGGACGCGGGCCTGATCTGGGACACGATTCTGGCGGAGGGCAAGCCCATGGGTATCGTGCCGGCCTGTTTCACCACACTCGACTGGGTGCGGGTCGAAAGCTACCTGCTGTTCTTCCCCTACGACATGTCGCAGACGTACCCGTTCGACAAGGATCCGCCGGGCGACTCGCTGTGGGAACTCGGGCTCGACTTCACCGTCAGTCCGGGCAAGACCGATTTTCGTGGCGCCGACCAGCACTACCGGCTCAAGGGCAAGGAGCGCTTCCGGATCTTCGGCGTGCTGATCGAAGGCCAGAGCGCGGCCGATGCGGGAGACGAGATCTACGCGGGCGGGCGCAAGGTCGGTGTGGTGACGTGCGCGATGGTATCGCCGCTGACCAGGAAGTCGATGGCGATTGCGCGACTGCAGACCTCAGCGGCGGTGCACGGCGCCCGGCTCGAGATCCGCGGCAGCAAATTGAAGGCCGCCGCAACCGCGCATACGCTGCCGTTCGACGATCCCGACAAGAAAAAACGCACCGCGGTCGGCTGACCGCCCGCCTTCAGCGCGGCCTTCCGACAATCTGGGCTGGCGCCCAGCTCATTCCGACCGCGCCGCGCGCGAGCTCCACGTAATGCAGCGTGCACTCGCGCTTGCTCGCACGGTCGGCGTCCGTGAGGGCGCGCAGCACCTTGCCGGGCGAGCCGACGAACAGAACTGCCGCCGGTACGCGCACCCGTGCGGGCACGAGCGTTGCCGCGCCCACCACGACATCGTCCTCGATCACCACGTCGTCCATCACCACGGCGCCCATGCCGATCAGCACGTTGCGCCCGATGCAGCATCCATGCAGCATCGCGCCGTGTCCGATCTGTCCGTCTTCGTCGATCCGCAGCGATCCGCCTGGACCGGTGTGCAGTACGCAGTTGTCCTGGATGCTGGTGCGCGGGCCGATCAGGATCGGGCCCTGATCGGCGCGGATGCTCGCGTTCGGTCCGATCCAGCAATCCGGCCCGATGTGCACGTCGCCGATCAACACGGCCGTCGGATGCACGGCGGCCGACATATCGATCACCGGAACACAGCCGTTGGCCGCGTAGGTGCGCAGATACAGCGCGCGGGAGCGCGCCTCCTCGAGCATCGTGCGCGCAGCTTTGGGCGCGTCGCCCAGCTGCGGTCTATCCGATACTTGGGCAAGTGCCACGGCGACTCACGCCATCGCACGGAACAGCAGATGGCCGCCGTTCGCGCACAGGAAGATCCCGAAGCCGGTCGACAGCGTCCGGGCGGAAAGCCGGTGCGCCAGCGCAACGCCCGCGCGAACGGTCAGAAACGCCCCGGCCACCAAGGCCGCCAGCGCCGGGATATCGACGAACCCCACGGCCCAGTCGCCGAGGTGGGCGTTGCGGCCGGCCCAGGCGTAGCCCAGAGCTCCCGCGATGCTCACCGGCAGGCCCAGCGCGGCGGACGTTCCGACCGCCTGTTTCGGTTCCATGCCCGTGGCTTTGAAGTAGGGCGTGAACAGTGTGCTGCCGCCGATTCCGGCCAGTGCGGCAATTCCTCCGAAGGCGACGCTGAACACATCCAGTGCGGCCCGGCGCCGCGCGAGCAGCTGTACCACGGACAGCTTGGAGACATCGGACACCATCAATGCGGCCGCCACGAGCTGGAACGCACCGACGAACAGCAGCAGCGAGCGGCCCGATACCCCGGAGGCGCAGGCGCTGCCGGCCAGGGCGCCGAGCACGACCCACGGCGCCGCACGCCGGAAAGCCGGCCCCGACGTGCTGCCCCGCTGGTAATGGGCATAGGCGCTTTGCATGGCCGATACGGCGATTGCGGCCATCGATGTGCCAAGCGCCAGCGCCACGACGTGCTGCGACGGGGCCTCGGCGGCGCTGAACGCGTACACGAGCATCGGCACCATCACCAGCCCGCCGCCCACGCCGAACAGTCCCGCCAGGAAGCCGGCTGCGACGCCGCTCGCGGCGAGCATCGCGAAAATCGCGTACCCCGTCATCGCAAATCGGCTCGAACGTGCAACGAGCGGGCTGCTTCGATCGCCCGGCTCCCGCCCCCGGCGGCATCGTTCGAAAAGCGGCCGCTTTCGGACGAGTCGACGGGCAGTCCCTGAGCCAGCGCGGCGCGTGCCAGCCGCACCTGAGCCGCTTCGGTCAGATCGACCAACCAACCCAGTGGATCAAACCGACCCCACCGGGTGCCCGATGGGGCGAAGTCCGCTCCTGACAGATGAGCGGGAGTCTCGAGTATTTGTGCGGTACTTGCCGCCTGGATCATGGCCATATCCAACTCCTGCGTGGCTTGAACCCGGTATGCATTGTGTCGATCACGTCGCCCGTGCAATTGCGCGAAAACCGCGGCAAAAGGTGATGCGGAAGCACGTGAGGCCAAAGAGATCTTCGACCCCAATTATTGAAAATCCGGGAAACTCAGGCGAAATGCGGCACCAATTGCTGCGTTCGCGGGGTGCCGCCGCGCGGGACCGCAGAGTGTCAGCTCAGCCGGCGCCGCACTCGATCGGGTCGAGCGAGCTGCAAGGTACAATGAGGCACCAGCTTCGAGGAGCGTTGCGACGGCCGCTTGACCTGCGGTTGCCAGGCTCGAGGCGGCTGTGACGCCGGCTTAGCTGCCGGCGTTTCGGCCTGTTCAACGGCGCTCGCGAACCCTTTCCCTAAAAGGAGGGCGCGAGATGAGCGCCATACAAGATACCTCCCGGTCCCCGGTTCGAAGCGGCAACACCCAGGATTTCGTGGTGGCCGACCTTGCGCTGGCCGATTGGGGCCGCAAGGAAATGCGGATCGCCGAGACCGAAATGCCCGGCTTGATGGCGATCCGCCAGGAGTACTCGGTGCAGCAGCCGTTGCGCGGCGCGCGCATCACCGGAAGCCTGCACATGACGATCCAGACCGCGGTCCTGATCGAGACGCTGCGGGCCCTGGGAGCCGAGGTGCGCTGGGCCTCCTGCAACATTTTCTCGACCCAGGACCACGCGGCCGCCGCGATCGCGGCCAGCGGGGTCGCGGTGTTCGCCCGCAAAGGCGAAACGCTGCAGGAATACTGGGACTACACGCACCGGATCTTCGATTGGCCCGACGGCGGCTTCAGCAACATGATCCTGGACGACGGGGGCGACGCCACGCTGCTGCTGCACCTGGGTGCGAAGGCCGAGACGGAACCGGCCTGCGTCAAGCTCGCGACCAGCGAAGAGGAAGCGGCGCTGTTCGCCGCGATCCGCCAGCGCCTGGTGACCGATCCGACCTGGTATTCGGTACGGCTGGCCAGGATCAAGGGCGTGACCGAGGAAACCACGACCGGGGTGAAGCGCTTGTACCAGATGGCCAAGGAGGGACGCCTGAAGTTTCCCGCGATCAACGTGAACGATTCGGTCACGAAGAGCAAGTTCGACAACCTGTACGGCTGCCGCGAATCGCTGGTCGACGGCATCAAGCGCGCCACCGACGTGATGATCGCCGGCAAAGCCGTGGTGGTGTGCGGCTACGGCGACGTGGGCAAGGGTTGCGCGCAGGCGTTGCACGCGCTGCGGGCCCAGGTCTGGATCACTGAAATCGATCCGATCTGCGCGTTGCAGGCGGCCATGGAGGGCTACCGGGTCGTCACGATGGAGGAGGCCGCCGGCGAGGCCGACATCTTCGTCACCGCCACCGGCAACTTCCACGTGATCACGCACGAGCACATGGTGCGGATGAAGGACCAGGCGATCGTGTGCAACATCGGGCATTTCGACAACGAGATCGACGTGGCCAGCCTGCGCTCGTACACGTGGGAGAACATCAAGCCGCAGGTCGACCACGTGATCTTCCCGAACGGCAAGCGCATCATCCTGCTGGCCGAGGGACGACTGGTGAACCTGGGCTGTGCCACCGGCCACCCCAGCTACGTGATGAGCTCGTCGTTCGCCAATCAGGTGATCGCCCAAATCGAGCTGTTCAGCAACACCCGGCGGTACCCGCTCGGCGTGCACGTGCTGCCCAAGCGTCTGGACGAGAAGGTGGCTCGCCTGCAGCTGACCAGACTCGGGGTGCGGCTGACCGAGCTCACCGACGTGCAGGCGCACTACATCGGGGTCGACCGCTCAGGTCCTTACAAGCCGGAACACTACCGATACTGATATGGGCCTGGCCGGACGGAACCGGGCACGCTGCTGACGTTGCCTCTCTCCCGCTTGCGGGAGAGGGCGCCCCATCCTCCCTCATGCATGCGTAATGGGCATGCATCCAATTCGATCGTTTCGTTTGTTGCAGCGCGCTGCCTGGCGCAATCTGTCGCCACCGTATTCAAGGAGGTTCACATGAAGACGCTGCATTCTCGCTCTCTGGACGACGTCCTGTTCGTGGTCGCGCTGTTCGCTCCGGTGTCCCTGCTGCTGTCGGTGTCGCTGGCGCTGGTCGCGGCCGGCTAGGATTCCCACACGGGGTCTATCCATGCACAATACGCAATCATGGCACGCCCCGCAGCTGCTCCGGCAAAGGACCTGGCCGCGCCGGCCGAACCACGCCGCTCGGCGCGCAGGCGCCCGATCGGGCTGGCGGCGCTGCGCGGCTTCGAATCGGCGGCGCGGCACCTGTCCTTCACCCTGGCTGCGGCCGAGCTGCATCTGACCCAGTCGGCCGTCAGCCGCCAGGTGGCGGCGCTCGAAAGCGATGTGGGGCACCGGCTGTTCGTCCGCAAGACGCGGGCGCTCGCGCTGACCCCGGCCGGAGAGCGGCTGGCGCGCAGCACGCGCCAGGCGCTGGGCACCGTGGACCGGACCGTGGACGAGATTCGCGGCCAGACCGCCTCCCCGCGTGTGGTGGTCACCACCTATCCGTCGTTTGCCTCGATGTGGCTGGTGCCGCGGCTGGCGGCGTTTCAGCGCGCGCATCCGGGCATCGAGATCCGGATCGACGCGCAGGGTCGGGCGGTCGACCTGGAAGCGGAAGGGGTCGACATCGCGTTGCGCAGGTGCCGGCGGCAGGATGCGCCCGCCGACGCCGTGGCGCTGCTCGACGAGGATGTCACACCGGCGTTGAGTGCCGAGCTGCTGAACCGTTTCGGCGGGCGTCTGCAGTCGCCGGCGGATCTGTTGCGCCTGCCGCTGATCGAGGTCGAGGACGATCTGCCGGGCACTTCGAGGCAGTCCTGGCCGCTCTGGTTCGAATTCGCCGGGATCCGGGTGGACGTCGACGCGAATCCACCCGTGATGGTGGTCGCATACATCGATCAGTCGATGCTGGCGGCCGCGCGTGGGCAGGGTGTGGTGCTGGCGTATCGGCCGTTTCGCGAGGAAATGGTCGCCAGCGGGCAGCTGGTCACGCCGTTTCCGGACATCCGCCCCCCGACCGGCTACAGCATGTTCCTGCTCGTGAATCAGGTCTCGCGCGGTCGACCGGCGGTCGTGCAACTGCGCAACTGGCTGCTGGAAGAGTTCGCGCGGGGCCCGGCGAGCCGGGTCTGAAGCCTTACCAGGCCTCCGACTCGGTCATCGCCCGATCCAGCCTGAGGTCGTGCGGTTTCGGATCAATGGTCGGGATGCGCGCGCAGTCGAAGCCGACGCCGGCCGTGACCGGGCGCGGTGACATCTGAGCCAGCGTGCGGTCGTAGTACCCGCCGCCATAGCCGAGGCGATAGCGCAGGCGGTCGATGCCCACGCAGGGGATCAGCAGCAGTTGCGGAACGATCCGCTGCGCCGTATCCGGAATCTGGATGTCGAACGCATCCGTCACCAGCGCCGCCCCGGGTGTCCATGGGGCAAAACGCAGCAACTCGCCCTCGATCACCGGAAGCGCCGCTGTTCGCGAAGGATCCGCCTTCAGCCAGCGCGCCACCAGCCCGGCCAGATCGGGTTCGCCGCGGGTCGGCCAGAAAAACGCCAGTCGCTGCACGTCCAGGGTCTTGAGCCACTGCTCCACGCGCTCCAGCAGCCTCGCCTCGCGCTGCGGACGGTCGGTCAGCGCATCCCGCGAGGCGCGCAGATCGCGCCGCCACTGGGCGCGCACCGGATCGACAAAACGCTTCGGGCGGGTCGCGGGCGGCTGCGATGGCTCTGGCGCGTCGTTCATTTCCATCGATGTCCTCGCTCGCCGCTATGCTAGCCTGACGAGCACAGTGGATGATCGTATTGCGTGATTGGCGTGCAGGTACGTTTCCGTAGTCTAATCGCGGCCGCGATCGCGCTGATGGGCGCGGCCGCCGAAGCGGCAAAGCAGTCCGGCCACGAGCAGCCCGTGGCCGGTCTGGCGCCGGCTCCCATTGTGTTGCCTGCCGACGAGGCCCTTCTGGCGGCACGTGAGGCGGCCCGCAACGGGGATCGCGACTTGCTGGCCTCGCTGGCGCCGCGCGTGGCCGGGCACCCGCTCGAGCCTTACTACGAGTACTGGAAGGTTTCGCTGCAGGCGAAAACCGGCGAAGACGACGGCGCCGCGGTACGGGCGTTCTTCGAGCGCTATCCGGGCACCTGGCTGAGCGACCGTTTGCGCGCCGACTGGCTGCTCGCGCTGGGAGCGCGCGGCGACTTCGCCACGTTCCAGGCCCAGGCGCGCGAGATGATCTGGAACCGCGACGATGAGCAGATCCGTTGCTATGCAGCGCTGGCCGCCTATGCGTTGGACGCGGGCGAGCACCGCGCCGATCTGGCGCGCGAGGCGCGCACGCTGTTGGTCGCGGTTGGCGATGCGGCCGGCGACGGCTGCACGGCGCTGGCCGAGCGGCTGATCGACGACGGCCACCTGTCGATCTGGGAGCGCCTGCGCGTTTTGGCCGGGCACGGCCAGATCGCGGCGGCACGCACCACCAACCTGGCCCGGCTGGACGAGCCGACGCAGGCGCAGCTGCGCCAGGCGCTCGATCATCCGGACGAATGGCTGACCGCGCACGAGCACGCGCTGGAGTCGGCGCACCGCGAGATCGTATTGCTCGCCATCGCGCAGCTGGCGCGCGAAGATCCGGCGCGCGCCGGCGCGTTGGCCGAGCGCCTGGACCCGGCGCTCAGCTCGGCGCAGCGAGGCCAGTTGTGGAGCCGGCTGGGCGAAATTGCGACGATGAAGCTGCTGCCCCAGGCGCTGGACTGGTTCCGGCGGGCTGGGCCGGAGCTGGCGCCCGCGTCCGGTTTCTCGCGCGCCGGTGAGACGCTCGCGTGGCAGGCGCGCGCGGCTCTGCGCGCGCCGGGTGGGCCGGATTGGACCGAGCTGCGCGACGCGGTGGCACGGATGGCGCCCGAGCAGCAGCACGAAGCCGTCTGGATCTACTGGGACGCGCGCGCCCGCAGCGCGCGCGGCGACGTCCCCGGGGCCCAGCAACGCTTCGAATCGATCGCCGGATCGTTGGGTTTTTATCCGCGGCTGGCTGCCGAAGAGATCGGTCGCCCGCTGGAGCTTCCTGCCGCGCCCGCTGCGATCAGGGACGAGGAAATCTCGGCCATGGAGCACCGGGTCGGATTCGCGCGCGCGCTGAAGCTGCTGCGCCTCGGGCTGCGCGAGGAGGGCAATCACGAGTGGTCGTGGCAGCTGCGCGGGATGAGCGACCATGAACTGCGCGCGGCGGCCGAATACGCGCGCCGCCAGGGCGTGCTGGACCGGATGATCGCGACCTCGGATCGGACCCGGGGCGAAATCGACCTGCAGCAGCGTTACCCGACCCCCTACCAGCGCACGCTGTCGGAGCTGGCGCAGTCGCTCGGAATCGACCAGGCCTGGATCTACGGGCTGATCCGGCAGGAGTCGCGCTTCGTGGAGGACGCGCGCTCCGGATCGGGCGCGCAGGGGCTGATGCAGCTGTTGCCCAGAACGGCCGGCTACGTCGCGCGGCGCATCGGCCTGCAGGACTATCGGCCGTCCCGGATCAACGAGGCCGACGTGAATCTGCGGCTCGGCGTGAGCTACCTGAAACTGGTGTACGACGATCAGGGCGCCGAGCCGCTGCTGGCGTCGGCCGCCTACAACGCGGGGCCGCGCCGGTTGCGCCAGTGGCGAAGCACGCTGGCGGCCCCGATGGACGGCGCCGTGTTCGTGGAAACCATCCCGTTGAACGAGACCCGCAATTACGTGGAGAAGGTGCTGGTCAACACGATGATGTACGCGGCGCTCGCCGGCCGCACCGGCGTGGACCTGAAATCGCTGCTGCGGCCGGTGTCGTCGAAGATGCCGGCGGATACGGATCTGCCGTGAGACACCATCGAATCCTGGCGATCGGCGGCGGTGGGTTCATCGGTCGCTACGTGGTCGACCGGCTGGCGGCGCACGTGGCGAGCGTGGTGGTCCCGACGCGGCGGCGCGACCACGTGAAGCAACTGATCGTGCTGCCCACCGCCGAGGTGATCGACGCCGACGTGAACGATCCGGTGGTGCTCGGGCGGCTGGTGAGCGACTGCGACGCGGTGATCAACCTGGTCGGCATCCTGCACGGCGACTATCCGCCGACCCGCAACGCGCCGTATGGCTCGCAGTTCCTACAGGCGCACGTCGAGCTTCCACGGCGCATCGTGGCCGCGTGCGAGCGGCACGGCGTGCGCAGGCTGCTGCACATGAGCGCGCTCGGGGCCGACCCGAAAGGGCCGTCGATGTACCTGCGCAGCAAGGGCGACGGCGAACGCGCGGCGCAGTCGTCCTCTCTGGTCGAAACGACGGTGTTCCGGCCATCGGTCGTGTTCGGACGCGAGGACCGGTTCCTGAACCTGTTCGCGCGGATGGCCCGCTGGACGCCGGTGCTGGCGATCGGGCGGCCGGCAGCTCGTCTTCAGCCGGTGTGGGTCGCCGACGTGGCCGGCGCCATCGTCAACTCGCTCGACAACGTCGAAACCTATGGGCGCACCTACGAATTGTGCGGTCCGCGCATTTACACGCTGCGCGAGGTGGTGCAGTTCGCGGCGCGCGCGAGCGGCCACCCGCGGATGGTGCTGGGGCTGCCCGATGCGGTCGCCCGGGCAGTGGCCTGGGTCTTCGAGCATCTGCCGGGCGAGCCGGTGATGTCGCGCGACAACCTGGATTCGCTCAAAGTCGACAGCGTCGCTTCGCGGCAGCCGTACTGGCCGGCCCCGGAGCTCGCAATCGGCCCCACGCCGATGGAGCCCGAGGCGGTGCTGTACCTGGCGGGACTGCATCCACGCACGCGCTTCAGCGCGTTTCGCGCCCGTGCGCGCCGCTGAGAACAGCGTGCCGCTTCGCAGGCATCGGCTCGCGCCGTAGTCCTGCAACGGCCTGCAAGGAGTCGGGCTGATGCAGATCTACACCGTCGGCGGCTGGGTGCGCGATCAGTTGCTCGGACGGACACATGCTCACGGCGACCGTGACTGGGTCGTGGTGGGCAGCACGCCCGAGCAGATGCTGGCGCTCGGATTTCGCCCCGTCGGCCGGGATTTCCCGGTGTTCCTTCATCCGCAAACGCACGAGGAGTACGCGCTGGCCCGCACCGAGCGCAAGTCGGCCCCCGGCTATCGCGGGTTCGTCGTACACGCGGCGCCCGACGTGACGCTGGAACAGGATCTGGGCCGGCGCGACCTGACGATCAACGCGATGGCGATGGACGAGGCCGGGCGCCTGATCGATCCCTTTGGCGGTCAGCGCGACCTGCAGGCGCGCGTGTTGCGGCATGTCGGCGCGGCGTTCATCGAGGATCCGGTCCGGATCCTGCGCCTGGCCCGCTTCGCAGCCCGCTTACCCGACTTCGACATTGCGCCCGAAACGCTGGCGCTGGCGCGCCGCATCGTGCAGCAGGGCGAGGCCGACGCGCTGGTGCCCGAGCGGGCCTGGCAGGAGCTGGCGCGCGGCCTGATGGAAGCGCGCCCCTCGCGCATGATCGAGGTGCTGGACCAGAGCGGGCTGCTGCAGCGCTGGGCCCCGCACCTGCACATCGATGCGGATCGGCTGGCCGCGTTGGACCGCGCGGCCGATCGCGCGCTGCCGTTGCCGGCCCGCTTTGCGATTTTCGCCAGCGCGCTGCCCTCCAGCGAAGCGCTGGACGATCTGCTGGCGCGGCTGCGGGCCGACCAGGACAGCGCCCAGCTGGCGCGGCTGCTGCTGGAGCTGCGCGCGCGCCTGGCACATGCCGCCACGCCCGAGGAGCGCCTGCAGGTGCTGGAGCGGGCCGATGCGTTGCGCCGCCCGGAGCGATTCGAGCTGCTGCTGGCGGCCTGCGAGGCGCTCACCGGTTCATCGGCCGATCGCTGGCGCGCCGCGCTGGCGGCCGTGCGCGAGGTCGACGCCGGCGCCGTGGCGGCGCGGCAGGGCGGCGACCCGGCGGCGATCGTGCGCGCGCTGCGCGAGGCGCGTCTGGCGAGGCTGCGCGGCCTCTAGATCAGGCGTCGCGTTGGGAGTGCAGCGCGACCCGGTTGCCTTCGCAGTCCAGGACCACCGCGCGGAAGCCGTGCGGGCCGATCGGATGGATCGGCTCGATGATGCGTCCGCCGCGCTGCCCGGCCTGCTGGACCGCATCGCGGATCCGTCCGTCCACGTTCAGATAGACCAGGATTCCGCCCGCGCTGATGTCGGACGGTTGCACGACCAGGCAGCCGCCGTTGCCGCCGGCGTGCTCCAGCACATAGAAGGCGCCCCCTTGGAACTGCTCCCGGTGCAGCTGGATCGCGAGCACGGCCCGGTAGAACGAGGCCGCCCGCTCCAGGTCGGCCACCGGGATGTCGAACCAGACCGCGCGGTTGTGTTCAGAATTGAAATCGCTCATCGCAGGCACCTCCAAGGTAAGTCAGGACGTAAACTGGACGCGAGGGGTCGATCGAATCATGACGGCACCGGCAACCCGGATCATCGCCCATCTGGACATGGACGCGTTTTTCGCGTCGGTCGAGCTGCTGCGCTACCCGGAGCTGCGCGGTGCCGCGGTGGTCGTGGGCGGTGGGCGCCGGCATGAGCCGGTTACCGTGACCGATCCGGTCACCGGTCTGTCACATCGGCGCTTCTGGCGCCTGCGCGAATATGCCGGGCGGGGCGTCGCCACGACCGCGACCTACGAGGCGCGCGCCCTGGGCGTGCATTCCGCGATGGGCCTGATGAAAGCGGCCCGCCTGGCGCCGGATGCGGTGCTGCTGCCGGCCGACTTCGACCAGTACCGAAGGTATTCGAGGCTGTTCAAGGCGGCCGCGCGAAGCATCGCGCCACGCGTGGAGGACCGCGGCATCGACGAGATCTACCTGGACTTGACCGACATCGTGGCGCCGCGGATCGAATCGCTGCAGGACGCGTGGTGGTGCGCGCGTGAAGTCGCGGCCGAGCTGAAGCGGGCGGTGCGGACGGCCACGGGGCTTTGCTGCTCGATCGGGCTGGCGCCCAACAAGCTGCTGGCCAAGCTGGCCTCCGAGCTGGACAAGCCCGATGGGCTGACCGTCATCACCGACGCCGAAATCGCCTCGCGCATCTGGCCGCTGGCGGCACGGCGCCTGAACGGGGTCGGCCCGAAGGCCAACGCGCGCCTGCAGCAGCTCGGCCTGCGCACCATCGGCGATCTGGCTCAAGCCGATCCGGCCTGGCTCGTGGCCAACTTCGGCGCCAGCTACGGCGGATGGCTGCACCAGGCCTCGCACGGCAGGGACCAGCGCGAGGTCGAGGCGATCAGCGAACCGAAGTCGATCAGCCGCGAGACCACGTTCGACCGCGATCTGCATCCGGTGCGCGACCGCTCCACGCTGAGCCGCATCTTCACCGAGTTGTGCGAGCAGGTCGGCGACGATCTGCAGCGCAAGCACTACGTGGGCCGCACGATCGCGCTGAAGTTGCGCTTCGAGGATTTCCGCACGGTCACGCGGGCCCGCACGCTCGATGCTCCCACCGACGATGCGCGCGCGATCCGTGCCGCTGCGGGCCAGTGTCTGAAGCGCGTCGAGCTGGACCGGCGCATCCGCCTGCTGGGCGTTCGGGTCGATTCGCTCAGCCACGCGCCGGGCGCGTAGCTCCGCGCAGTCCCCTAGACGCTCTCGATGCAACCGCCGTCCTTCGTGACCCGTTCCGAGGAAGCCGGATAGCGCGCCAGCTTGTCCGCCGGCCGCCGCGGCCGGGCCACCAGCTCGCCGCCGCAGTTGGGGCAGCGGTTCCGAAGGATTCCTTCCGCGCACGTCGCGCAGAACGTGCACTCGAACGAGCAGATCCGCGCCTGCGCAGAGTCCGCCGGCAGATCCCTGTCGCAACACTCGCAGTTGGGCTTCAGCGCCAGCATGGGCACTCCGCGTTATCCAGCATTGGCCGTCAAGGGTTCGTGGCGGTGACGACCCACAGGGCGCTTGCGAGCGGCACCGAGTCTGCGACCAGATGCCGGGCCAGCGCTGCGCGAATCGACGCTTCGGCGGCAGCTCGCAGTGCGGGCGGCTGCCCGTCCAGCGCGCGGCTGGCCGGCCCCATTCCGACGGCCGTATCGACCGCCGCCTCGAGTCCGCCACCGTTGGCCAGATCGAGCAGCAGATCGACCGGCTCCACGCGTATGGCCGAGAAGCCGGCCCGCTCCAGGACGTCGCGGATGCGGCGCTCCTCGGCGAACGAGAAGGGCCCCGGATCTTCCGGCCCGACCTCGGGCAGGCGCGGCACGTGCCGGTAAGCCTCCTGCAGGGGCATGAGGAGCCAGGGATTTTCGCGCGGCTGCCGCCAGCAGGTGAATGCGAGATGCGCGCCGCTTCGCAGGCCGCGTCGCACGTTGCCGAGCGACCGCACCGGGTCCGCGAAGAACATGACGCCGAAACGCGAGCACAGCAGATCCGCCCGCTCGGACTCGAACGGATACACCGTGGCGTCCGCCAGCGCGAACTCGACCGGCAGGCCGATGGGCGCAAGCTGGCGCGCGCGCCCCAGCATCAAGGCGGAAACGTCGATCGCCAGCACGTGGCCGCCGGGCGCAACGCGCCGCGCCAGCGCGAAGGTCGTGGCGCCGCACCCGCAGCCGATGTCCAGCACGAACTGCCCGGCGCGAGGGGCCGCCCGCTCGAGCAGGATCTCGCCGATCGGAGCGAGCAGCGCATCCTGCGATGCCTGGCGATTCAGCCAGCGCTGCCCGCCCGGACCGTTCCAGTAGGCGATCTCGTCGGCATTGCGGTCGTCGACAGCGAATGCAGTCAGCGGCTTTTCAGCACACATGGTCGCGGCAATGGGTTGCAGCCGCTGTATTAGGCGGCAAGCCGCATTGTGCGCGCAGGCATAATCATTGCCAACGCGAAGGCCCGAACGACCTTCAAGTGACGGATCGGATTGCGATGATCGGCATCGCGTTTGCAACGCTGTCGCCCTCACCCCCTCCCCTCTCCCGCTGCGCAGGCGAGGGGCGATACCGCGTGCCCCTGCGGAAGGCTTACGAACTCGCGACGCCCGATCGCCCCTCGCCCGCGCAGCGGGAGAGGGGAGGGGGTGAGGGCCGCTTCGCAGCAGCGTGGACCCTTTACTGACGGGTGGCATGCAGACGGTTGGCGCGTTCGCGGTGATCTTTGACTCCGCTGCGAACGTGTTGTTATGCCATCGCACTGATCGCGACGCCTGGAACCTGCCCGGTGGGCGAGTGGAGCACGGCGAGACTCCATGGGATGCGGTCGTGCGCGAGGTGCTCGAGGAGGTCGGCCTTGAGGTGCGGGTGGAACGCCTGCTCGGTGTCTACCCCGTGCCCGCCAAGGAGGACCTGGTATTCACCTTTCTGTGCGTGCCAATCGGCGGCGCCCTTACGACAACAGACGAAGCTGACCAGGTTGCCTGGTTCGGCAGGGCGGCGCTTCCTGCGAATACATTGCCGCGCCACATTGAACGAATTGAAGATGCGTTTGAGCAACGTGCGCGCTGATTCGCCCGCGAGATTCCACCCGTTGCATCGGTTGCGGGCACCTACAGGGTCTCGGCGTGGCCGGAAGTGTGCGGGCAGGAAGCAGCAGACCCATCGGGCAGGTCTTCGACCCGGATCGTGTTGAGAGGCGATGGAACTGCCGAAGTCCTGAACACTCCATCCTGCTATGTGAGCTTCCCTCGCCCGGAAAGCAGGGTCTTATTGTCTGGCGTCGGCCGTTGGACTCTGCTGAAGGACCCGCACAGTCTGGTTTGCCTTGAACTCGACATCGATCCCGGCGGTTCCCTGGCCCCCGGCGTCTACGAATCGATAGAAATCCGCAATCTACGGCCGCCGTACGAGTTGCATTTTGAGATCGGCGACCCGGACAGCAACGACTGGCTCCTTTTCACGCGCACCGACGCGGTTTAGCCAGGCCAGCGGCTGCGCCTGCTCCTGCAGTCCGACCACCGCTCACAGCAGCCGGTGCGAGCGATCGCCGCTTGCGAATCCCCGCAGCGGTCCGCGCACGCCCCGCCCGACCGCCAGCACCTTGAGCAGCTCTCCCATCTCCGCTTCCGACAGCAGCCGCAGCGCCGCGGCGGTATTCGGTCCGCCGGGCGCCTCGCCGAGCAATTCCAGCAGTCCGCAGTCGAGCAGGAAGCGCGCCTGCGAGGTATAGCCGAGCACCTGCAGCCCGGCGCTTCGTGCCGCCTGCGCCATTGCCGTGAAGTCGACGTGCGCGGTGATGTCGTTCAGTCCCGGCAGCCAGAGCGGATCGGCATGCGCGCGGTGCCGGAAATGGCACATCAGCGTGCCCATCGCGCGCTGCGGGTGGTAATACTCGCTCCGGGGAAACCCGTAATCGATCAGCAGCGCCAGACCCCGGTGCAGCCAGTGTCCCAATGTCGCGGTCCAGGCACGCGCCATCAGGCCCACCTCGGACACATAGCCGTCGGGCAACGGCCCGGCGTCGGCCTCGATCGCCTTGACCGCCTCGAGCAGCTCGTCGCCTGCAGGCCGCTCGGCCATGCTCAGGCCGCCGCCGCGTGCCTGCACGCCGCGCTCGAGCATGCTGCCGCCGCGCCCGACGAACAGCTTCACCGGCATCACGTCCAGCACTTCGTTGGCGATGATCACGCCCTCGAAACGTTCGGGCGGCGCATCGAGCCACCGGATGCGGCGGTCGCGCAGCCGCGCCTGCTGCTGCGTTTTCAGATCGGCCGATACCTCGACGATCGCATAGCTCTCGAGCTCGACGCCGAGGCGCCCCAGCTGCGCAATCAGTTCGCTCGCCAGCGCGCCGCTGCCGGCGCCGAATTCGAGCACCCGCGGGGGCAGCTCGAGCAATGCCTGCGCGACCTGCGCCGCCAGCGCACGCGCGAACAGCGGCGACAGCTCGGGCGCCGTGACGAAGTCGCCGTGCGCCCCGATCTTGGCCGGCTTGGCGGCGTAATAGCCCAGGCCGGGCTCGTACAGCGCGTGCCGCATGAATTGGTCGAACGGTATCCAGCCGCCGCCGGCCTCGATGTGTTCGAGGATGCGGGCCACCAGCCGGCCGCTCGCGGCAATCGCCTCGGGATCGGCGGGCGCGGCAGCCGGGTCGGCCGGCACTGTACGGCGGGCGCGTTCGTTCATCGCTGTAACGGTACACTGGCCGCGCGGACACTGACTGGACCGGACGACGCGTCTCGAAGCCGGATTGATGAAACGACGCCACAGCCGCACTCCTGCCGGCCCGCCGGTGGCGCTGGTCACCGGGGCCGCGCAACGTATCGGGCGCGAGATCGCGCTCGCGCTGGCGCACGCCGGCTTCGACGTCGCGGTCCACTACGGGCGCTCCAGAACCGGCGCGCTCGCCACGGTGGCCGACATCCGCAAGTCCGGACGGCGTGCCTGCGCCGTCAAGCGCGACCTGGCGGCCGCCAGCGGCGTGGGCTCGATGCTGGAACAGTGCGCCGCCGAACTGGGCGAGGTCACCTGCGTGGTCAACAGCGCGGCGTTGTTCGAGCAGGACACGGCGCTGGATTTCGATTCCGCGCGGCTGACGCGCCACATGCGCGTCAATGTGGCGGCCCCGGTGCTGCTCGCACGCCAGCTGCATCAGCGCATCGCCGATGGCGGTCAGGGCGTCGTAATCAACCTGCTCGACCAGAAGCTGTGGAATCCGAATCCGGACTTCTTCTCGTACACGCTGTCCAAGGCCGCGCTGTGCTCGGCCATCGGGCTGCTGGCCCGCGAGCTCGCCCCGAAGCTGCGCGTGGTCGGCGTCGCGCCGGGTATCACGCTGCCGGCCTCCGGTCAGAGCCAGCGCAACTTCGAACGCGTGTCCCGGCGCACCGCGCTGGGCTATCCCAGCTCGCCCCAGGACATCGCACAGGCGGTCGTCTACCTGGCGCGGGCCCGGGCGGTGACCGGCACCACCCTGCTGGTCGACGCCGGCCAGCACCTGGTGCCGAGCGAGCGCGACGTGATGTTCCTGCACGGGGGGCCGCGCCGATGAGCTGGCTGCTCGATCCGCGGCTGGCGCACTGCCGCCGCATTTACTTGCGTGACGCCGTGTTCGAGGCCAACATCGGCGTGTACGACAGCGAACACGCCGGGGCTCAGCGGCTGGTCGTCAACGTGGACCTGTTCGTGTCGCTGTCGGCGTCGACGCCGCGGCGCGACCAGGTGGAAGAAGTGATCGACTACGATTTCGTGCGCGCGACGATACTGCAGCGCCTGCGGCGCGGCCATGTGAACCTGCAGGAGACGCTGATCGACGACCTGGCCGAGTCGCTGCTGGCGCATGCGGGCGTGGTCGCGGTGCGCGTCTGTACTGAAAAGCCCGACGTGTACGACGATGTCGAGGGCGTCGGGATCGAAGTGCTCAAATTCAAGGAGTCCTCGTGACCGCCCGGTTGGCCGATGCTTCGGGCGCCGCCGCGCCGCCGGTGCAGGATCGCGACGGCGCGCTGCGGGCCGCGCGCGAGGCCCAGAAGCTGGAAAAGCGTCTGCTGCGGCTGGCCGGAGCGGCGATCACCGACTACGCGATGATCGCCGAGGGCGACCGCGTGATGGTGTGCCTGTCGGGCGGCAAGGACAGCCACGGCCTGCTCGACCTGTTGATCACGATCAAGGCCCGCGCGCCGGTCGCGTTCGAGCTGATCGCGGTGAATCTGGACCAGAAGCAGCCGGGTTTCCCGGCCGAAGTGCTGCCGCAATACCTGGCCCGGCGCGGCGTGGCGTTCCACATCGAGACGCGGGACACCTATTCGGTGGTGAAGCGCCTCATTCCCGAGGGAGCCACGGCCTGCTCGCTGTGCTCGCGGCTGCGCCGCGGAATCCTGTATCGGGTCGCCGACGAGCTGGGTGCTACCAGGATCGCCCTGGGCCACCATCGCGACGACATCCTGGCGACCTTCTTCCTGAACATGTTCTACGGCGGCCACTTGAAGGCGATGTCGCCCAAGCTGGTGTCGGATGACGGGCGGCATGTCGTGATCCGGCCGCTCGCCTACGTGAAGGAAGCGGACCTGGCGCGCTTCGCACAGCTGCGCGATTTCCCGATCATTCCGTGCGATCTGTGCGGATCGCAGGAGCAGCTGCAGCGCAAGCAGATGCGCCAGATGCTGCTCGACTGGGAGCGGCGCTTTCCGGGACGCGTGCAGACGATCTTCAACGCGCTGGCGCGCGTGGTGCCCTCGCACCTGATGGACCGGGCGCTGTTCGATTTCCGCGGGCTGCGCCCCACCGGCGCGCCCGACCCGGCCGGCGACACCGCGTTCGATGAGGAAGGCTGCGGGGACGAATCTTCAAACGCCGTCCAGTTCAAGCGCGACGACGACTGACCTGCATTCGGGAGCACAGGCTGTGCAGGGGTGATGAGCAGGTAAAACAGCCCTCATGCATTGACCCGCACCCCTGAGTGTCTTTTTTTTCGCGGGCAAAAAAAGGCACCCAGGGGTACGGGTCCAGCCGTCGCCTGCGGCGGTCGGACCCTTGCCTATGTTGGCCTGTCCGGCGAGCAGGCGGAGGGCCAGCGAGCGCGGCTGCGATGCTCAGCGCCGGCAGCAACCGCCTGGAACCGCTGCGGTCACTCCGCCGCGCACACCGACGCAAGAGCGACCAACGAATTGCCCGTAGCCCGCGCAGACCGGGCAGGCCGACGTAGGCAAGGGTCCATGCAAGGGGGCTTTTTTTGCCCTTAGCCCGGCACGGCCTCGAAGTTCGCCGCCGAGGGGGCGATGTCGACAAGGGTCAGATCGCCGCATGCGACGGCCGGCCCCGCGCCCCTGGGCTGAGCGGCGCGCATCCGGGCTGCGGGTGCAGCGATTTCGCGCTCCGAGCCCCCGTCACGGCGTAGTGGGCGCATGAGCGGAACCCGCAGCCCGGATGCGCGCCGCTCAGCCCAGGGGCGCGGGGCCATGCAAGAGAGCTGTTTTCTTGAAGCGTGCGAAGGGCTCTTGAACCGTGCGAAGGGCGTTGGTCTCACCCCGGCACTTGCTCCAGCGCCCGCTCCACGTCCCGCCACAGCGCTTCCAGCGGCTCGACTCCGACCGAGAAGCGCACGTAGCCAGGAGCCACCGCCTCGCCCCAGCGCGCGCGCCGTTCCGCCGATGAATGCACGCCCCCGAAGCTGGTGGCGGCGCGCACGTAACGGCAGCCGTCGATGAAGCGCTCGGCCGCGTCGGCGTCGGCCAGCGTGATGCCGATCAGCGGTCCGAAGCCGCCCGGCATCTGGCGGCGCGCGAGCTCGTGGGCCGGATGCGACGGCAGGCCCGGATAACGCACGGCGCGCACTTTCGGATGCTGCGCGAACCGCTCGGCCAGATGCCGGGCGCTGTCGCACATCCTGGAGAAGCGCACTTCCAGCGTATCGAGGCCGCGCTGAACCAGCCAGGCCTCGAAAGCTCCGGGGATTGCCCCGCAGATCCGGCGCCAATCGCGCACGCCGGCCATCAGGTCCGCATTGCGCGAAGCGACGTGACCGAACAGCGCATCCGAGTGCCCGTTGACGGCCTTGGTGTCGGACGACACGATCGCATCGGCGCCCAGCTCCAGCGGCCGCTGCCCGATCGGCGTCATCGTCGTGTTGTCCACCACCAGCAGCGCGCCGGCGTCGTGCGCGCGCTGCGCCACCGCGCGCAGGTCGGCCAGGTCCAGACCCGGATTGGAGGGGGTTTCGACCCACACCAGTTTCACGCCGGCCAGTGGTTCGCGCTCCACCGCCGCGGTCGGGCAGGTGCGAATCCCCACGCCGATCGGCGCCAGGAATTTCTCGGCGGCGGTCCGGACCGTGTAGTACCCGTCCGAGGGCAGCAAGACCTGATCGCCCGGCCGCAGCTGGCTGTACAGCAGCGAGGCCGCGGCCGCCATTCCCGACGGGAAGATGATCGTTTCGGCGTCCTCCAGCAGGCTGAGCACCTCCTCCAGGGCGGTCCAGGTCGGATTGGCCCAGCGCGCATATTGATACTGGCCCTGCGGCTCACCGGGCAGCGCGTAAATCGTGGTGTTGACGATCGGCGGCTCGAACGGCTCGCCCGGGCGGCGCCGATGCGTTGCGTAGTGCAGGCAATCCGCGAAACGGGTGTCCATCGGATCCATAGAACCTCCCAGCAAATGACCCGTAAGATACCCGCGCCCGCGTCAGGCATTCGAGGGAGGGCGGCTTGAGCACCTATCTGCACCGTGAAACCCATTTCCAATCCAGCGACTTGCTGCGCGACATCGTGATCGGCATGGCGGACGGCCTGACCGTGCCGTTCGCGCTGGCCGCCGGCATCAGCGGTGCGGTGGCCGGCTCGGGTGTCGTGGTCACGGCCGGCGTGGCCGAGATCGCGGCCGGCTCCATTGCGATGGGCCTGGGCGGTTATCTGGCCGCGCGCGGCGACATGGAACACTACGCCTCGGAGCTGGTGCGGGAGGAACAGGAAATCCTCGAAAAGCCGCAGGCGGAAATCGAGGAGATTGGCGAAGTTTTTCGGCAGTATGGCCTGAGCGAACAGCACTATGGTGGGGTGATCGAGGGTTTGAAAGCGAATCCACTTGCCTGGCGCGACTTCATGATGCGCTTCGAACTGGGCCTGCAGAAACCCGACCCGAAACGGGCCGGCCGTTCGGCGCTGACGATCGGTGCGAGCTATATTGTGGGTGGTCTGGTCCCGCTGACGCCGTACATGGCGAGCGCATCGGCGGCGCAGGCACTACCATGGTCGATCGGCGTCACGTTGGCCGCACTTGCCGTGTTCGGGTTCGTCAAGGGCCAGTTCACCGGAGCGCCGCCCTTGAAGTCGGCGTTGCAGACCGCCAGCATCGGCGGCGTGGCCGCTGCGGTCGCGTTCGCGCTGGCACGCGCGATCAGTTGACCCGATATATTTCGAGCGTCCGGACCGCTGCATGACCGAAGCACCCCTTTACATTGGGCGCCCGCTATGAAACTCCTGCGCAATCCTGAACGGGAGGTGTTCTACTTCCGCACCCGGCTGGTGGTCGCCGTGGTGGTCGTGCTGGTTGGCTTTGCACTGCTGCTGATGCGCTTCGCGTGGCTGCAGCTGATCCGGCATCACGACTTTTACGAGCAAGCCGAGCAGAACCGGATCGCTCGGGTTCCGATAACGGCCAACCGGGGCCTGATCAAGGACCGCAACGGCGAAATCATCGCGAAGAACTACTCGGCCTACACGCTGGAGATCGCTCCGGACCAGGTTCAGAACGTCGAGGTCACGATCGACGAGCTGTCCAAGGTCGTGCCGGTCGAGGCGCGGGATCGGCGCCGCTTTCACAAGCTGCTCGAGGACTACAAGCGTCTCGATTCGGTGCCGATCCGCACCCGCCTGACCGACCAGGAAGTGGCGCGCTTCGCCGCGCAGCACTATCGCTTTCCGGGCGTCGAGCTGCGCGCGCGGCTGTTCCGGCAGTACCCGCGGGGCGAGACGGCGTCGCACGTGCTGGGATACATCGGCCGGGTCAGCACCGGCGACGAGCAGCGCATCGACCAGTTCGCCAATCCGCGCGATTACGAAGGCACCGAGTACATCGGCAAGATCGGGGTCGAGTCGAGCTACGAGGAGTATCTGCACGGCAACACCGGCTTCGAGCAGGTCGAGATCACGGCGGGCGGCCACCCGGTGCGCACGCTGGCGCGCAGCCCCTCGACGCCCGGCCACAACCTGGTCCTGTCGATCGACATCAAGCTGCAGGAGATCGTCGAAAAGGCCTTCGGCGATCGGCGCGGCGCGCTGATCGCGATCGAGCCCGACAGCGGGGATGTGCTGGCCTTCGTGTCCAAGCCGACCTTCGATCCGAACCTTTTCGTCGACGGTATCGACCCGCTCAGCTGGGACGGCCTGAACAACTCACCGGACAAGCCGTTGCTGAACCGCGCGCTGCGGGGCACCTATCCGATCGGCTCGACCTACAAGCCGTTCCTGGCGCTGGCCGCGCTCGAGCTGGGCAAGCGCCGCCCCGACAGCGTCACCTACGATCCGGGCTACTTCTGGTATGCCGGCCACGAATTCCGCGAAGGCGGCGGCCCGAAGGGCGGCTACGGCAGGGTCGATCTGCACCGGTCGATCGTGGTGTCGAGCGACACGTACTACTACCAGCTGGCCAGCGAACTGGGCGTCGATGCGATCCACGATTTCATGCAGCCGTTCGGCTTCGGACAGCTCACCGGGATCGACCTGGAGGGGGAACTGACGGGCGTGCTGCCGTCGTCGGATTGGAAGGAGCGGCGTTTCCATCAGAAATGGTACGGTGGCGAGACCATTTCGATCGGCATCGGGCAGGGCTACAACAGCTTCACGCTGCTGCAGCTGGCACACGCCACGGCCACGCTGGCCAACGGCGGTGTCGTGATGAAGCCGCACGTGGTCCGCGCGATCGAGGATCCCGGCACCGGCCAGCTGCGGCCGACCGTTCCGTCCGAGGGCCCGCGCATCCGCCTCAATCCCCGCAACGTGGAATTCGTGCGCGACGCGATGGTGGACGTGGACATCAACGGGACCGGACGGGCGGCCTTTGCGGGCGCGCCGTACCGTGCCGCCGGCAAGACCGGCACGGCCCAGGTGGTCGGCATCGCGCAGAACGAGAAGTACAACGAGAAGAAGATCGACGAGCGCCATCGCGACCATGCGCTGTTCATCGCATTCGCGCCGGCCGAACCGGGTGCCAAGCCGAAGATCGCGCTGGCGCTGCTGGTCGAAAACGGCGGCTGGGGCGCGATGGCAGCGGCGCCGATCGCACGCGCGGTGTTCGACTATTACCTGCTCGGCAAGATGCCTGCGCCGGCCACGCCCGCACCGCGCGACGAGACCGACGAGCCGGTTGCCGCCGCGTCCGCACCGGCCCCGAGCGCCGGTCGATGAGCAGCAACCCGATGGCACAGCGGCTTGGTCCCTGGTTGCGCAGCCGCCTTCCGGAGCTCGATCCGGTGCTGCTCGCGGTGCTGGGCGTGCTGAGCCTGGTGGGGCTGGCGACGCTGTACTCTGCGGCGTCCGACCACCCGGGCCGGTTCGCAGAACAGCTGCGCAACTACGCGCTGGCCGCCGTGCTGATGATCGCGGTCGCCGGGCTGTCGCCGCGAATGCTCAAGCGGCTGGCGCTGCCGGTGTATTCGGTCGGCCTGCTGCTGCTGGTGGCGGTGCTGGTGGTCGGCGTATCGGTCAAAGGCGCGCAGCGCTGGCTGGATCTGGGTGTGATGCGGATCCAGCCCGCCGAAGTCATGAAGCTGGGCGTGCCGCTGATGCTGGCCTGGTACTTCGACCGCCGCGAGGGAGCGGTGCGCAGGATGGATTTCGCGATCGCCGCTGTGCTGGTGCTGGCACCGGTGGCGCTGATCATGCGCCAGCCGGACCTGGGAACGGCGATGCTGGTGCTGGCCGCGGGCTTCTTCGTGATCTTCTTCGCCGGGCTGCCGTGGCTGTGGCTGGCCGTGATGATCGGCGGGGCGGTGGCATCGCTGCCGGTGGCCTGGATGCTGATGCACGACTACCAGCGCAACCGGATCCTGACGCTGGTCGATCCGATGTCCGATCCCCTGGGCAAGGGCTTTCACACGCTTCAGGCGATGATCGCGATCGGCTCCGGCGGCGTGTTCGGCAAGGGCTGGATGCAGGGGACCCAGACCCATCTGGAGTTCATTCCGGAACGCACCAGCGATTTCATCTTCGCCGTGTATTCGGAGGAGTTCGGCCTGATCGGCAACCTGGTGCTGCTGATCCTGTTTCTGGTGCTGGTGGGCCGCGCGCTGGCGATCGCGCTGCAGGCGTCGAGCTCGTTCACCCGGTTGCTCGCCGGCGCGATCGCGATGATCCTGTTCACCTTCGCGTTCGTGAACATGGCGATGGTCAGCGGCATCCTGCCGGTGGTGGGCGTACCGCTGCCGTTCATCAGCTACGGCGGAACGGCGCTCGTGACGCTGGGCATGGCGTGCGGAATGTTGATGGGCGTCCAGAGTCACCGCAAGCTGGTTCAGATGTGAAGCCGGCGGCGCTTGCCCCGCCCTGGCTGCCGATGGCGGTGGCGGCGCTCGTGCTGGCCTCGTGCTCGTCGGCCCCGAAGCATCCCGGGTTCTATCGCGAGGACGGGCCGCCCGAGCACGTGCCGCCCGACCTGCTGGCCACGCCCGATGCGGTCCCACGCGACGAGCCGCTCAATCCCTATGCGAACCGCCCGTATGCTGCGCTGGGCCGCACCTATGTGCCGGACACCTCGGGCGCGCCGTTCCGCCAGCGCGGGATGGCATCCTGGTACGGGCGCGAGTTCCAGGGCAATCGCACGGCGAGCGGCGAACGCTACGACATGTTCGCGATGACCGCGGCCCACCCGACGCTGCCGATCCCCAGCTACGCGCGCGTCACGCGCGAGCAGGACGGACGATCCGTGATCGTCCGCATCAACGATCGGGGCCCTTTCCTGCGCGATCGGATCATCGACCTGTCGTACGCGGCGGCGGCCCGTCTCGGGCTGGCCGGGTCGGGCAGCGGCGAGGTGGTCGTCGAGCGGATCCTGCCCGGTCGCTCCGCGCCGCCGGCGCCGCCTCCGGTCGCCGCTGCTCCCGCTGCGTCACCGCCGGTGCCGGCCTCTGCGGCCTTGGTGGCCGAGGCACCGGTGGCCGTTGCGCTGGCCATCGCCCCGCCCGGGGCCCGGTCCGTGGCGAGCCCGCTGCCGTCCGGGCCGCCGCCGGCCAATCCGATTGCGCGCACCGCGCCCGCCGATCCGCCCGAGTCGGCCTCGGCGGGCGGGGCACACTGGTCGGTCCAGGTGGGAGCATTCAAGATCGCGATGAACGCCGAGGCGTTGCGCGACCGCGTAGCGCTTCTGCTGAGTGCGCCGGAGGCGGCGGGCCTGCCCCCGGAACTGCGTTCGCCGCGGATCGAGCGTCAAGCGGGCCTGAGCCGCGTGCTGATCGGGGACGCCGCGCAACGCAGTGAGGCGCTGCGCTGGTCGCGGCTGCTGGAGCAGTTCCTGAGCCGGCCGACGGCGCTGTTCGTCCGCTAGGATGATGCCGAAAGGGGAGGACGATCCGATGAGATTTGCGCGCCTCGCAGTGCCGCTGGCGCTCCTGCAGGGTGTCTGCTGCAGTGCGCTGGCGCAGCAAACCGCCTACCAGGGTCACGGCGTCGAAAGCGTCGCGCCCGAGCTGATCGCCAGGTACGCCCCGCCACCGCTCGATCCGGCCGTTTCGCGTCGGATCCAGAGCATGCTCGACGTGCGGGCTCCGGGCCTGGGCGTGATTGCCCCGGACGGCAGCCGCCTGTACTTCAACTGGCGCGTGACCGGAACGCAGCAGATCTTCCGGCTCGATGCCCCGCTGGGCTTTCCGCGCCAGATGACCGGGGGCGAGGATCGAACCAGCGTCGAAGCGGTCAGCCCCGACGGCAAGTGGCTGGTCGTGTCGCGTGACGAGGGCGGACAGGAAAACCCCGGCCTGTATCTGCAGTCCACCGACGGCGGGCCGTTGAAGACGGTGCAGAAGATCGACAAGGTTCAGACGCTGTTCGACTTCATGACCGACGGCGGCAAGGCTTTGTACTTCCACTCGAACGAGGCGAGTCCCGACAGCTACGCGATCTACCGCTACGATCTCGCCACCGGCGCCAGGACCCTCGTATTCGGCGAAAAGGGCCTGTGGCAGGTCGCCGACCACAAGGGCACGGGGGACGATCTGCGGCTTCTGCTGTCGAAGGCGACCGGATCGTTCGCGCGCGAATACGCCGAGCTGGTGCCGGCGACGAAGCGATTCACGCCGCTGCTCGGCGCCGGAGAGCAGACCGAGTACGACGTGGCCTACGCGGCGCAGCCGGACGAGCTGCTGGTGCGCACCAACAAATTCAGCGAGTTCCGGCGCCTGTACCGCTGGACGATCGGCGGCGATGCGACGCAGAAGAGCTTCCGCGAAGTGCTGGCCCCGCCGGGGATGGATGTCGCGGATTTTTCGATCGACCACGCGCGCCGACATATCTATGCATCGCTGAACGACGGCGGCTACGCCCGGCTGAAGGTTCTGGACGCGACGACCTTCGAAACCGTAGACCTTGCGTTGCCGCGGCAGGCCGAGCAGGTCCACTCGGGCGCGTCGACACCGAACGGCCGTTTCGTGACGATCGGGATCGAGACCGCGCAGTCGCCTCCGACCAGTTACGTGTGGGACTGGCGAAGCCAGTCGCTGACGCAGTGGGTCCTGCCGGCGGCGCCCGAGTTCGATCTGTCGGCGTTCGTCGCTCCAAAACTGATGTCCTATCCCGCCCGGGACGGCACGCCGATTCCGATGTTCGTCCGCTTTCCGCCGGGCTGCGCTCCGGACGAGAATCCAACCACGGATCCATGCCCGGCGGTCGTGGAGTTCCACGGCGGGCCCGAGGCGCAGGCAAGGCCGGGATTTTCGCCACGCGGGCAGCTGTTCGTCGAGGCCGGTTTCATCTTCGTCGAGCCCAATGTGCGCGGCAGCGACGGCTACGGCAAGTCCTGGCTGGAGGCCGACAACGGCGCCCGGCGCCTGGACGTGATCAGCGACATCGACGATGCGGGAAAATGGATCCGCGCGCACTGGGGGCGCAACGGCAAGCCGCCGCAGGTGGGCGTGACCGGCGGAAGCTACGGCGGGTACTCGACGCTGGTGGCGATGACGATGTTTGCCGGCACCTATGACGCGGGCGCCTCGATCGTCGGCATCAGCAACCTGCAGACTTTTCTTCGCAACACCGCCCCGTACCGCCGCAGGCTGCGGATCAGCGAATACGGCGACCCGGACCAGGACGCCGAAGCGTTGCGCAAGCTCTCGCCCGTCACCTACCTGGATCGGGTAAAAGGACCGCTGCTCCTGATCCAGGGCGTGAACGATCCGCGCGTGCCGGCCGGTGAGGCCATCCAGATCCACGACGAGCTGCAGGCGCGCGGCATCGCTTCACCGCTGATTCTGTTTCCCGATGAGGGCCACGGCGCTTCCAAGCGCAGCAACATCGCCCTGATGGCCGGCTACGTGATCCGGTTCTTCGAGGAAAACCTGAAAGCGGCGCCGGGCCGGTGAAAGCGCCGGCGGGGTATTCTTGCGCCCGGCTCAAACCAACGATGTGGATGGACCCACCGTGATTGCTACCGCTGCATCCCAGTTCGTCGACGAACGCTGGGACCAGGACCTGGTTGCCCGGCTGAGCGACTACATCCGGATCCCCGCCAAGTCGCCGGCATTCGACGCCGGCTGGGCCGAGCACGGGCATCTGGAGCGTGTGGCGCGCGATGCGCTGGCGTGGGCCCGGACCCAGCCGGTGCGTGGCCTTCAGGCCGAGATCGTGACGCTGGACGGTCGCACCCCGTGCGTGTTCTTCGATGCGCCGTCGACCCGCGCCGAGGCGCCCGGCGATCGGACCGTGCTGTTTTACGGGCACCTGGACAAGCAGCCCGAGATGTCGGGCTGGCGCACCGGCCTGGGTCCGTGGCAGCCGGTGCTGCATGACGGCCGCCTGTATGGCCGGGGAGCGGCCGACGACGGATACGCCGTCTATGCCGCATTGACGGCCCTGGCCGCGCTCGATACGGGCGGCGTGCCGCGTCCTCGATGCGTCGGGCTGATCGAGACCTGCGAGGAAAGCGGCAGCTTCGATCTGCCAGCGTACCTGGATCACCTGACGCCCCGGCTGGGCGAAGTCGCACTGCTGATCGGACTGGACTCCGGCTGCGGCGACTACGAGCGGCTGTGGGTGACCACCTCGCTGCGCGGCATGGTGGGCGGTGTACTGAGCGTGGACGTGCTGCGCGAAGGCGTGCATTCGGGCAACGCCTCGGGGATCGTGCCCGAGTCGTTCCGGATCATGCGGATCCTGCTGGACCGGATCGACGACTCGCGCACCGGCAAGCTGCGCGACCCGGTGTTCCAGGCCGCCGTTCCGCCGGATCGATTGGAGCAGGCGCAAACGGCCGCGGCCGTGCTGGGCGAGCAGGTCTGGCAACAGTTCCCCTGGGCGCGCCGCAACCACGATGCGCGGCCCGAGGAGTCGGCGCGGCCGGTCACGACCGATCCGGTCGAAGCGATCCTGAACCGCACATGGCGCTCCACGCTGTCGGTGGTCGGGGCCGCCGGCCTGCCGCTGCCGAAGGAAGCCGGCAACGTGCTGCGCCCCGGCACGGCGCTGAAGCTGAGCGTGCGGCTGCCGCCGACGGCGGACGCGCAGCGTGCGGCGCAGCGGCTCAAGCAGGTACTGGAAGCCGATCCGCCTTACGAGGCGCGGGTCCGTTTCGAGCTCGAAAATGCCGGTTCGGGCTGGAACGCGCCGCCGACGGCGCCGTGGCTGAAGGAAACGCTGGAGCAGGCGTCGCTGGCGGCCTATGGAATGGCGCCGGTCTGGATGGGAGAGGGCGGTGGCATCCCGTTCATCTCGATGCTGGGAGAGCGCTTCCCGCGCGCGCAGTTCGTGATCACCGGCGTGCTCGGCCCGCAGTCCAACGCTCACGGTCCGAACGAATTCCTGCTGATTCCGTACGCCAAGAAGCTCACCTGCGTGATCGCGCACGTGGTGGCCGAAGCCCAGCTGTGAGGGTCGCGCGGACTGCGCTGGATCAGGTGCGCTCGCCCAGCAGGGCGCGATAAACAGCCTGGCGGGGCATGCCGGTTGCCTTGGCCGCGACCGCTGCGGCGCGCGCCGCCGGCATCTCGCCCGCCAGCGCCCGCAGCCAGCGCCGGCTGGTCTCGTCCAGCTCAGCCGCGTCGGGATCGGCCGCGCGGCCGCTGTCGACCACCACGACGAACTCGCCCCGTTCGCCCTGCTGCTCGACCGCCTGCGGCAGATCGGCCGCCGAGGTCTGTACCACGGCCTCGAACAGCTTGGTGAGCTCGCGCGCCAGCACGATGCGGCGGTCGGGCTGCAGCACCGACGCGAGCTCGCGCGCGGTACGCGCGATCCGATGCGGCGCCTCGAACAGCACGAAGGCTTCGTTGCGCGCCGCGGCATCCTGCAACAGGCGCTGGCGCGCCTGGGCCCGCGCGGGCAGGAAGCCGAGCAGCCAGACCGACGTCGCCTGCAGTCCCGCGACCGACAGCGCCGCGGTCAGGCCGCTCGGGCCCGGGATCGGTATCACGCGCTCGCCGGCCGAAAGCGCGGCGCGAACCAGCAGCGCGCCCGGATCGGACACGCCGGGGGTTCCGGCGTCGCTCACCAGCGCGACCCGCTCGCCCTGGGACAGCCGCGCCAGGATCTTTTCCGTGGCGCCGCGCTCGTTGTGGCGGTGCAGGGCGACCAGGCGGGCCCGGATCCCGTAGCGCTTCAGCAGCGGCGCCGTCACGCGCGTATCTTCGGCCGCGATGCAATCGGCATTGCGGAGTACCCAAAGTGCGCGCAGCGAGACGTCGGCCGCGTTGCCGATTGGTGTGGCCACTACATACAATGCGCGCGGCAGTTGTTGCTGCTCCAGCCCGGATGCGGTCAACAGGGGCTGGCTGGCCCATACATCGGGGGTATCCGGATCATCCATTTCGATTCACTCCGCGGCGCGAGCTCCCGGGTCCGGCGCTTCGTCGCCGGTCGCATTCTGGGCGGCGGCAGCGGCCGCGGCAAATCCGCCCGGAGCGGCCTTTTCACGATGGCGGAACCAAATGCCGCATCGAGGGTCTTGCACGCACTGGCTGATGGAAGAGGCTCGATGCGCTTTGATCGGACGCGCAGTGCGCGCCAGAAGATCGGGGATGCGGCCGAGCAGGACGCCTGTGCGATGCTGGAGCGCGAAGGCCTGCGCGTGGTGGCGCGTCAGGTCGTCTATCGTGTCGGCGAATTGGACATCGTCGCGCGCGATGGCCCGACGCTGGTGTTCGTCGAGGTTCGAAGCCGCGCGCGCGGCGGTCTGGCGGCCGCCAGCGTCGATTCGACCAAGCGCCGGCGGCTGCGCCTGGCCGCGCAGCGGTACTTGCAGCAGCGCTTCGGCGACCGCTGGCCGCCGTGCCGGTTCGACGTCGTGATCGCCGAGGCAGGCCGGCTGCAATGGCTACGCGCCGCTTTCGGCGCCGAGGAGGAAAGTGGATGAAGCGGGCAATCGGATGGGCGGTACTGGCGGCGGCGGCAATCTCGACACTGGACGGCTGCGTGCTGCTGGGCGTCGGCGCGGCGGCGGGGGGTGCCGTGGTCGCGACCGACCGGCGGTCGGTGGGCATCCAGCTCGAAGACCAGCGGATCGAGTCGCGCGTGAGCAAGGCGCTGAGCGACAACATCCCGGAGGGGGCGATGCTGATCGACGTGAACAGCTACAACCGCAAGGTGCTGCTGGCGGGCGAGGTGAAGACGGCCGAGCAGCGCGCCCTGGCCGAGCAGGTGGCGTCCAAGGTCGAAAACGTGCGCGAGGTGGTCAATGAACTGGTGTTGGGCGACCAGGCCACGCTGGGCGATCGCACCGACGACACGTTGCTGGCGGGCAAGGTGAAGGCCGCGCTGCTCGGCGCGGAGGGCCTTCCGGCCGGCGTGGTCAAGACGAATGTCAATCGCAGCGTGGTCTACCTGCTGGGGAAGGTGACGCCGGCCGAGGGCGAGATCGCCGCCAAGGCGGCCAGCCGCGTCAGCGGTGTGCGGCGGGTGGTCAAACTGTTCGACCTGATCACCGACCAGGAAGTGCAGGCCATCAAGAAGAACCAGCAGGAATCGCCCAACCCCGCCAAGCCGTAACGGCGCAAGCTCCGTCCCGTTCGTTTCAACGCCACCCGGGTTGCGCCCGACCTCCGATCGCGGGTAGTCTGTCGCGCGCTGCGCCGGGTTGTCACGCGCCCGGAAACGTTGTGACAACCGGGAGGATCGGACATGGGGTTGATCGTTTTCTTCGCATTGATCGCGGCGGTCGCATTCTGGGGGATGGCCATCTATAACCGGCTGGTTGCCCAGCGTAACGAATTCAAGAACGCGTTCGCGCAGATCGACGTGCAACTCAAGCGTCGCTACGACCTGATCCCCAACCTGGTCGAGACCGCCAAGAAATACATCGCCCACGAGCGTGAAACGCTGGAAGCGGTGGTCAAGGCGCGCAACTCGGCGGTGTCGGCCAACACGGCCGCGGCAGGCGATCCGGCCAATCCCGAGGCGATGCGGCAGCTGGCCGCGGCCGAGGGGGGCCTGTCCGGCGCGCTCGGGCGGCTGTTCGCGGTGGCCGAAGCGTATCCGGACCTGAAGGCCAACCAGAACATGATGCAGCTCACCGAGGAGCTCACCAGCACCGAGAACCGGATCGCGTTCGCCCGGCAGGCGTTCAACGATGCGGTGATGACCTACAACAACGCGGTGCAGCAGTTCCCGTCCAACTTCATTGCCGGCGCGTTCTCGTTCCAGGCGGCCGAGCTGCTGAAGGCCACCGAAAGCGACGAGGAGCGCAAGGCGGTCAAGGTTCAGTTCTGAGCTGGCGGCTTTGGCGACCGGTTTCTTCGAACAGCAGCATCAGGCCCGGCAGACCAGCCAGCGCCTGATCTGGCTGTTCGCGGCGGCCGTGATCGCGATCGTGATCGCCGTCAATGTGGCGTTGGGCATCCTTTACCTGAGTACGTTCGCACCGCATGGCGCCTGGGCGCGCTACGGGCTGGATGCGCTGCCGAACCATTTCGTCTCGACCACGACCGCGGTCGTGGTGCTGATCATCGCGGGCGGCACCGTGCTGCAGATCCTGGAACTGCGCGAAGGGGGCGAGGCGGTGGCCCGGATGGTCGGGGCCCGCCCGGTCGATCCTTCCACGCGCGATCTGCTCGAGCGCCGGTTGCTGAACGTGGTCGAGGAGATGGCGCTGGCCTCCGGCATTCCGACGCCGCGCACGTACGTGCTGGAGCGGCAGGACACGATCAATGCGTTCGCGGCCGGGCTGCACCCGCGCGACGCGGTCGTCACCGTGACGCACGGGGCGCTGACCCGGCTGACGCGCGACGAGCTGCAGGGTGTGATCGGGCACGAGTTCAGCCACATCCTGAACGGCGACATGACGCTGAACATCCGGCTGATCGGCCTGCTGCAAGGTTTGCTGATGCTCGCGCTGTTCGGACGGTTCCTGGCCGACATGGATCGGGTCCGGGTCTCGAGCGATTCGCGCGAGCGCGGCAACGTGCTGTTCGCGGTCGGACTTGCGATCGTCGCGATCGGTTATATCGGCGTGTTCTTCGGCCGTCTGATCAAGGCCGGCGTATCGCGCCAGCGCGAATCCCTGGCCGACGCGAGCTGCCTTCAATTCACGCGCAATGCCGAAGGCATCGGTCGCGCACTGCGCAAGATCGGCGGGCTGGGCGATGGCGCCGGCGGGCAGATCGACCACCCGCACGCAGAGACGCTGTCGCACATGTTCATGGCGCCGGTTCGCCTGAACTTCGCCGACGGCTGGCTGGCCACGCACCCCCCGCTGGAGGAACGCATCCGGCGCATTTACGGACACCCGATGGATTTCCTGCCGGCCCCCGAGTTGGCGGTCTCGGCGGAACCCGCCGCGGGCCAGTCGGCGCCGGAACTCGCGCCGCTGCCGTTCACGCCCCAGCCCGTTGCCGAAGCCCAAGCGATCGCCGAACCAGCGGCGGCGGTGTCCGGGTTGACTGTGCAACCCGCGTTGCAGGCCGCCAGCCCGGTCACGGGACTGGTCAGCGCAGCCGCGGCCATGCCGGCAGCGATCGGGCGGCCGCAGGAGGCCGCGCGCCCGTTCATCGAGCAGCTGCTGGGGCGCGTCGAATCGCTCGGCCTGCGGCCGGCGCTGTCCGATACGACCGGCGCGCAAGTGCTCGTGCTGGGCCTGCTGATCGAGCAGGAACAGGCGATGGCGGCACGCCAGGAAAGCATCGTGGCCCAGGCGTTCGGGGCAGATGCATCCGCCCAGGCCGAATCGGTCCGTGCGGCGGCGGAGCAGATGCCGCCGGGCTGGCGATTGCCGCTGGTGGATCTGGCGATGCCGACGCTGCGCAAGCTGCCCGCTGCGGCGCGCGAGCGGCTGCTGACGCTGGCGCGCACGATGATCGCTGTGGACAGCCGCGTCACGCTGCCCGAATTCCTTTTGTACACGGTGCTGGAGGCGCGCCTGGGCAGCGCCGGGCAGCCGGCGCGCCCGCTGCGATACGTGTCGATCAAGGACCTCGCGGCCGAGGCGCGCCTCGTGCTTTCGCTGGTGGCCACCGTGCGAATGCCGCAGGCGCCGGCCCATGCCTACCAGGCGGGCGCCCAGCTGCTGGAAGGCCTCGCCGCCGAGCCGGTCGAACGCGACGCCATCGCACTGGACAAGGTGTCGGCGGCATTTCATCGCCTGAACCTGCTGGCGCCGCTTTCCAAGCCCCAGCTGATCAAGGCTTGCGCGGCCGTCGCATTCGTCGACGGCTCGACCAACTGGAAAGCGGCCAGCTGCCTGCGCACGCTGTGCGCGGCGCTCGATTGTCCCTTGCCGCCGCAGGTTGATTCCTAGTCCAGCGGCCGTGTGGTTTCCCTGATCGAGTCGACGCGCTGTCAGCCGCGGTCGGCGCATCCGTTCGGACGACGGCCGGATGCCACCGATCGGGGCCGCATCCGCCGCGGGCGGCAGCGCCGGGATGTCAGAATCGCATATCAGGCCGGGATCGGCGGTTCGGCGGTTCCGAGTCCGGATCGCCCCTTTCGCGCGACACGCCGATGAACACTTCGATAATCCGGGTTTCCGTCTTGGCCGTCGCGGTCGGGTTGGTGGCCGGCTGCGGAGGCGGCTACACCCCCAGTTCGACCACGACCGGCAGCGCGGCGCCGGTGTCGGTCCAGGCGTCAGGCGCAAGTGCGTTTCCCTCCGGCTGTGGCAGTGC
>DATKFG010000012.1:0-10857 GCA_035511515.1 Burkholderiaceae bacterium | reverse complement strand
TATCCACGATTGGCGGAGTTACCTACAAAGGAAGCTATTGGGTAGACAACAACAAGCACGTCGTCAACGTATCCACCGATTTCGGAAACGGAAGCACTCCCGCACTTAAACGCCGCCACGATCAACGCACCCGTGACAAGGCCAACGAATCGGCCGCGCTGGGCCTGTTCAGGGCGATGGTCTACAAGCACCTGCAGGCAGACAGGGCGACGTAATCCAAAATTTGCCCGGGGTTCGGTCGGATCTTGGGCAAGCCGTCACCGCGCAGCGTGAAATGGATGCGCGTTCAGCTCCCTGCGACCATGGCCTCGATTGCGGAAACCGCGACCTTGACCCCGTCCTCCTCCGCCATCGCTCGTCCAAGCGAGGCAGCGCGCCTTAACATCTCGCGCGAATTCAAGGCCTTGGTGATTGATTTGGCGAGGCGTCTTGCCGAAAGTCCCTTGCGCTTCTGAGAAGGCCCGGCGACGCCCAGTCTTTCCAGTTCCGAACCCCAGAAAAACTGGTCGACCAGGTGTGCCACGACAACCGACGGACGACCTGCGAGAAGAGTCGTCTGGGTCGTTCCTGCACCGCCATGGTGAACGACCAGGGCGCAATTCGGGAATATCGTCTTGTGCGGCGATCGTTTCACCTTGAAGACTCTGGCGTCTGTTTCGACGGCTGACAGGTCGTCCCAGGGAAACTGAAAGATGGCTCGACAAGCCGCCAGGCGCACCGCTGACGACCAGATGTCCGCTACCCCACGTATGTAGTCCAAATTGGAAGGCATCATGCTTCCGAAGGTGAAGTAGACGGGAGGCTCGTCTCCCGCAATGAACTCATCCAGGCCGGGCGGTGTCTCTTCCACCGACTGATCAACTCGGAGATTCAGGAATCCGCAGACACGGTGGTTGGTGCTCCAGTCCGACGGGAGTTCACACAACACCGGGCTCACCGCAATCAGATTGAGCCGCTCCGACGCCCATGTTTGAGTCAGGACATCGCGATCCGGCGCCAGTCCCTGGCGTTCCCGCAAGGCGTTGACGTTCGGAAGAAAGGCTCGATTCATCATCGCTTGGGCCAGCTTCCACCACAGGGGCGTCGCCCATCGTCCTACCTTCGGAAAGCCGTAAGGGCGAGTGTGTGGCGAGGGGATGGCATTATGAGCGAGACTGATGGTCGCCAGCGGAACTCCCGCCTTTTCCGCAGCAACGCGGAGAGGATCAATCAGGATGTGGCCGACGATCACGTCGTTCGAGCGACACAGATTCTGTGCGGCGTCGAACATGGCGTATCTGGCTGGTTCGAGCAAGTGCTGCGTGATCAGTTCGACCTGCTTCATGGGATTGGTTGTCCCGAAGAGCTTGCGCCCAAGTTCCTCGAGTCCTTCGGGTGAAGGCAGATCCGGGCTTGTCACGCTGAGCCATGCAAATCCGAGCTTTTGCGCCAGCGCGCTGTAATCGCGTCGATGGATGTCCGTGGCCAGCAGCGTTACCTCGTGCCCGGCGCTCGCAAGCCCCGCTGCCAAAGCAATGAACGGCTGTACGTCTCCCTCACTGCCCCAAGTCTGCAAGCCAATTCTCATAACAACGTCAGTGATCCTCGCAGCCCGCGCCGTCGACAATCGCTGTCAGCAACCCGCCCGCCGCGGTAAGGGCGCGACTGTAGCAGTGGCCCAGCGGGTCCGTCGAGAAGGCGAGTAGAGCCAATCGCGATGTCATGCGGCGCTCCGGAGCAGATCAGGGGCGCCCATTATCGAGGCGGGAATTTGTTCGGGACCACGAGGTGAGCGGGGTTTACGCAACAACTTGCCGGCAGGCGCTTTCAGAACGATGTCGGGTAGATGGTGCTGCTGCCGTCCATCGCCCCGGTCTCGCCATAGGCCATCGGGGTGGCACCACGGTCCAGAATCCGTCCGCCGACGACGCGACCGATAGCGATTTCATGGTCACCGGCTGGTACGCGATCGGTCAGCTCGCACTCGAAGTACGCCAGTGCCTCCTGAAGTACCGGCGCGCCTTTGTGCCCCGGCCACCAGGCAACGCCCGCAAGCTTGTCCGGTCCACGCCCGGATCGGGTGCCGAAGGTCCGGGCAAGTTCGAGCTGCCCCTGTTTCAGCACGCTCACTGAAAAGCCGCCGCTCGCCTGAAGGATCGAGTGGGACGCGTTGTGCGGGTTGATGCTGACGGCCAGGAGCATCGGATCGTACGACGCCTGCATGACCCACGCCGCGGTGAATGCATCGCGGCGCTCGCCATCGGCGACACCGACTACGTACACGCCCAGAGTGAGGCGGGAAAAGAGCTCGGCCATCTCATTCATGGTGAGGGCGGCATCAACGGTTTCGAAGTCGCATCGCGCACCTGCAGCGTTTCGATCACGCGCAGCGAGAAATCCACCGCCGCCACGTCTTTGGTCAGCTTTCCGATCGAGATGCGGTCCACGCCGGTAGCCGCGACGGCGCGCACCTGCGCCAGGTCGACCCCGCCCGACACTTCCAGCCGCGCGCGCCCGGCGCACACCGCGACCGCCTCGCGCATCTGCGCCAGCGTGAAGTTATCCAGCAGGATGTCGGTGGCTTGCGCCGCGAGCGCTTCCTGCAACTGCGCGATGGATTCGACCTCGACCTGGATCGGCACGCCGGCCTGCAGCGCCCGGGCCGCGTGCAGCGCGTCCGTCACGCCGCCGGCCGCGGCGATGTGGTTTTCCTTGATCAGGATGCCGTCGTACAGCGCCAGCCGATGGTTGCTGGCCCCGCCGATCCGGACCGCGTACTTCTGCGCAAGGCGCAGGCCGGGCAGCGTCTTGCGGGTATCCAGGATCGAGCAGCCGCGCGGATTCGGCGAGGCGCCCGCAATCGCGTCCACGTAACGGCGGGCCGCCGTGGCCGTGGCCGACAGCAGCTGCAGGAAGTTCAGCGCCGGCCGCTCGGCGGCCAGCAGCGCGCGCGCCCGCGCCTCGATGTCGCACACCGCCAGGCCGTGCGACAGCGAGCCGCCTTCGGCCAGGTGCCATTGAATGAGCGCCGCCGCATCGAGCTGGAGCAGGCAGGCTTCGAACCACGACTGCCCGCACAGCACGGCCGGCTCGCGGGCCACCACGCGGGCCCGCAAGCGCTGCGATTCGGGAATCAGGCTTCCGGTCCAGTCGCCGCGGCCGATGTCTTCGGCCAGCGCGTCGCGCACGTTGCGGGCGCGCGCCTGCTCGAGCGTCTCGTTCCGATCGAACATCGGGCTGGACCTGCAGTCGGTGCCCGCGCGCGGCGCCGCCTCAGGCGGCGCCCAGGTGCGGTACGAAACCGGTGGCAGGCGCCGCGGTCGCGCCCGGATGCTTTGCGACGAAGTCGAGCATCCGCTCGATGCAGGTGCGGGCGGCCTCGATCACGTCGGCGGCGAGCTCGATCGGCGCGGCTGCGCCGGACAGGCAGTGCATCAGCTTCTCGACGCTGTTCATCGCCATCCAGGGGCAGTGCGCACAGGCCTTGCAGGTCGCGCTGGTGCCGGCCGTGGGGGCTTCGATCAGCGTCTTGCCCGGCGCGATCTGGCGCATCCGGTGAAACAGCCCCGCATCGGTGGCCACGATGAACTCGTCGGCGTCCATCTCGGCCACCGCCCGCAGCAGCTGCGTCGTCGATCCGACCAGGTCGGCCTGCTCGATCACGCCGGCGGGCGACTCCGGATGCACCAGCACCTTGGCGTTGGGGCGTTCGCGGCGCAGCAGCCCCAGCTCGATGCCCTTGAACTCGTCGTGCACGACGCAGGTGGCATCCCACAGCAGCATGTCGGCGCCGCTTTGCTGCTGCACGTACCGTCCCAGGTGCCGGTCCGGCGCCCACAGCACCTTTTCGCCGCGCTCCTTCAGGTGGGCCACGATCGGCAGCGCGCACGAGCTCGTCACCATCCAGTCGGCCCGCGCCTTCACGGCCGCGCTGGTGTTCGCGTACACGACCACGGTGCGGTCCGGGTGCTGATCGCAAAAGCGCGCGAAGGCATCGGCCGGGCAGCCGATATCGAGCGAGCAGGTCGCCTCCAGCTCCGGCATCAGCACGCGCTTTTCGGGAGACAGGATCTTGGCGGTCTCGCCCATGAAGCGCACGCCCGCCACCACCAGCGTGCGGGCCGGATGGTTGCGGCCGAAGCGTGCCATCTCGAGCGAATCGGCCACGCAGCCGCCGGTTTCGAGCGCCAGGTCCTGCAGCTCACCGTCGACGTAGTAATGCGCGACCAGCACCGCATCGTTGCGTGCCAGCAGCTCGCGCGCGCGCTGCTTCAACTGCGAACGGGCCGCCTTCGCCGCGGCTGCGTCGGCCGGCGTTTGCAGGCGCACTGCCCGGTCCAGGGGTGCGTTCATACGGGTAATGATAAAGGGTCCGGCGGCGCCGGCCGCCCGAACTCGACGACCCCTTGCGGGGTGGCCAACAGCAGCAGATCGGCCCCGCGCCGCGCGAAAAGCCCGACCGTCACCACGCCGGCCATGCGGTCGATCGTGTCTTCCAGGCCGACCGGATCGCTGATCCGCAAGCCGTGCACGTCCAGGATCAAATTGCCATTGTCGGTCACGACGCCTTCGCGCAGTCGCGGCGCGCCGCCCAGCGCGGCCAGCCGGCGGGCCACGTAGGCCCGGCCCATCGGGATCACCTCGACCGGCAGCGGGAAGCGGCCGAGCACCTCGACCCGCTTGCTGGCGTCGGCGATGCAGATGAAGCGGTCGGCCACCGCCGCCACGATCTTTTCGCGCGTGAGCGCGCCGCCTCCGCCCTTGATCATCGACAGGCCGGGATCGATCTCGTCGGCCCCGTCCACGTACACCGGCATGGAGGCGACGTCGTTCAGGTCGACCACGGTCAGGCCCCGTTCGCGCAAGCGCGCCGCGCTGCGCTCGGAACTGGCGACCACGGCGGCGATCGAACCGCAATAGGGCGCCAGAGCGTCGATGAAAAAATCCGCGGTCGACCCGGTTCCGACGCCGATCACCGCGTCCGTGCCGAAATGGATCGAGATGCGTTCGACCGCGGCCAAGGCGACGGCCCGCTTCAGATCGTCCTGTGATGCCATCGCGCGCCGCAATCGTGGTTGAGCTGAACCACCCGCACATCCGAATATGGCCAGGGCGAATGGTCCGATAAACCGGCATCATAAGCAGATGTTCACCCGCGGATTCAAATACTGGATCGCGTCCTGGTTCATCGGCGCGGTCGCTGTGCTGTTCCTGATCGAGGAATGGCTGTGGAACCGGCTGAAGCAGGCGATGGCGCTGCTCGGCCGCTTACCCGGCCTGCGCAGCCTGGAGCGCTGGATCGCCGGGTTGCCGCCCGCCTGGGCGGCGGTCGTATTCCTGACGCCCTCGACGCTGATTTTGCCGATCAAGCTGTTCGCCGTGACGATGATCGCGTCCGGACACTTGCTGAGCGGCGCCGGCGTGATCGTGGCTGCCAAGCTCGCCGCCACGGCGTTGTTCGCCCGCGTGTTCGTGCTGACGCAGCCGGCGCTGATGCGGGTGAGCTGGTTCGTGCGGCTGCACGCCATGGTGCTGCGCTGGCGGGTCCTGGTCCACGCCCAGGTCGAGTCGCGCCCGGCATGGCGCGCGATGCGCCGGCAAATGATCAAATGGCGTGCGGCGATGGAAGCCTCGCGCGGGCGCAATACCCGCTGGGCCCGGCGCCTGAAGGCGGCGCGGCGGCTGGACCGCATGCGGCGCCGCACCGCCACACCCACGGCCGGATAGGTCAACGACTCGTCGGGGTCAGCCCATGGAATACCTGGTTCGTGGCTTTGCACGGGTGCTTCTGGTGGCGGGCGCACACTGCGCGCTGGCGCAATCGTCCCCCGCGCTGTCGACCTGCAGCGAGGCACCCAAGGCGCCCTTCTGCGCCGGCGCACGCGGCGATCGCGCCGAGGGATGGCCGGGCCAGGGGCGCTCCGAGCTGATGGCCCAGCATGGCGTCGTCGTGACCAGCCAGCCGCTCGCGGCACAGGCCGGACTGGAAATATTGCGACGCGGCGGCAACGCCATCGATGCGGCCGTCGCCACGGCCGCGGTGCTGAACGTGGTCGAACCGATGATGGTCGGCGTCGGCGGCGATCTGTTCGCGATGGTCTATGTCGCCCGGGAAGGCAAGCTGTACGTGCTGAACGCGAGCGGCAAGGCGCCCTCCGGCGCCACCATCGAGCACTTCAATTCGCTCGGTTACCGGTGGGACCCGAGCCGTTGGGGACCGGGCTCCGGAATGCCGGTCTACGGCATATTGCCGGTCACGGTCCCGGGGTCGGTCTGGGGCTGGGAGGAAGTGCTCAAGCGCTTCGGCAGGCGCACCTTCAAGGAAGTGCTGGAGCCGGCCGCGCGTTACGCCGAAAACGGCTTCCCCGTTTCCGAAAGGATCGCCCACGACTGGCATCTTCCCAACGCGCTGCCACTGGTCGGCTGCTGCACCGAGCCCGACCCGGATTCGATCAAGGCGTGGACCATCGGCGGTGCGCCTCCGGCCGCCGGGCAGGTTTTCAGGAATCCGGACCTCGCGCACACCTTCCGCCTGCTGCAGGCGCACGGGCGCGAGGCCTTCTACAAAGGCGAAATCGCCAGGGCCATCGTCGCCAAGTCGACCGCCTTGGGCGGAACGATGACGCTGGAGGATCTGGCGCAGTACCAAGGCCAGTGGCAGGAACCGGCGATCAGCACGTATCACGGCTTCGAGATCGCCGAGCTGCCCCCGCCCTCGCAGGCCTGGGCCGCCGGCGAGATGCTCAACATCCTGGAAGCGTGCGTACCCGCGTGGGCACCCGGCCAGAGCCTGGCCAGCCTGGGCCCGGCCAGTCCGAAATACTGGCACTTCCTGGTGGAGGCGAAAAAGCTCGCCTATGCGGACTTGTATGCCTTCAACGCGGATCCGGATTTCGTCCGCGTTCCGGTGGACCGGCTGTTATCCCGGTCGCATGCCAGCGCCCTGTGCGGCAAGGTCGATCCGGATCGCGCCTCGACTCCGGGACCACAGAGCTCTGCCGAGCTGGCCGGCGATACGATCGTGCTCTCGACGGCCGATGCCGAAGGCAACATGGTGTCGTGGGTCAACAGCAACTACTCGCATTTCGGATCCGGCATCACGGTGCCGGGCTATGGCTTCATTCTTCACGATCGCGGCGCGCTTTTTACGCTCGACCCGAAAAGTCCCAACGCCATCGCGCCGCACAAGCGACCCTTCAACACGCTGTCGGCCGGCTTCCTCACCCAGGGCGGCCGACCCGTGATGACGGTCACGCTGATGGGCGGCGACATGCAGGCGCAGGGCCACGCGCAGCTGCTGGTGAGCATCCTGGATCTGGGCGCCAATGTTCAAGCGGCGGCGGACCTGGCCAGGTTCCGTCATTCCCAGGTGCCGAACACCCTCGGCCTGGAATCGTCCCTGTTCGATAGGGTCGGCGAGCGCCTGCAGCAGATGGGACACAAGGTCCGCTCGATCAACGGTGGCGACGTCGGCGGCGTGCAGGTGATCCTGTTGACACCCGATCCGTTGCTCTCGGCACAACCGGGCGCCGATCCGGACCCGCGGGTCAAGGGTGTTTATCGGGCCGGGTCGGACTTTCGCAAGGACGGCGAAGCGGTCGGGTGGTGACGAGGTAAAGCGCGCCGACCGGCGCGTTTCCTACCCGCGCCAGATGAACAGCGCGCCACAAAGCGCCACACCGATCGCGTAGAGCAACCAGACCTGGGATACGAAATACGGGAACACCATCAACGCGACGCCGATGATCATCTGCTGCCACTGGGCGTTCTTGCGGCCATAGGTGAATGCGGCGAATCCGACCACGCCGAACATCAGCCCGGCGAAAAGAACGGCTGGCGACGGCATCGGAGCCTTTAGCGCACATCAGCCAAAATTTTGACTGTACACCTGCACCCGTGCGTTGCCGGACCGCTCGGCTTGGATGCGGGCCGAAATCCGAGTAGCGTCTTCGTTCCCGGCAGTTGAGATAACCGCCCTCGCACAAGGAGAGACGAACATGAGCGATTCGAAAAGAAGGCGGGAATTCCTGAAGGCTTCGGTCGCATTCGCAGGTGCCGCCGGGGGTTTGAACTGCATCGAGCTCGCCAGAGCCGCCGCAATCCAGGTACCCGTGGTCGACAAGCTGACGGTGAACGTCCTGGTCGACAGCAGCCACGATTGGTTCTTCAAACCGAGCGAGGTTCACGGTGTGTCCATCCAGCCCGGATCCCGCGCGGCCGATTTCCGCCGCACGCTGCACAATCAATGGGGCCTGTCGCTCTTGCTCGAGTCGCAGCGCACCAGCGAACAGCGTGACCTGATGCTCGACTACGGCTACAGCGCCGATGCGCTGCTGAACAACATCGACATTCTCAAGGTCGACCCGGGCAAGGTCAACGCGCTGATCATCAGCCACGGCCACTTCGATCACTACGGCGGGCTGATCGGCTTTCTCGACCGCTACCGCGACAGGCTGCCGGCGGACGTCAAGCTCTATGCCGGCGGCGAAGACAATTTCTGTCATCGCGTGACGCGCTCGGGCGACGGTCAATTCACCGATTTCGGCACGCTCGACCGTCGCGAGCTCGCCAAGCGCCACGTTACGACGGTTCTGGCCGAGACACCGACGCTGATCGAAGGCCACGCATTCACGACCGGCAGGATCCAGCGCACCAGCATCGAGAAGATATTGCCCAACACGTTCGTCGAACGGAAAATGGAAGATGGCCTGGGCTGCGATGCAAGCCACTTCACCACGGCCGAGCTGCAGGGCAAGATCGTGCCGGACGAGCATGTCCACGAGCATGCGACCTGCTTCAACGTGAAGGACAGGGGCCTGGTCGTGATCAGCTCCTGCGGCCATGTCGGCATTGTCAATTCGGTGCGGCAGGCACAGGAAGTCTCGGGTGTGCGCAAGGTCCACGCGATCGTCGGCGGCTTTCACCTGGGGCCGGCGCCCAAGGACTATCTCGATACCGTCGTTGCCGAGATCAGGAAGCTCGAGCCGGATGCGGTCATTCCGATGCATTGCAGCGGCTACAACTTCATCCAGGCGATGCGTGAGCAGATGCCGGGCAATCTGATCGTCACGACCACCGGGAGCCGGATCACCTTCGGTGCCTGACGACAGCCGCAAAGGTCTTTACCGGATCGCGGCGTTCGAGGTGCGGCCGCGGCGTGCCGCGGCCGTGGCCATGGCGCTGTTGTTCGGGGTAGCGGCGCCGGCGGGGCAGGCCGCCGCGCCGTCGGCGGCCGAACTGATGGACGCCTTGATGTGGAACCGGGGGCCGATCGGCGCCCCCTTCGACCTCGTGGACCAGCACGGCCGGCACCGCACCGATGCCGAGTTTCGCGGCAAGTTGCTGGTCCTTTACTTCGGCTACACCTACTGCCCGGATACCTGCCCGACGGATCTGAAGGCGATTTCCTCGGCCATCGATCTTCTCGGCCCGGCCGGCGACGGCGTTCAGCCCGTCTTCATCACGGTGGACCCGCAGCGCGATACCGTCGAGCGCCTGCGCGGCTACGTGTCGTCCTTTCACCCGCGCCTGATCGCGCTGACGGGATCGGCATCCGATATCCGCAAGCTCGCCCTGGCCTACAAGGTCTACTACGCCAAGGTCAGCGCCGAACCCGGCCAGCCCTACGCGATCGACCACACCGGATTCATCTACCTGGCCGGCCGCGATGGAAAGTACCTGGGGTTTTTCCCGCCCGGTACACCACCGGGTCGGATGGTCGAGATCATCCGGCAGCATCTTTCGCAATGAAACGCACGCCGCTTCGTGCAAGAATCCGCCCCAAAGCGCGTCTGAAGCGCCGTCTGTCGGAGCCCCCATGAAGAACGTCTCGCTGCTAGCCCTTGCCGGATTTGGTCTGACCCTTGCTTTTGCCCCGGTTCTCGAAGCCAGCGCGGCCGACGCTGGCCTGCAATCGGCCATCGCCAGCACCAAGCGCACCCCCAAGTTCGTTGCGCGCGATGCGGTCCGGCATCCGCAGCAGGAGCTCGAATTCTTCGGCCTGCGCGCCGACATGACGGTGGTCGAAGTCAGCCCGGGCGGCGGCTACTGGACCGAGATCCTGGCCCCCTATCTGAAAGCCGCCGGCACCTATTACGTGGCCGTTGCGCCCCCCAATGACCCGGAGGCCCCCGCGCCCGGGAAAGATACCTTCCGCGCGAAGCTCGCCGCGGACCCGGATGCCTTCGGCAAGGTCGTCGTGACCGAGCTCGGCCCGGGCCACTACGCGGTGGCGCCGGCGGGCACGGCCGATCTGATATTGACCTTCCGCAACCTGCATAACTGGGTGGGCGGGGGTTTCGCGCCCGCGGCGCTAGAAGGCTTCTACCGCGCCCTCAAACCGGGTGGCATCCTGGGCATCGAGGACCACCGCGGCCGCAATGACGTACCGCAGGATCCCAAGGCCGACAATGGCTACGTCCGCCAGGACTACACCATCGAGCTGGCAAAAAAAGCCGGTTTCGAATTCGTCGGTTCCTCGGAGATCAATGCCAATCCGCGCGACACCAAGGACTGGCCCAAGGGCGTCTGGACACTGCCGCCCTCGCTGGTGATGAAGGACAAGGACCGCGACAAATACATCGCGATCGGCGAAGCGGATAACTTCGTGCTGAAGTTCCGCAAGCCGAAGCTTTGATCCCTCACCCCTCACCCCCTCCCCTCTCCCGCTACGCGGGCGAGGGGCGACCGGGCGTCGCGGGTTCGTAAACCGTCCGCAGGGGCACGCGGTATCGCCCCTCGCCCGCGCAGCGGGAGAGGGGAGGGCTCGCCCTGCGAAGCCGGGCTACGCCCGGCGACGCAGGGGGGTGAGGGCAAATGTACCTACCGCTTTGGGGGCGGCAGGTCGGTACACACGCCCTCGGCCACCTCCGCCGCCAT
>DATKFG010000011.1:0-2624 GCA_035511515.1 Burkholderiaceae bacterium | reverse complement strand
CTGGAACGTCATCAAGGTGATCTGGGGCACCGGCTGGGACCAGCTGATCGCGGCTGACACCGACCGCCTGCTGCTCAAGCGCATGGAGGAATGCGTCGACGGCGAGTACCAGGACTTCAAGAGCAAGAATGGCGCCTACGTGCGCGAACATTTTTTCGGCAAGTATCCGAAGCTGAAGGCGATGGTCGCCGACTGGACCGACGACCAGATCTGGGCGCTGGCGCGCGGCGGACACGACCCGCAGAAGATCTACGCCGCCTACTCGGCCGCGGTGTCGCATCGCGGCCGGCCCACCGTGATCCTCGCCAAGACCGTCAAGGGCTACGGCATGGGCGAGGCGGGCGAAGGCCAGAACATCACCCATCAGCAGAAGAAGATGGGCGAGGCGCAGCTACGGGAGTTCGTCCGTCGCTTCGAGCTGCCGATCACCGACGAGCAGCTGAAGGAAGTGCCGTTCATCCGCTTCCCCGAGGGCAGCGCGGAGGCGGAATACCAACGCGCCCGCCGTGCCGCGCTGGGCGGCACGATGTTCCAGCGACGGCAGAAATCGGCGTCGCTGGAGGTGCCGGCGCTGTCGGCGTTCGAAAGCCAGCTGAAGGCGACCGAAGGGCGCACGATCTCCACCACGATGGTGTTCGTGCGCATTCTGAATACGCTGATGCGCGACAAGGCGATCGGCAAATACGTCGTGCCGATCGTGCCCGACGAAAGCCGCACCTTCGGCATGGAGGGCATGTTCCGCCAGTTCGGCATCTACAGCCAGGTCGGCCAGCTCTATCAGCCGGAGGACGCCAACCAGCTGATGTTTTACAAGGAAGACACCAAAGGCCAGATCCTGCAGGAGGGTCTCAACGAGCCGGGCGCGATGTCGTCCTGGATCGCCGCGGCGACCAGCTACAGCACCAACAACGTGCCGATGATCCCGTTCTACATCTACTACTCGATGTTCGGGTTCCAGCGTGTGGGCGACCTGGCGTGGGCAGCGGGCGACATGCGCGCGCACGGCTTCCTGCTCGGTGCGACCGCCGGTCGCACGACGCTGAACGGCGAGGGTCTGCAGCACGAGGACGGGCACAGCCATGTCCTGTCGTCCACCATCCCGAACTGCGTCAGCTACGACCCGACCTACTCGTACGAGGTTGCGGTGATCATCCAGGACGGCCTGCGCCGGATGTACAAGGAGCAGGAGGACGTCTTCTACTACATCACCCTGATGAACGAGAACTACGAGCACCCCGCGCTGCCGGGGGGCGCGGAGCAGGGCATCCTGAAGGGCATGTACCTGCTGCGCGAAGGCGAGGCCGCAGCGAAGCGCCGCGTGCAGCTGCTCGGCAGCGGCACGATCCTGCGCGAGGTGATCGCCGGCGCCAATCTTCTCGCGCAGGACTATGGCATTAGCGCCGATATCTGGAGCTGCCCGAGCTTCACCGAGGCGCGCCGCGAGGCAATGGACATCGAGCGCTGGAACATGTTGCACCCCGAGGAGACCGCGAAGGTGCCGTGGGTCACGCAATGCCTGGGCGGTCGTCCCGGTCCGGTGATCGCATCGACAGACTACATCAAGATGTACGCCGACCAGATCCGCGCCTGGGTGCCGGGCCGCTATCGCGTGCTCGGGACCGACGGTTTCGGCCGCTCCGATTACCGCAGCAAGCTGCGGTCCTTCTTCGAGGTGGACCGGCACTTCGTGGCGCTGGCAGCGTTGCAGTCGCTCGCCGCCGAGGGCGCGGTGTCGCCCACCACCTGCGCGGATGCAATCAAGCGTTACCAGATCGACCCTGAACGCCGTAACCCGGCACGCAGCTGAAGGAGAAACGCCATGGACAACCAAACGACCGCCGCGACCGAGGTGAAGGTCCCCGACATCGGTGACTTCAAGGACGTGGCGATCATCGACATCCACGTCAAGGTCGGCGATGCGGTCAACGCCGAGGACCCGCTGATCACGCTGGAGAGCGACAAGGCGGCGATGGACGTGCCCGCGCCCTCGGCCGGCACGATCCGTCAGGTGCTGGTGAAGGTCGGCGACCGCGCCAGCGAAGGCACGCCGATCGTGCTCCTCGCGGGCAACGAGGAGGGCGCGATGCAGCAGCCCACGTCGCTGCTGTCGCAACAGGAACCGGAACCGGCGACCTCGGCCGCCGCACCGACGCCGGCGACGACCGCTCCCGCGGTGTCCGTCGGCGCGCAGACCGACTTCTCCGGCGTGCACGCCGGACCGAGCGTGCGTCGCATCGCGCGCGAGATGGGCGTCGATCTCACCAAGGTGACGGGCACCGGCGAGAAAGGCCGCATCAGCAAGGACGACATCATGGCGTTCCTGCGCGGCCCCGCTCCGGCACCCGCCGGCGCGCCCGCAGCGGCCGCCGTCGCCGGCATCCCGGAAATCCCGGCGCAGGACTTCTCCAAGTTTGGCCCGATCGAAACCAAGCCGCTCTCGCGCATCAAGCGCCTGTCCGGCCCGTTCCTGCACCGCTCGTGGCTCAACGTGCCGCACGTCACCCAGAACGACGAGGCGGACATCACCGAAACCGACGCCTACCGCAAGGAACTCGACACGGCGGGCAAGGAGAAGGGCTACCGCGTCACGCTGCTGGCCTTCCTGATCAAGGCGAGCGTCTCGG
>DATKFG010000010.1:0-40965 GCA_035511515.1 Burkholderiaceae bacterium | reverse complement strand
ACTGCGGGATCCTTCAAGGTCAGGTGAGGCGGCTGGTTTTCCTCATGGTTGGTGTTGGACAGGTACACCGAAGTGAGCCGGTCGAACGTGATCTTGCCGTCGGGCTTGGGGTATTCGATCGGCGTGCACTCGGCGGCCGGGTGCAATTTGGCGTGATCGGGCCTGTGGCGGTGCAGCGTCCAGGGCGCGCGGCCGCGCAGGACGACCTGATCGATTCCGAACATCACCGTGCCGAGCCACAGCCCCTTGTCCATCCACGGCTTGAAGTTGCGCGCCAGGCGCAGCTCCTGGTGCAGCCAGGATTGCTCGAATTGGCGCGGGTACTGCTCCAGCTCGTCGTGGCTGCGCCCGGCGGCGATCGCGTCGAATGCCGCGTCGGCCGCCAGCATGCCGGACTTGATGGCGGCATGGCTGCCCTTGATCCGGGAGGCGTTCAGGAAGCCGGCCTCGCACCCGATCAGGGCGCCGCCGGCGAACACGAGGCTGGGCAACGACTGCAGCCCGCCGGCCGTGATCGAGCGGGCGCCGTAACAGATGCGCCGACCGCCCTCGAACGTCGGGCGCACGGCCGGATGAAGCTTGAAGCGCTGGAATTCCTCGAACGGGGACAGAAACGCATTGGAGTAGCCCAGCCCGACGACGAACCCGACCGCGACCAGTCTGTCCTGCATGTGGTACATGAACGAGCCGCCGTACGTATCCGGGTCCAGCGGCCAGCCGGCCGTGTGGACGACGCGGCCGGGCTGATGCTGTGCCGGGCTGACCTCCCAAAGCTCTTTGATCCCGATCGCGTAAGTCTGCGGATCGCGCCCGCGATCCAGGCCGCGGTCGGCGATCAATTGACGGCCCAGCTGGCCCCGAGAGCCTTCGGCGAACAGCGTGTAACGCGCGCGCAGCTCCACACCGGGCTGGAAATGGGCGGTCGGCTGACCGTCGCGCCCGATTCCGAGGCTTCCGGTGGCCACCCCAACCACCTGCCCGTCGGGACCTGACAGGATTTCGGTGGCGGCGAAGCCCGCGAAGATCTCGACCCCGAGTTCCTCGGCCTGCCGGCCCAACCAGCGCACCAGGTTACCCAGGCTGATCACGTAGTTTCCGTGGTTGCGAAAGCAGGCCGGCAGCATCCAGTCGGGCAGAGCCAGGGCCCGCCGCTCGCTCAGAAAAAGAAAGTGGTCGGCGCTCACTGGCGTATCGACCGGCGCCTGCCGCTGCTTCCAGTCCGGAAGCAGCTCGTCGAGCGCGCGCGGGTCCATCACCGCGCCCGACAGGATGTGGGCGCCGATCTCGGAGCCCTTTTCGAGCACGCACACGGTGAGTTCACGGCCGGCCTGCCGCGCGCGTTGCTTCAGCCGGATCGCCGCGCCCAGCCCCGCAGGACCGCCCCCGACGATCACGACGTCATATTCCATCGCCTCCCGTGCGCCGGCCTGCATTCTGGCTCCTCCCCCCGCGGTTTTGACATTCTAGTGTGCGATCATTTTGCCAATCGGGAGGAACGGGCATGACGCTGAAGGTCAATTTGAAGGAGAAGGTCGCTTTCGTCAGCGGCGCCTCGAGCGGCCTGGGCGCGCGCTTTGCGCGGGTGCTGGCCGACGCCGGCGCAAACGTCGTGCTGGCGGCGCGCAGGGTCTCGCGGCTGAAGGAGTTGCGCGCCGAGATCGAAGCGGCCGGAGGCGCGGCGCACGTGACCGAGCTGGACGTGACCGACCTCGACAGTGTGCGCAGCGCCGTGGCCGAGGCCGAGGCGCTGTGCGGTCCGCTGGACATCCTGGTCAACAATTCCGGGGTGGCCTCGGCCCAGGAGCTCATCGAGGTCGAGGCGGACGAATACGAGCGCCTGTTCGACACCAACGTGCGCGGAGCCTTCTTCCTGGCGCAGGCCGTCGGCCGGCGCATGATCCAGCACAGCCGGATCAATACGGGGTTTAGCGGGCATATCGTCAATATCGCCTCGGCGGCGGGCGTGCGGTCGGTGGCGCGGCTCGGGTCGTACGGAATGACCAAGGCCGCCGTGATCCACATGACGCGCGTTCAGGCGCTCGAATGGGGCCCGTTCGGCATCAGCGTGAACGCGATCTGCCCCGGCTACGTGCGCACCGAGATGAACGAGTCGCTATGGGACACGGAGCGGGGCGAGCGCGTGCTGCAGTCGCTGCCGCGCAAGCGGGTCGGCGCTGTCGAGGACCTCGATGGCCTGATCCTGCTGCTGTCGTCGGACGAAAGCCGCATGATCAACGGCGCCGTGATTGCGATCGACGATGGCTGGTCGCTGGCGTAAGGTGGTTGCAATTTTGCTGCTACGGATGCGGAGCGCACGATGAACAAGCTGTTTGGGTCCGCGCGCGCAGCGCTGGACGGACTGGTGAAGGACGGTCAGACCATCGCAGTGGGGGGCTTCGGGGTTTGCGGCGTTCCCGAGGCCCTGGTCGACGCCCTGAGGGCATCCGGAGTCCGCGACCTGACCTGCATCAGCAACAACGCGGGGCTGGACGATTTCGGTCTCGGACTGCTGCTCGGAACGCGCCAGATCCGCAAGATGATCGCCTCGTACGTGGGCGAGAACAAGGAGTTCGAACGGCAGTATCTGGCCGGCGAGCTGCAGCTGGAATTCACCCCGCAGGGCACGCTGGCGGAGCGGATGCGGGCGGGTGGTGCGGGAATTCCGGCGTTTTTCACGCGCACCGGTTACGGCACGATCGTCGCGGAAGGCAAGGAAACGCGGGAAATCGACGGCGAGCACTACGTGCTGGAACGGTGGCTGCGTTCGGACGTTTCGCTGGTGAAGGCCTGGAAGGCCGACCGCCAGGGCAACCTGGTGTATCGGAAGACGGCCCGCAATTTCAACCCGATGGTGGCGATGTGCGGCAACGTCACCGTGGCCGAAGTCGAGTTCCTGGTCGAAAACGGCGAACTGGACGCCGACCAGGTGCATACGCCCGGAATCTTCGTCAAGCGGCTGGTCGTCAATGCCCATCCCAGCCGCCGCATCGAGCAGCGCACGGTGCGCTCCGCGGGAGCCTGACCATGGCCTGGAATCGCGATCAGATGGCCCAGCGCGCCGCGCAGGAATTGCGCGACGGCTTTTACGTGAACCTCGGCATCGGGATGCCCACGCTGGTGGCCAATTACATCCCGGCCGGCATGGACGTGATGCTGCAATCGGAAAACGGGCTGCTGGGGATCGGGCCTTTTCCGACCGAGCAGGAAATCGATCCGGACCTGATCAATGCGGGCAAGCAGCTGGTGACCGCGCTGCCGGGTTCGAGCTACTTTTCCAGCGCCGACTCGTTCGCGATGATCCGCGGCGGACACATCGATCTGGCGATCCTGGGCGCGATGCAGGTCAGCGCGACCGGCGACCTGGCCAACTGGATGATTCCGGGCAAGCTGGTCAAGGGGATGGGCGGCGCGATGGACCTGGTCGCGGGGGTCGAACGCGTGGTCGTGCTGATGGAACACGCCTCGAAAAGCGGCGAGCACAAGATCCTGCAGAAGTGCACGTTGCCGCTGACCGGGGTCGGCGTGGTCGACCGGATCATCACCGAACTGGGCGTGTTCGATATCACGGCCGAAGGCGTAGTGGCCGTCGAAATCGCGCCGGGTGTCACGCCCGAGGATATCCGCACCCGGACCGGCTGCCCCGTGCGCCTGCCGGCCATCCAGTCCCGGTGAACCGGCCAACGGCTTCGCTCCGCTACAGCGAACATCGAGAAGGCGACGGCCGGCACCCTCACCATTCCGAGGCGTCCGGCTCGCGCCCACTGATCCTTGCCGTTGGGTTGACCACCGGCTACGCGGTGGTCGAGCTGATCGGGGGACTGTGGTCCGGATCGCTCGCTCTTCTGGCCGACTGCGGCCACCTGGCAACCGATGCGGCCGCGCTGCTGTTTTCCCTGGCCGCGAACAAAGTCGCCCAGCGGCCGGTGTCGGCGCGACACTCGTTCGGACTGGCGCGGGCCGAGGTCATCGCGGCCTTCGTGAACTCCCTGGCGCTGCTGGCCGTGGTGGCCTGGCTGCTGATCGAGGGCATCGATCGGATCCGGCACCCGGTCGGCGTCAATGGCGCGGCGGTGGCGTTGATAGCGGGCGTTGGCCTCGGTGTGAACCTGGTCGTCGCCTGGGTGCTGTCGAGGCACCGGGACAACCTGAACATGCGGGCGGCGCTGCTGCACGTGCTGGGTGATCTGCTCGGCTCGGTCGCCACGCTGGCGGCCGGTGTCGTGATCTACTTCACCGGATACTGGGTGGTCGATCCGCTGCTGTCGATGCTGGTGAGCGGACTGATCCTGCGCTCCACGCTCGGGGTGCTGAAGGAATCCACGCTGGTGCTGCTCAACAGCGTGCCGTCCGGCGTGGAGTTCCAGGCCGTCGGCCAGGCGCTCGCCCGCATCGAGGGGGTCCGCTCGATTCACGATCTTCACGTCTGGTCGATGGTGCCGGGGCGCCATGCGGTCTCGGCCCACCTGCTGGTCGATCGGATCGAGCGCTGGCCGCTGATTCTGCGCGAGGCACGCAGCGTGCTGGCGCGCGACTTCGGCATCGATCACGTGACGCTGCAGCTCGAGTGGCTGCGGACCCGGCCGGCGGAACAAACGATCGCGCTGCGCGAGCTGCCGTGAGGGCCGAGTGCCACTGCCGACGGCTCACGCGCTTGCGACGCCCGATCGCCCCTCGCCCGCGCAGCGGGAGAGGGGAGGGGGTGAGGGCAACCGCTTTATGGCGCCACCGCATCGCGCACCACGAACAGCACCGCCATCAAGATCGGCTGGTGAACCAGGTAGATCGTCAGCGGCCAGCGGCCCAGCCAGCGCAGCGCGCGGGCCGGCGCCGCTTGCAGCCCTTGCAAAAACGCAGGCACCGCGAAGCCCCGCTTTCGCCACAGCGCGGCCAGCCCGATCCCGATCGCCACCAGGCCGAACCACGGCACAAGCGGCACGTAATCCTCGGTGGCCGGCTTGTGGGCCGCCAGCCCGATCCAGCTCACCCAGGCCGGATCGAAGCGCGCATCGTGCACCGACAGGCCCAGCCCCAGCGCGGCAGCGCCGATGGCGAAGTTCAACTTGCCCAGCGCCGGCAGCCGCCGCGCCAGCAGCAGCGCCAGCGCGACGAAGTGCAGGATCCCGAACCAGATCAGGCGCGGCCCGAAAAGCCACGCGCTGGCGATCGACACCAGCGCAGCCGCTGCCGCGATCTGGGCCCAGCGGCGCCAGAAGCGCGCACCGGAGCGTCCGGCCGCCTGGCCGATCCCGACGCCGAGTCCCGCGACCAGCAGGAACTGCGAGACGATCGCATTGCGCCAGGCGATCCAGCCCGGCTCCTCGGTCATTGCGATGTGAAGCCAGCCGAAATACGTCAGGTCGTAAATGAAGTGATAGGCGATCATCTGCACGATCGCCAGCCCGCGCGCCAGGTCGACGACCGCCAGCCTTGGCATCGGAGAATTCGGACCGGGTCGTGGCGCGGCGGGCATGTTCGATCCACGCGCGGGCGACGCTTCTGAGTGTCGTCGGCCCGCCTAGGATCGTCGGATAATAGCGAGGTCAGATCCGGATGGATCGAATCGAGGGAGTTTCGCAGATGACGCAAGCCGGAGCCGAGGCGGTGGGCCAGCTCGACGCGTTCTGGATGCCGTTCTCACCGAACAGGGACTTCAAGAAGGAGCCCCGGCTGATCTCACGGGCCGAAGGCATGTACCTGTACACACCGGACGGACGCGCCTTGATCGATGCGTCCGCGGGACTGTTCTGCGTGGCAGCCGGACACTGCCGCCCGGAGATCGCGCAGGCCGTTTTCCGCCAGCTCAACACGCTCGATTACGCGGGCTCGTTTCTGCGAGCGCATCCGAAGGCCTTCGAGCTGGCCAGCCGCATCGCCGAGTACACCCCGGCCCCGCTGAATCGGGTGTTTTTCGTGAACTCCGGCTCGGAAGCTGTTGATACCGCGATGAAAATCGCGCTGATGGTTCACCGCGTCCGAGGCCAGGCGCAGCGTCAGATCTTCATCTCGCGCGAACGCGCTTATCACGGCGTCAACATCGGCGGCGTGGCCCTGGCCGGAATGGTCAACAACCGGCGCGCCTTCGGCACGGCACTGCCGGTGGTGTACCACATGCGTCACACCGCGCTGCCGGAGAACCGTCTGGTCAAGGGGCAACCCGAGCGCGGGGCCGAGCTGGCCGACGATCTGCAGCGTTTCTGCCAGTTGTATGGCGCGGAAAACATCGCGGCGGTGTTCGTGGAGCCGGCCGCCGGCTCGTACGGGTGCCTGCCGCCCCCGAAGGGCTACCTGGACCGGTTGCGCAAAATCTGTGACGACAACGGAATCCTGCTCGTATTCGACGAGGTGATCACCGGCTGGGGCCGTATGGGGGCCAATTTTGGCGCCCAGGCGTTCGGCGTGACCCCGGACCTGATGACGATGGCCAAGGCGCTGACCAACGGGGCCCAGCCGATGGGGGCCGTGGCGGTGCGCCAGTCGATCTACGATGCGATCGTCGACGCCGGGCCGGAACGCGGCATCGAGTTCTTCCACGGATACACGTACTCCGCGCATCCGGTCGCGTGTGCGGCGGCGCTGGCGATGATCGATATCTTCGCCAGGGAGCGCCTGATCGAGCGGGCGCGCACGATGAGCCCGTATTTTATCGATGCGGTCCATTCGCTGTCGGATCTTGCCTGCGTCCAAGACATACGGTCGATCGGCATGCTGGCCGCGGTCGAATTGCAACCGCAGGGCACGCCGGGCAGCCGGGGCTACGAGGTCCAAAAGCGCCTGTACGACCGCGGGCTTCACCTGAAAAGCACCGGCGAGTCCCTGATCCTGGCACCCCCGCTGGTGGCCGAGCGCAGCCACATCGACGAGATCGTCGGCAAGCTGCGCGAGGTGCTGGCGCAGATCTGACCCAGAAGATTTTTTCGGTCGGCGCCGGTGCAGCCGGTATAATGCGGTTTGCCGGCTGCTACGCGCGAATGACCAAATACGTGTTCGTCACCGGTGGGGTCGTGTCTTCCCTGGGCAAGGGAATCGCGGCCGCCTCCCTTGCCGCGATCCTCGAATCGCGGGGTCTGAAAGTCACCCTGGTCAAGCTGGATCCCTACATCAACGTCGACCCGGGCACGATGAGCCCGTTCCAGCACGGGGAAGTCTTCGTCACCGAGGACGGCGCCGAAACCGACCTGGATCTGGGGCACTACGAGCGTTTCATCTCGGCGCGCATGCGGCGCGTGAACAACTTCACCACCGGCCAGATCTACGACTCGGTGATCCGCAAGGAGCGGCGCGGCGAGTACCTGGGCAAGACGGTCCAGGTGATTCCGCACGTGACCAACGAGATCCGTGAATTCATCGAGCGCGGCGCCAAGGCGGCCTGGAACGGCCGCGCCGACATTGCGATCGTCGAAATCGGCGGCACGGTCGGCGACATCGAGTCGCTGCCGTTCCTGGAGGCGGTGCGCCAGATGAGCCTGAAAATGGGCCCCGGGTCGGCCTGCTTCGTGCACCTGACCTTGGTGCCGTTCATTCCGGCGGCCGGGGAGCTCAAGACCAAGCCAACCCAGCACAGCGTGCAGAAGCTGCGCGAGATCGGCATCTCGCCGGATGTGCTGCTGTGCCGCGCCGATCGGCCCATTCCCGAGGACGAGCGGGACAAGATCTCGCTGTTTTCGAACGTCGTGCCGGACGGGGTGATTTCGGTGTGGGACGTCGATTCGATCTACAAGATCCCGTCGATGCTGCACCGGCAGGGACTGGACGAGATCGTGTGCTTCCGGCTCGGCATCGTCGCCAAGCCGGCGGACCTGTCGGCCTGGGACCGTCTGGTCGAGGGGCTGGAGCATCCGGCCCACGAGGTGCGCGTCGGGATGGTCGGCAAGTACGTGGAGCTGTCGGACTCGTATAAATCGCTGAACGAGGCACTGATCCATGCCGGCATTCACACCCGCACGCGCGTGCGGGTCGAGTATGTGGACGCCGAGCAGATCGAGCAGCACGGCCTGCCCGATCTGTCGCAGTTCGACGCGATCCTGGTGCCGGGCGGCTTCGGGCCGCGTGGCGCCGAAGGCAAGATCGAGGCGATCCGTTACGCCCGTGAGCGCGGCGTGCCGTACCTGGGAATCTGCTTCGGCATGCAGCTCGCCACGGTGGAGTTCGCGCGCAACGTGTGCGGCCTGAAAGAGGCCAACAGCACCGAATTCGACCGCGACACGCGCCACCCGGTGGTCGCTCTGATCACCGAGTGGACCGACCGCAGCGGCCGTGTCGAGTGCCGCACCGAAGGCTCGGACCTGGGAGGCACGATGCGCCTGGGGGCGCAGAAGTGCCCGGTCGAGCCCGCGTCGATGGCCTACCGGATCTACGGTCCCGAGGTCAACGAGCGGCACCGGCATCGCTACGAAGTCAACAACAACTACGTCCCGCAGCTCGAGGCCAAGGGGCTGCGCTTTCCGGCCCGCACACCGGTCGAGCACCTTCCCGAGATGATGGAGCTGCCGACGCATCGCTTTTTCTTCGGGGTGCAGTTTCACCCCGAATTCACCTCCACACCGCGCGCGGGCCATCCGCTCTTCAAGGCGTTCATCCAGGCAGCGCTCGCCTTTCAGCAGGAACGTCGCAGCGGCGCGTTGCGGGTCGCGGCTGCATGAACCTGTGCGGGTTCCAGGTCGGACTGGATCGTCCGTTGTTCCTGATCGCCGGCCCCTGCGTGATCGAATCGCAGCAGCTGGCTCTTGAAGTGGCCGGCCGGCTGAAGGAGATCACTTCGCGCCTGCAGATGCCGTTCGTGTTCAAGGCGAGCTACGACAAGGCCAACCGCAGCTCCGGGCGGTCGTTCCGCGGCCTGGGAATCGAGCAGGGCCTGCGCATCCTGGCCGAGGTGCAGCGGCAGCTGGACGTGCCGGTGTTAACCGACGTGCATACGGTCGAGGAGGTCGATCCGGTGGCGGCGGTGGTCGACGTGCTGCAGACACCGGCATTTCTGTGCCGGCAGACCGACTTCATCCAGGCGTGCGCCCAATCGGGGCGGCCGGTCAACATCAAGAAGGGTCAATTCCTGGCGCCGGGCGACATGAGCAACGTGATCGACAAGGCGCGCGAGGCCGCGCGCGAAGCCGGGCTGGATGCCGACCGTTTCCTCGCGTGCGAACGCGGCGCCTCCTTCGGGTACAACAACCTCGTCAGCGATATGCGATCGCTCGCGATCCTGCGCGGCACCGGCTGTCCGGTCGTGTTCGATGCAACCCACTCGGTGCAGCTGCCGGGCGGACTGGGCTCGGTCAGCGGCGGACAGCGCGAATTCGTTCCGGTGCTGGCCCGTGCCGCGGTCGCCAGCGGAGTGGCGGGCGTGTTCATGGAGACCCATCCGCGCCCCGCCGAAGCGATGTCGGACGGCCCCAACGCCGTGCCGTTGGCGCGGATGCCGGAGTTGCTGGAAACGCTGGCCGAGCTGGACCAGGTCACCAAACGGCGCGGCTTCGTGGAAAACCGGTTCGAATGACTCCCCGCAAATTCGCCAACCCATGAGCACGATTGTTGACATTGTCGGCCGCGAGATCCTGGATTCGCGCGGCAACCCGACCGTCGAATGCGATGTGCTGCTGGAAAGCGGCGTGATGGGACGGGCCGCGGTGCCCAGCGGGGCTTCGACCGGGTCGCGCGAAGCGATCGAGCTGCGCGACGGCGATCCGGGCCGCTATCTTGGCAAGGGCGTGCTGAAGGCGGTCGAGAACGTGAACACGGAGATCTCGGAAGCGATCATGGGTCTGGAGGCGGCCGAGCAGGCCTTCCTCGACCGCACGCTGATCGATCTGGACGGCACCGACAACAAGGCGCGCCTGGGCGCCAATGCGACGCTGGCGGTATCGCTGGCGGTCGCGCGCGCCGCCGCCGAAGAGGCGGGACTGCCGCTGTACCGCTACCTGGGCGGCGTGGGCGCGATCACGATGCCGGTGCCGCTGATGAACATCATCAACGGCGGCGCTCACGCCGACAACAATCTGGACGTGCAGGAATTCATGATCGTGCCGTACGGAGCGCCGACCTTTTCGGAGGCGCTTCGCTACGGTGCGGAAGTGTTTCATGCGCTCAAGAAGCTGTTGCGTGGCCGCGCCCTGAGCACGGCGGTCGGCGATGAGGGCGGATTCGCGCCGAACGTGCGCAACCACGAGGAAGCCATCGAGCTGATTCTGGCCGCGATTCGCGAGGCCGGATTCGAGCCGGCAACCCAGATCGGCCTGGCGCTGGATTGCGCCAGCTCGGAGTTTTATCGCGACGGCAAGTACCGGCTGGCGGCCGAGAACCTGTCGCTGTCGTCGGTCGAATTCGCCAATCTGCTCGCGCAATGGTGCGAGCGCTATCCGATCGTTTCGATCGAGGACGGCATGGCCGAGGACGACTGGAGCGGATGGGAGACCCTGACCGAGCGCCTGGGCGCTCGCGTGCAGCTGGTGGGCGACGATCTGTTCGTCACCAACACGCGCATCCTGGCCGAGGGAATCCGCCGCGGCATCGCCAATTCGGTGCTGATCAAGCTCAACCAGATCGGTACGCTGACCGAGACGCTGGCGGCGATCGAGATGGCCAAGCGCGCCGGCTACACGGCCGTGATCAGCCATCGCTCCGGCGAGACCGAGGACACCACCATCGCCGATGTCGCGGTGGCCACCAACGCCGGACAGATCAAAACCGGCTCGCTTTCGCGCAGCGATCGCATCGCCAAGTACAACCAGCTGCTGCGGATCGAGGAAGACCTGAGCGACGTGGCACGCTATGCAGGCCGCGGCGCGTTCGGGCAGCTGGACTGAGGCGCGCCGTGAAGCGGCTGGCCGTGGTCCTGGCTGTGCTGCTGCTGGCAATCCAGTGGCCCCTGTGGTTCGGACGCGGCGGGTGGCTGCGGGCGTGGGACCTGCAGCGGCAGCTCGATTGGCAGCGATCGGCCAACGCGGACCTGGACACGCGCAACCTCGCGCTGGCCGCCGAGCTGCGCAGCCTCGAGGAGGGGCGCGAGGCGATCGAAGAGCGCGCCCGCGAAGAGTTGCACCTGATGCGCGCCGACGAGACGTTCTTCCAGCAGTTGACCAGCACGCAGCCCTCCGCGCCTCCTTGATGTGAGGTTCGCCCTTGCGGCGCCCGATCGCCCCTCGCCCGCGCAGCGGGACAGGGGAGGGGGTGAGGGCTGCTTTTACCCGATTCGCTTCAGTTCCGTGCGGTAACGGCGCGCGCGCGTCACGTACGACTGCGCGATCGCGCGCGATCGCTCGATTTCGTGCGGCTCGAGCTGTCGCACGACCTTGCCGGGACTGCCCAGCACCAGGCTGCCATCGGCGATCTGCTTGCCCTCGGTGATCAGGCTGGCCGCGCCGACCAGGCAGCCGCACCCGACCACGGCGCCGTTCAGTATCACCGCTTGAATCCCGATCAGGCTGTCGTCGCCGATCGTGCATCCATGCAGCATCACATGGTGTCCGATGGTCACTCGTTGGCCGATCAGCAGCGGAAAGCCCGGATCGGCATGCAGCGTGCAGCCTTCCTGGCAATTGCTGTCGGGGCCCAGGGTGATCGGCTCGTTGTCGCCGCGGATCGTCGAAAATGGCCACACGCTGGCATTGGGTCCGACGCTGACTTGTCCGATCAGCACCGCCGTCTCGTGAATAAACGCGCTCGGATCGATGCTGGGGATCCAGTCGCCGAGCTGGTAAATTGGCATCGATCGTGTCCCCGCGTCGCTGCGGCCTGCCAGCCGTAGCTGCTTAGCCGCGTAGGCCGGATTGTATCGGCCGTGCGTACGAGACCACACCATGGCTCAGCTGTTTTCGATCCACCCGCACAATCCGCAAGTGCGCCTGCTCAAGCAGGCGGCCAGAATCCTGGACGCGGGAGGGATCGGAGCCATTCCAAGCGATTCGAGTTACGCGCTGGTCTGCCACCTGGATGACAAGCGGGCGGTGGACCGGATTCGGCTGCTGCGTCGGCTGGACGAACGGCACCTGATGACGCTGATGTGCCGGGACCTGTCGGAGATCGCCGCGTATGCCCAGGTCGACAACGCAACCTACCGTCTGCTGCGCCAGGCAACCCCGGGACCGTTCACATTCATTCTCGAAGCCACGCGCGAAGTTCCGCGACGCCTGTCGCATCCATCGCGCAAGACGATCGGAATCCGCGTGCCGGCTCATGCGGTGGCTCTTGGACTGCTCGCCGAACTGGCCCAGCCCCTGATTGCGACCACGCTGCAGTTGCCGGGCGACCTGGTGCCGATGACCGAAGCCGGCCACATCCGAACGCGTCTGCAGCATGAGCTCGACCTGGTGATCGATTCGGGCAGCTGCGGGCTGCAGCCGACCACGGTGATCGATCTGACGGGGCCGTCCCCGGTGGTGGCTCGACTCGGCAGCGGCAATCCGGCCGCCGTGGGCCTGACCTGAGTCCGATTCGGGCCGCGCGCCTGGCTGATAGACTGCGTCCAGGAGAAGCGGGGTCTTGGGGGATATCTGATGAAGTCGATATGGGTGGTGCTGCGCTGCAAACCTGCCGCGCGATCCGATGTACGCTGACCGGGTTCTGTCGGGCATGCGCCCCACCGGCGCGATGCACATTGGCCACTACCACGGTGCGCTGAAGAACTGGATCCGGCTGCAGGACGAGCACCCGTGTTTTTTCTTCGTGGCCGACTGGCACGCGCTGACGACCCATTACGAGTCCACCGACGTGCTGGCGCCCAGCGTGTGGGACATGCTGGTCGACTGGTTTGCGGCTGGAATCGATCCGGCCAAGGCGACTGTTTTCCTGCAGTCGCGGGTGCCGGAACACGCCGAGCTGTTCCTGCTGCTCGCGATGGCCACGCCGCTTGGCTGGCTGGAGCGCGTGCCGACCTACAAGGAGCAGATCGAGCGGCTGCGCGACCGTGATCTTGCTACCTATGGCTTCCTGGGCTACCCGCTGATGCAGGCGGCCGATATCCTGATTTACCGCTCCACCCTGGTTCCGGTCGGAGATGACCAGGTGCCGCACATCGAAATGACGCGCGAAGTTGCGCGCCGCTTCAACTACCTGTTCGGGCGCGAGCCCGGCTTCGAGGAAAAGGCGCTCGCGGCCGTCAAGAAGCTCGGGGTCCGGCGCGCCAAGCGCTACCTGGAATTGCGGGGCCGCTACCAGGAGCAGGGCGACGAGGAAGCACTCGAGCAGGGACGGGCACTGCTGGCCGAATCGCAGAACCTCTCGCTGGGCGACCGTGAGCGGATGTTCGGATACCTGGAAGGCACGCGCCGGGTCATTCTGGTGGAGCCGGAGGCGCTGCTGACGGCTTCACCGCGGGTGCCGGGCGTGGACGGGCAGAAAATGTCCAAGAGCTACGGCAACGACGTATCGATGCGCGAGGACCCCAAAGTCCTGACCGAAAAGATCCGCACAATGATCACCGACCCGGCGCGGGTGAGACGAACCGATCCGGGCGAGCCGGAGCGCTGTCCGGTCTGGCAACTGCACCTGATCTATTCGAGCCCGAGCACGCGCGAGTGGGTCCAGAAGGGTTGCCGCACCGCCGGCATCGGCTGCCTGGAGTGCAAGCAGCCGGTGATCGATGCGATGCTGGCCGAGCAGGAGCCGTGGCGGCAGCGGGCCCAGCCGTACCTGGACGATCCTTCGCTGCTGCGCTCGATCGTGGCCGACGGCTGCGATCGCGCGCGCGCCGTTGCCCAGGAAACGATGCGGGATGTACGCGAGGCGATGGGCCTTGCCTACACCTGACCGGGCCGATCCTGCGCAGCCGTCCGCGTGGGTTATGCGCTTCTGCGCGCGCCTTGCGCCGGCATCGCAGGTGCTGGACCTGGCGTGCGGCCCGGGCCGGCATGCCCGGGCCCTGGCCGCGCTCGGACACCGGGTCGAGGCGGTCGATCGGGATCCGGCGCACGGCGTGGGCCTGGCGGCGGTGGCCGGGGTGCAATTCCGGGCGCTGGACCTGGAGCAGGGTCCGTGGCCGTTCGCGGACCGGCAGTACGACGCGATCGTGGTGGCCAACTACCTGCACCGCCCGAGGCTGCGGCTGCTGGCGCAGGCGTTGCGCGACGGCGGCATGCTGATCTACGAGACCTTCGCCGCCGGCAACGAACGCTTCGGGCGTCCGAGCAATCCCGATTTCCTGCTGCAGCCGTTCGAGCTGGCCGCGTCTTTCGCGCCGTTGCTGCACGTGCTGGCGTACGAGGATGGCGTGATCGAACGACCGCTTCCGGCCCGGGTGCAGCGGCTGTGCGCGGTGCGGTCCGAATCGACACGCCTCGATCGGCTGGCGCTGGCGCAGTGGCCCTCCGGCTCCCCCTGATTGCGCTGATGCACAGAAGCGCGGCGCAGGGGGGTGAGGGCGCGCGTGTAAAATTTGTCATCTTCGACAAACGCGGTCCGCAATGATCACCGGCAGCCTGGTAGCCATCGTTTCGCCGATGCTTGAAGATGGCGCGCTCGATTTGGACGCGCTGCGCCGGCTGATCGAGTGGCACATCGGTGAAGGCACGAACGCGATCGTGGTCGTGGGGACCACCGGCGAATCGCCGACGGTCGATCCACAGGAACACATCGAGCTGGTGCGCACCGCGGTGCAGGCCGCGCGCGGCCGTGTTCCGGTCGTGGCCGGCACCGGAGGCAATTCGACGCGCGAAGCGATCGATCTGACCACACACGCCCGCCAGGTGGGCGCCGATGCCACGCTGCAGGTCGTTCCCTACTACAACAAACCGACCCAGGAGGGGCTGTACCGGCACTTCATCGCCGTCGCCGAAGCGGTCGATCTGCCGATGATCGTGTACAACGTGCCGGGGCGCACCGTCGCTGATCTGGGCGTGGACACGACGCTGCGGCTGGCGCAGGTGCCGGGCATCGTCGGCCTGAAGGACGCCACCGGAGACCTTGCGCGGGCCGGGCAGTTGCTGCGCCGGCTGCCTGCGAACTTCGCGCTGTACAGCGGCAACGACGATTCGGCGCTGGCCCTGATGCTGCTGGGGGGCCATGGCGTGATCTCGGTGACGGCCAACGTGGCGCCGCGGCTGATGCGCCAGATGTGCGATGCGGCCGCCTCGTCGGAGTTGCCCAAAGCGCGGGCGCTGAACGCCCGCCTGATGCCGCTGCACACGCGCCTGTTCGTCGAACCCAATCCGATCCCCGTCAAGTGGGCGTTGCAGCGGATGGGCAAGATCGCCGGCGGCATCCGGCTGCCGCTGGTTCCGTTGTCGGCTTCCGGGCGCGAGGCGGTACAGTCCGCGCTGGACGAGGCCGGGTTGGTCTGAAATTGGATCGAGGTTCGCGGGCAATGAGCTTGTTGCAACAGAAAATCCGTACCGGCAGGCGCGTGGCATCGATCGGGCCGCGCGGCGCCACCTGGGTCGCGTGCACGCTGGCCATCGCCTTGGCCGGCTGCGGACTTTTCGGATCGAAAACGGGCACTGGCGGCTACGGGGCCGAGGCCAAGCACGAAGGTCCGCTGGAGGTTCCTCCCGACCTGGCGCCGATCCCCAAGGATGACCGGTATGCGCTGCCCGACCAGGGCACATCGGCCAACGCGTTGCGTTCGGCCGCGGGTGCCTCGGCGTCTTCCCAGGCGGTCGCCTTTGCCGGCGCGCATGCGCGCCTGATGCGCGATGGCGCGCAGCGATGGTTGGCGGTGGACCTGCCGCCGGAGAAGGCCTACCAGGTGGTCAAGGACTTCTGGCCATCGGTCCAAATGCAGGTGAAGTCGGACGAGCCGTCCGTCGGCATCGTCGAGACGGATTGGAAGGAGAGTCACGCCAGCGTTCCGGAGGGCGTGATCCAGCGCGCGATCAATCTGGTGCTGGAGTCGGTGACATCGACCGGGCTGAAAGACCAGTTTCGCGCCCGGATCGAACGCACTCCAACCGACACGTCCGAGATCTTCATCACGCACCGCGGCCTGGAAGAAGTCTATTCGAACCCGAACAAGAGCTCGACCACGTGGCAGCCGCGGCCGCGCAACCCCGAGTTGGAGGCCGAAATGCTGCAGCGGCTGCTGCTGCGGTTCGAAAGCGGCGAAGCCGGCAGCGTGGCCAAGGCCGGCGCCGACAAGGTCACCTCCAGCGCAGCGGCCGTCACCGTGCTGCCGAGCGTTTCTCACATCGTGAAAGAGGGCGCCGAATCGCATCTGGAGGTCGATGAGCCGTTCGATCGCGCGTGGCGCCGCATCGGTCTGGCGCTGGATCGCGGCGGCTTCACGGTCGAGGACCGGGACCGCACCAAGGGTCTGTACTTCGTGCGCTATCTGGATCCGGACTACGAGGCGAAGAAACGCGACAGCCGCGGTCTGATCTCCAGGATTTTCGACTCGGATCCCAAAGTCGATGCCCAGCAGTTCCGGGTCGCGTTGCTGACCGAGGGCGACCGCACCTCGGTGCGGGTTCAGGACAAGGACGGGCACCCCGAGGCCGGTTCGGCCGGTGACCGGATCCTGAAGCAACTCGACGAGCAGATGAAGTGATCCGCTCGCTCAGCGGTCTTACGACGGCCTGTTGAGGCCGTGCTGCGCTTCTGCTGCCTGGGCTCCGGAAGCGGCGGCAACGCGTACGTGGTGGAGGCATCGGACGATTCCGGTGCGATCCAGGTTCTGATCGACGACGGGTTTTCTCCGCGCGAGCTGCAGCGGCGGCTGGTGCGGGCCGGCGTCGATATCGCCTCGCTCGGCGCAATCCTGGTCACGCACGAACACGGCGACCACGCAGGCGGCGTTGCGGCCTTTGCGAGGCGCCGCGACCTGCCCGTCTACGCCACGCAGGGAACGGCGGCCGCGGCCGGCTTCGAGCAGCGCGTGCGCCGCTTGCATCGGATCCGCGCCGGCGCCGAGCTGCGGATCGGACCGCTGCAGGTGCTTCCGATCGAAGTGCCGCACGATGCCAGCGAGCCGGTGCAGTTCATGCTGTCGCACGGCGAACGGCGCCTGGCGATCCTGACCGATCTGGGGCACCCGGCGCCGGCCGTGATCGCGATGCTGTCGCGGCTGAACGCACTGGTGCTGGAGTTCAACCACGATCTGCAGATGCTGCGCGCAGGGCCGTATTCGGACGCCCTGAAGGCGCGCATCGAAAGCGACGTGGGCCATCTATCCAATTCGCAGTCGGTGCAGTTTCTCCAACTGCTCGATCGCGGCCAGCTGACCCGGGTGGTTGCCGCCCATCTGAGCCAGACCAACAACCGGCCCCATCTGGCGCGGCAGGCAGTTGGCTGCGTCGGCATGCCCGGGCACGTGCAGTGCGACGTGGCCGACCAGGCGCTCGGACTGGATTGGAGGACGGTCGGGCCGCCGTGAGCGCCCCGCAAAAAAAGGCCGGCAGCGTGCCGGCCTTTGTTGACCCCGAGACGCTTACTTCTTCTGATCCTTGGACGCATCCGGGGCGGCCATCGGAGCAGCATCCTTCGCCGGCTCGGCCGGGGCGGGAGCGGGAGCTGGCGCGGGCGCAGCCATCGGCGCAGGAGCGGGAGCCGACGCGGGCTTTTCGCAGCCGACCAGCGCCGCAACCGATAAGGAAGCAACGGTCAACAGTTTCTTCATGAGATTTTCCTTTGAAAAAGACGACGAGTCGATTATGAAGAGCCGATTGCCGCGAAGACTCTGGTTGGCGCGGCCATCGCCAAAGCGAGCAGACTTGACCTCAATCTCCCCAGGAACCGATTATAGCTAGCCGCAGCGCACCAATTGTAGGGTACGCGGCCGAGCACACCCCTCATATTTGGGGGTGTACCCAGCCGGCAAGATACCACTCGTACAGGTGCATCGACACCGACCGGGCCAGCACGGACCCGCGCTGAGCGGGTAGCGCGCGCCGGTCCGCGAACGCCTGCAGCACTGCCCGGTCAGCCCGGTCCGTCAACGGCACCAGCTCTCCGTTGATTGCAAGGGTTGCGCCCGAGTACAGCATCCGCGTGCGCCGGTCCGCGCGCAAGCCGTGACGACGAATCGTAGCGGCAAATCGCGCACGCGCGATCGCACGTTTGGGCGCGTCGAACGTGACATGGGCTTTGGGCTCGCTCAATTGCCGCAGCAGCGCGAGCGCGATCTGACGCCGGCCAGGCCGCCGTCGCAGCAGCTGGCGCTGTGCTTGCTGGATCATGCGGGCCGGCAGGCGCGCCGGATGCGACGAAAGGGTCAAGCCGGGGTCGCGAAAGGCGGCACCGGGGTCGGCGGTGTGGTCGGATTGAATCTCGTTCACGATGCCGGCCAGGTCGGACCATGCGGGCCCGCGGAACCCGATCGAACAGGTGATGCACTCGCCCACTGCGACGCCGTCGTGGGCAACGCCGGGCGGCAGGTACAGCAGATCGCCGGGCTGCAGCACCCACTCGGCCTGTGGGCGGAAGCGCGCCAGTTGCCGGATCGGAAGACCGGGAACGCACGCCGGATCGGCCCCGCGCTGGATGCGCCAGCGTCTCGTTCCGAGGGCCTGCAGCAGCAGCACGTCGTACGAATCGATGTGCGGTCCGACGCCGCCGCCGTCGCTGGCGTAACTGCACATCAGGTCGTCCAGGCGCGCATCCGGCACGAACCGGAACCGTTCCAGCAGCTCGGCGGCCGCCTGCAGGTGAAGGTCCAACCCCTGCACCAGCAAGGTCCATCCGGGCCGGCGCGTCGACGGCAGGCTGCCACGGCGAAACGGCCCGTGACGCACCCGCCAGCGGCCGCCGCTTCGATCCAGCAGGCGCGACTCGACATCGTCGCGCGCGGACAAATCGAACAGCGTATCGGCGCCGAACGGCGCGGCGAAGCCCGGCAGTGCCTGGCGGATCAACAGCGGGCGGCGCTGCCAGTGGCGAGCCAGAAACTCGCGCACCGAAAGCGCTCCCAGGTGCGTGAGCGCGCGCACCGGTGCCCGCGAAGACACGCCTTGCCGGCGCGCGCTCATCCGGGCCGATCGGTGTCGGACTGCTGACGGGCCAGCTCGATCAGCTCGTACACCAGGTCGAGCGCTGCGCGCGGTGAAAGGCGCTCCGCGTCCACCGCGGCCAGGCGCTCGCGCAGGCGATCCGGCGCGGCCGGCTCCGGGCCCGCGGTCGGCGTCGCCTGGAACAGATCGAGCTGATCGCCGCTGGCGAGCGCACGCTGTTCGAGCTGCGCCAGCAGGTTGCGCGCCCGCCGCACGACCGCACCCGGCACCCCGGCCAGCGCGGCCACCGCCAGGCCGTAACTCTGGCTGGCGGGCCCCTCCCGGACCTGGTGCAGGAACACCACTTTGCCGTTGGCCTCGGCCGCGGCGACGTGAACGTTGGCCACCTCGGGCAGGCTCTGGGCCAGCTGGGTCAACTCGAAGTAGTGCGTTGCGAACAGCGTCAGGGACCGGTTGCGCACCGCCAGCTCGCGCGCGATCGCGGCGGCCAGTGCCAGCCCGTCGAAGGTCGATGTGCCGCGCCCGATCTCGTCCATCAGCACCAGGCTGTGCTCGCTGGCCGCGTTCAGGATCGCGGCCGCCTCGGTCATCTCGACCATGAACGTCGATGCTCCACGCGCCAGGTCGTCGCTGGCGCCGATGCGCGTCAAAATGCGGTCGATCGGCCCGATCCGCGCGCTGGACGCGGGCACGAAGCTTCCGCAATAGGCCAGCAGCACCACCAGCGCGATCGATCGCATGAAGGTGGATTTGCCGCCCATGTTCGGACCGGTCACGATCAACATGCGCCGACCCGGATCGAGCCGACAGTCGTTCGGCACATAAACCTCCAGGCTGCGTTCGACCACCGGATGGCGCGCCCCTTCGACCTGCAGGCCCGCCTCGCTCACCAGCTGCGGGCGGACCCAGTTGGCGTGGGCCGCGTGCTCGGCGAGCGCGGCCAGCGCATCCAGCGAGGCGAGCGCTTCGGCCGCGCGCAGCACGGCCGGCACGTGCGGCAGCATCGTTGTCAGCAGGCCGTCGTACAGCTGGCGCTCGCGCGCGCGGGCGCGTTCCTGAGCTGACAGCGCACGGTCCTCGAAACCCTTCAGTTCGGGCGTGATGTAGCGCTCGGCATTCTTCAGGGTCTGACGCCGCCGGTAGTCGTCCGGAACCTTGTCCGTCTGTCCGTGGGTCACCTCGATGTAGAAGCCGTGCACCCGGTTGTACTCGACGCGCAGATTGGCGATGCCGGTGCGTGCGCGCTCCCTGGCCTCCAGCTCGGCCAGGAACTGGCCGGCGTGGTCCCGCAACGACCGCAGCTCATCGAGCTCCTGGTCATACCCGGCTTGCATCACATCGCCATCCCGGGGCGATGCGGCGGGCTCCGACAGCAGGGCGCGCCCGAGCTCTGCGCCCAGCGCTGCGGGCAGCTGCATGCAGGCCGCGAACCGGCCAGCGAGCGGCGCATCCAGCGAACGGCTGCCGGCCTCGATGCGCTCGATCCAGGGCAGCGCGTCGCGAAGGGCGGCGAGCTCGCGCGGCCGGGCCGACTTCAGAGCAACGCGCGCGGCGATCCGGTCCAGATCCGGCAGCTGAGCAAGCGCCTGCCGGCTCGCCGCGGCGGCAGGCGACTGAAGCAGCGCCTCAATCACCTGGTGCCGCGCCTCGGCGCAACCGGCATCGCGCAGCGGCTCGCCCAACCACGACCTCAATCGCCGGCTCCCCATGCCGCTGCGGCATCGGTCCAGCACCGAAAGCAGGCAAGGGCCATCACGGCCGTACAGCGGCTCGGTCAGCTCAAGATTGCGGCGGGTGGCCGGATCCATGCCGATCGTGTCGGACTCGGACTCGAAGCGCAGCGTCGTGATGTGGCTCAGGCGCTGTTTCTGCGTCTGTTCGGCGTAGCCCAGAAGCGCGCCGCATGCGGCCAGCGCCGCGCTGTGTCCCTCGATGCCATAGGCCTCCAGATGCGCAACGCCGAGCAGTTCTCGCAGGCGCTGCTCGCCCAGAGTCGCGTCGAAGTGCCACTCGTTCAGCGTGCGCACGCAGGCCGTGCTGGACACCGCGCCGCGGGCCGACTCGGCCACCAGAACTTCGGCCGGCTCGATGCGGGCCAGCTCGCCATCGAGGGCCTCGGCGGTGGTCTCGGTGGCGCGCAGCTCTCCGCTGGCCAGCACCAGCCAGGCAATCCCGACACGCGCCGGCTGGCTGCGGCGGCCTGCTTGCAGCGCGACCGCGACGAGCCGCGAATCGGTTTTTGGACTGAGCAGCGCACTGTCGGTCAGTGTGCCGGGCGTGACGATCCGTACGACCTGGCGCTCAACCGGTCCCTGAGCAGCGGCTGGATCGCCGATCTGCTCGCAGATCGCAACGGACTCGCCCAACTTGACCAGGCGGGCAAGATACTGCTCCAGGCTCACAACCGGAACGCCGGCCATCGGCACTGCAGCACCGCCCGAGGCGCCGCGCGATGTCAGGGTCAGGTCCAGCAGCCGCGCCCCCCGCTCGGCATCCCCGTAAAACAGCTCGTAAAAGTCACCCATCCGGTAGAACAACAGGTGTTCTTCGTGCTGCGCCTTGATTCTGAGGTACTGCTGCATCATCGGGGTATGACCCGACATCCCCGTCGTACCGGCGAGAGCATCCGGACCGGCCCCTGGCGTCATAAACACCTTTCCTTGGAGGGAATTGCGGCTCTTATTGGCCAATCGCTGCGGGCAACGGGCGCCCTCTTCCGCTTGTTCAACGTATACGATACAGTCGGTCAAGTCCCCAGTTGAGGCGCGGATGCTAAAGGCTTTCGCAACATGACTACGGCCGTGCCTCAGGTCTCGGCTGTTGCTTCAACTGCGAGCCCGGCGCGCATTCTGGTCGTGGAGGACGAAAGAATCGTGGCCCGCGACCTGGCCAGCGCACTGACCGACCTCGGCTATTCGGTTCCGGACACCGTTGCCACGGGCGAGGACGCGATCGCCCGTGTGCGCGACCTGCACCCAGATCTGGTGCTGATGGACATCCGGTTGTCGGGAGCCATCGATGGCGTCCAGGCAGCCCATTCGGTCCGGCAGGAGCACGATATACCGGTGATCTACCTGACGGCGCACTCCGACGACGAAACGCTGCGCCGGGCGATGCTGACCGAGCCTGTCGGTTACCTGGTAAAGCCGTTTTCCCCGCCGCAGCTGCGTTGCGCCATCGAGATCGCCCTGAATCGGCGCGCGATCAACGCGCGCCTGCGCGAGCGCCGCGAGTGGCTGGCGGCGACCCTGCGTTCGGTCGGTGATGCGGCCGGCACCGACGATCCGGGTCCGGACGCCGGTCGCCTGACCGCGGTGGCCGAGGCCCTGGCCGGATGCTGGCGTGGCGATAACGAGCTCGAGCCGCGGGTGGCCGAGCGCATCGCCGATCTGGAGGCCGCTAATCGGGAGCTGGAGAGCTTTGTGTTCGGCGTTGCCAACGACTTGCGCGGGCCTCTGGCGGGCATTGACGGCTTGAGCCAGTCGTTGATCGAGGCTTGCGCGTCCAATCTGGGGCCCGAGGGCCTCAACACGCTCAGGCAGATACGAGACTCGGCTGCGCGCGTCAAGCACGTGATCGACGACCTGGTGCTGCTGTCGATCGACGACCTGCTGCTGCTGTCGGGTGTGCGCAAGACCGTACCGAAGAATGACACGGTCGATCTTTCCCGCATCGCACGCGACATCATGGCCAATCTGCGCGAGGCCGCCCCGCAGCGCGCGGTCAAGACCGTGATCGAGCGTGACATCTGTGTCGATGGCGACGCCGGCCTGCTTCGGGTCGCGCTGGAGAATCTTCTGGGCAGCGCCTGGAAATCGACCGAGCAGGTCGAGCACGCGCGAATCGAATTCGGCGCCTTCGAGAAGGACGGCAGCCGGGTCTGCTTCGTGCGGGACAATGGAGCGGGTTTCGACATGAAACACGCCAACGCCTCGTTCGACGCCTTCCAGCTGCTCGACTCGGCCGATCCACTCGATGGCCAAGGCTTCGGGCTGGCGATCGTGCAACGCGTGATCTGCAAGCACGGTGGCCGGATCTGGGCGGAGGGGGCCGTCGGGCGAGGGGCGACGTTCTACTTCGCACTTTAAGGCGTGCTCAAGTCCACTGCGTACGCCGCCGGCGTTGCGGTCGTCTATTACGTTGTCGGCCGGCTGGCGCTGTTTCTGGCCATTCCGCCCGGCTACGCCACGGCCGTCTGGCCGGCGGCGGGGGTCGCCCTGGTGGCGATCCTGGTGTTCGGCTACCGCGTCTGGCCCGGAATCCTCGCCGCTCACCTGCTGGTCAACATCTTCACCGACTTCGATGCCTCCAGCACCGAGGCGATGCTCAAGTCGGTGACTTTGCCGTTGGCCATCGCCTGTGGCGGCGTGCTTCAGGCGGTCATCGGCGCGACGTTGATCCGCCGTGCCATCGGACCGTCGGTCGTGCTTCAGGACCAGAAGGAGATCGTCAAGTTCCTGGCACTGGGCGGCCCGATCAGTTGCGTGGTCAGCGCCACCATCGGACAGATCTGCCTGTACGGGTGGGGCAGGATTTCGATCTCCGATATCCCGTTCAGCTGGTTCACGTGGTGGGTCGGAGACACGATCGGCGTGACGGCGACGGCGCCTCTGTTGCTCGCCTGGTTCGCGCCGCCCGAGCGCTGGCGGGCGCGCCGCGCGGCGCTGACCTGGCCCACCGCGGTTGCGCTGGTGCTGGCCGTCGTGCTGTATGTCTATATCAGCGAGCGCGAGCAACAGCGCATCCACGCAGACTTCGAGCGCGCAACCGACACACTGGGACGGGACTTCACCGGCGCCGTGCGTCGCCACCTCGAGGCCGTGGTCACGCTTCAGGACCTTTACGCCAGCGTGGGGACGCTGGACCGCGCCAGCTTCGCCTCGTTCGCGACCCCGCTTCTGGGGCGCCATCCCGGCGTTCAGGCACTCGAATGGGCCCCGGTCGTACCGGCCGCGCAGCGCAACAGGCTGGAAGCGGCGGTACGCCGCGAGGGCTACCCGTCGTTCGCGATCACCGAGCGGGACGAGGACGGCCGGATGGTTCCGGCCGCCGCGCGCACGCTGTACGTGCCGGTGCTGTTCATGGAGCCTTACGGTGGCAACGAGACCGCTTTGGGCTTCGACCTGACGTCGCTCCCCAGCCGGCGCCAGGTGATCGATCGCGCGCGCGACTCGGCGCTTCCGGCCGCCAGCGGCCGCCTCGTGCTGGTACAGGAACGCGGCCAGCAATCCGGGGTTCTGGTGGTGCTGCCAGTCTACGAACGGGGATTGCCCCGGGCCACGGTGCCGCAACGGCGGTCGGCGCTGCGCGGTTACGTACTGGGCGTGTACCGCGTCGGCGACCTGGTCAGGGCAGCGTTGTTGCACGCAGACTCGTCGCACATCGATTGGACCGTCACCGACGATACGGCGCCGGACGGCGAGCAGGTGCTGTGCGAACGCTGGGTGGGCGGCGCGCGTCTGCCCTGGAGCCGGGTCGCCACTGCGGCCGTGGGGGACCACCGATGGTCGATCCGGTTCGCTCCTGCCACCGACTACGCCATCGTTCACCGCAACTGGCAAGCCTGGACGGTCCTCGTGGTCGGGCTGCTCTTTGCCAGCGTGCTGGAGATGATGGTCCTGCTGATGACGGAGCGCGCCGCGGCGATTCAGCGCCTCGTTGAGCAGCGCACGGCGGAACTGACCAATGCCAATGCGGTGATACGCGACGCGCTGAAGGAGAAAGAGACGCTTCTGCAGGAGATCCACCACCGGGTGAAGAACAATCTGCAGGTGATTTCGAGCCTGATCAACCTGCAGCGGCGCAAGCTCGGGCCGGGTGCTCAGCAGGCCGCGCTGCAGGAGTGCCAGACACGGGTGCAGGCGATCGCCCTGATCCACGAGAAGCTGTACCAGGCGCGCGACTACTCGCGCGTGCCGTTCGCGCAATATGCCACGGGCCTGGCCAACGACGTGTTTCACGCGGCCGGCATCTCGCCCGGGACGGTCAATCTCGACGTCGAGGTGGCAGAAGTGGCCTTGGCCGTGGACAAGGCCATTCCCTGCGGGCTGATCCTGAACGAGCTGATCACCAACGCGCTGAAGCACGCATTCCCTCACGAACGGCGCGGCACGGTGCGCGTGGAGCTCGACCACACGCCGGACGGGCGCGTCAGGCTGGCCGTGAAGGACGATGGCGTGGGGCTGCCCGGGGACCTGGATATCCGCCACGCCGACAGCCTGGGGATGCAGCTGGTCACGACGCTGGCCGAGCAGCTGGCCGCCAGGCTCGAAATCAAACGGGCTGGTGCGTGGACCTCATTCGAGGTTGTGTTCTGGGGGTGATACGCCAAGCCGCCAGCAACAGAACGCCGCCCAGGGCGATCAGCCAGAGCAGGGCCCAGGCCGGCATGGACAGTTTCAGGAAGGTCCAGTCGACCTGCGTGCAGTCGCCATAGCCCTGGAAGATGCGCGGCAGCGCGCGCCCCAGCGGCAGGTTGGTCAGCAGATATTGCAGGCTTGGCCCGCACGAGGACTGCTCGGGCGGGAAAAGCTGCAGGCGCACGTGCCAGGCTGCAACACCGGCGCCGGCCAGCGCCGCAACCGCGCCCAGGGCGGCACTCACGGCCGAGGCGCGGCCGGGCAGCACCGCGGCCAGCGCGGCGAACAGCGCGACCAACGTGAAGGCGTAGCGTTGCAGGATGCACAGCGGGCACGGCTCCAGGTGGTCGATGCTCTGCAGCATCAGCGCTGCTGCGATCAGGCAGGCGGCGGCCAGCGCGACCAGTGCAGCCAGCAGGCGCGGGCGATGCAGCAGGCGTGAAAAGGTCGCAGCGAACACCTTGCGGAGCCTTCCTCAAGACGTTACGCGGCGCCGAATCGAAGACGGCGTCTCCCGCATCAGCGCCTGCAGTTTTTCGAAAATCTTCGGCGTGCCGCACACGATATCACCCGACTGCATGTAGTCGCCGTCGCCGTGAAGGTCCGAGATCAGCCCGCCGGCTTCGACGATCAGGAGGCTCCCGGCGGCGATGTCCCACGGCGACAGCCCGAATTCCCAGAACCCGTCCAGCCGCCCGGCCGCCACGAACGCCAGGTCGAGCGAGGCGGCGCCGGCTCTGCGCACGCCGGCCGTGCTCTTGGTCACGCGCGTGAACACTTCGACGTACTCGTCCAGGTGCTCGAGCTTGCGGAACGGAAAGCCGGTTCCGATCAGGCAGTCCTCCAAGTGGTCGCGCTTGGACACCCGCAAGCGCCGGTCGTTCAGGAACGCGCCGCGCCCGCGCGTGGCGGTGAACAGCTCGTTGCGGGTCGGGTCGTACACGACGGCCTGCGTGATGTGGCCGCGGTGCTTCAGGCCGATCGATATGGCGTATTGCGGAAAGCCGTGGATGAAGTTGGTGGTGCCGTCCAGCGGATCAACGATCCACAGGTAGTCCACGTCGCCCTCGGGCCCGCTGGCGCCGGACTCTTCGGCCAGGATCGAGTGATTCGGGTACGCTGTCTTCAATATCGCGATGATGGCCTGCTCGGCGGCCCGGTCGACCTCGGTGACGAAGTCGCTTCGCCCCTTGCTGGAGACGCGGACCAGATCGAGATCCAGGCTCGCCCGGTTGATGATGGAGCCGGCCTTGCGCGCCGCTTTCACGGCGGTGTTCAGCATCGGATGCATCGAAGGGGAAGCGCAAAGACGCGCACTATGCAAGCGCCCGATTCTATAGGTACCGGGGACCGCGACCCGGACGGGGCGGGCGTGGATCCGGTTCCGGTGCGCTTCGTGCTGGTCGAGCCGACCCACTGCGGCAACATCGGCGCTTCGGCGCGCGCGATCCGGACCATGGGCTTTGGCGGCCTGTCGGTGGTGGCGCCGCGCGATCGCGACTATCGCACCTCCGCCGACGCGGTGGCGCTGGCCGCCCATGCGACCGGCGTGCTGCAGGACTCGCGGTCTTACCCGACCGTGGTCGAAGCGCTCGAAGGGGTGAGCCTGGCCTTTGCGATGACCGGCTACGCGCGTCAGTTCGGACCGCCCCACCGACTGCTGCGCGAAGCGGCGCAGCAGGCCGCGCACTGGCTGCAGCAGGACCGCGGAGCGGTGGCGTTCGTGTTCGGCACCGAGCGCAGCGGCCTGGTCAACCGCGATGTGCTGCGCTGTCACTACAGTTGCGCGATTCCGGCCGATCCACTTTCCAGCTCGCTGAACCTGGCGCAGGCGGTCCAGGTCACCGCCTATGAGATGCGCTCCGCGCTGAGCGGCCCGGGCGAGGCTCGGGCGCTGCCCGCGTCGCCCGGCGGGGCCACCGTCGAGATGATCGAGCGCTTGTTCGCCTCGTTCGAGCAGGCTCTGACGGCGATCGGCTTTCTGGATCCGCACCAGCCCAAGCACTCGATGGCCCGATTGCGCAGCCTGTTGAGCCGAGCCGGCCTCAGCCCCGCCGAGGTGGACTTTTTGCAGGGCCTGTGCGCCGCCATGGTCGAGCCGAAGCGGTTACGGGCCGGCCGCAAATGCGGCGAACTCTCCAAGCGCGATGAGTCCCCCCTCTCGCACGAGGACGAAGCCTGATCTCCCCTCTCCCACGCCAGTGGGAGAGGGGCCGGGGGTGAGGGTGAGGGCGAACGGGCTTCACGCCAGATCGACCATCTCCACCTCGCTCCCGATCACCTGCAGATAACCACCCCGCGGCGGGTCGGTCTCGAAGTCCCAGTCCGGCAGCACCCAGCGTTCGGCCCTGCGGCCGTCCAGTTCCAGCTCATGCCGGGCCGGTCGATGCGTGTGGCCGTGGACCATCCGTGCCACGCCGGCCGATCGCAGCGCCTGCTCGATCGCCGCGGGGGTGACATCCATGATCTGGGCCGCCATCGACTGCTTGCCCGCTTCGCTGAGCCGGCGTACCTGACGCACGATGGCGCGGCGAACCGCGAGCGAGCGACCGAGGAACAGACCTCGCCAGAACGGGTCACGCGCGCGGCGGCGAAACGCCTGATACGCCCGGTCCAGCGTGCAATACGCGTCGCCGTGCGACAGCAGCGTGGGCACATCCCCCAGCACGGTGTGGCACGGATCGGCCAGGAACGCGGCGCCGCTCGCGCGGGCGAAGCCCTCGCCCAGCAGCACGTCGCGGTTGCCATGCATCACGTACACCGGCGTGCCGCCGGCCGTGAGCGACCGCAGGGCACCGCTGACCGTGGCGCCGATTCCGTCTTCGGCGTCCTCGTCGCCGACCCAGGCTTCGAACAGGTCTCCCAGGATCACCAGCTCGCGGCCGCCTGAGGCGAGGCGCTCGGTCAGCCGCAAAAAGCGCTGGACGGTGCGGGGCCGATCCTGCCTCAGATGCAGATCCGAAATGAAGACCGGGTCGCGCAGCCGAACCGATGCCAGCGCGACGGCCTCGCTCACTCCGACACGACCTCGGCGCTTTCGATCACAACTTCCTGGTCGGGCACGTCCTGGTGCGCGCCCAAGCGCATCGTGGCAACGGTCTTGATCTTGTCGACCACGTCGGTGCCTTGCGTGACACGCCCGAACACGCAATAGCCCCAGTTCTCGGTGGTGGGGGCGGTGAAATTCAGGAATTCGTTGTCGGCCACATTGATGAAGAACTGCGCGGTGGCCGAATGCGGATCGGAGGTGCGCGCCATCGCGACCGTGTAGCGGTCGTTTTTCAGCCCGTTGTCGGCCTCGTTCTGGATCGGCCTGGAGGTGGTGGGCTTCTGCCGCATGCCGGGCTCGAAGCCGCCGCCCTGGATCATGAACCCGTTGATGACCCGATGAAACAGCGTGTTGTCGTAGTGGCCCGAACGCACGTAGCCCAGGAAGTTCTCGACCGTGCGCGGAGCGCGTTGGCGGTCGAGTTCCAGCGTGATCGATCCCATCGAGGTGTTCAGGCATACGGTTGACATGGCGGCTCCGTCTATTGCGCGATGCGCGCGGACTTGATCAGCACGGGCGTGCGCGGAACGTCGCCCCCGCCGGTCGGAACGGCGCGGATCTTGTCGACCACGTCCATGCCTTCGACCACGCGGCCGAACACGGTGTAGCCGGCCCCATCCTGGCCGGGATAGTCGAGAAAGGCGTTGTCGACCACGTTGATGAAGAACTGCGCCGTGGCCGAGTTCGGATCCGACGTGCGAGCCATCGCAACGCTGCCGCGCACGTTCTTCTGGCCGTTGTTGCTTTCGATGGGAACCGGCGGGCGCGTCGGCTTCTGGACCATGGCCGGCGTAAAGCCTCCGCCCTGGATCATGAAGCCTTTTATCACGCGATGGAAGATCGTGCCGTCGTAGAAGCCGTCCTTCACGTACTGCACGAAGTTGGCCACCGTCTTGGGCGCCTTGTCGGGCAGCACCTCCACCACGATACGGCCCTCGCTCGTTTCAAACACCACGCGCACCGGCGCGGCCGCGGACGGCGCCGCGGCCGGCTCAGCGGCCAGGGCCTGGACGCCGAAGGCCTGTACGGCAAGCCAGGCGAAGACGGCCACGCACGCCAAACGCAGTTTTCGGATGGGGCTGATTTCGAGCATCATCGGTTCGTCCCTTTGAGTTGATCCTTGATTATCGGGCTGTCTTCAGTTTGGAAACCAGATCCCGCGCCAGCGCCAGCTTGGATTTCGGCACGCTGTTGGCCGGATCGAGCTTGGAGGCGCGTTCGAACGCCGCCGCCGCCATGGCGACGTACAGATCGCCCAGATTTTCCTGCGCCGTGATGTAGTTAGGCTGCGCCGCCAGCGCCTGCCGCAGCAGCTCCTCGGCTTTCTCGAGCAGGCCCTGCGCGGCCGCCAGCACGGCCAGGTTGTTGTACGGTTCGGGCAGCTCCGGGAAATCCTGCGTCAGCTGAATCAGGGCGTCGGTGGCCTCCTGCCGGCGTCCCAGGTCGATCAGCGTAATGGCCCGCAGAAAGCGCACCTGCAGGTCGCGCGGCTTGTCGGCCAGGTACGCATCGGCGCGCTTGAGCGCCTGTTCGCTCTTGCCTGCTTGCATCAGCTCCGCGATCTCGGCGGCCTCGGATCGGGGCGCGGGCACCAGCTCGGTCGACCAGGGTGACCACTGGGTCGGTTGCTGGGCCGGCGCCGGGCCGGCGAGGCCGGCAGCCAGCAGCACGGTCACAGCTGCGCCAAGAACGCGGGACATGTCATATACTCCAATTCGATTCTAACAACGCAGGTGACGCCTGCCTGCGCGCTCCCGCACGCGGGGCGAATGCCGGATGGACGCGAGTCTCCCCACGCTCCAGTGCGAATCCACAATACGCTGACCGGACGCAACGAGCTTCTCGAGCCCATCGAGCCGGGCCACGTGCGCATATACCTGTGCGGCATGACCACGTACGACTATTGCCATCTGGGCCACGCTCGCCTGATGGTGGCGTTCGATCTGGCGCAACGCTGGCTCAGGGCGCGCGGGCTGCGCGTGACGTATGTGCGCAACATCACCGACATCGACGACAAGATCATCCGACGCGCGGCCGAGCTGGGCGAGCCGATCCAGGCGCTGACCGCGCGCTTCATCGGCTATATGCGCGAGGATTTCGGGGCGCTGGGCGTGCAGGCGCCGGACCTCGAGCCGCGCGCGACCGAGTACGTGGAGCCGATGCTCGAGCTGATCGAACGGCTTCAGGACAAGGGCCTGGCATACCGGGCCGAGGACGGCGACGTGAACTTCTCGGTGCGCAGCTTTCCCGCGTATGGGCGCCTGTCGCACAAGAACGTGGACGAGCTGCGTGCCGGCGAGCGCGTCGCGCTGGTCGATTCAAAGCGCGACCCGCTCGACTTTGTGCTGTGGAAACACGCTCGGCCTGACGAGCCGCAATGGCCTTCGCCGTGGGGGCCTGGCCGCCCGGGCTGGCACATCGAGTGTTCCGCGATGGCGCGGCAGACGCTGGGCCAGCCATTCGACATCCACGGCGGCGGTCCGGATCTGGTCTTCCCGCACCACGAAAACGAGATTGCACAAAGCGAGGGCGCGTTCGAGATCCCGTTCGCAAGGCTCTGGATGCACTGCGGGGCGCTGCGGGTGGGCGAGGACAAGATGTCCAAGTCGCTGGGCAATTTCCTGACGATTCGCCAGGCGCTGACCCGATACGACTGGGAAGTGCTGCGGTTTTTCCTGGTGCGGTCGCACTATCGGAGCCAGATCGCGTTCGGCGCCGGCATGATCGAAGAGTCACGCGCGGCGCTCACGCGCCTGTACACAGCGCTGCGGGCGGCACCGGCGGTGAGCGCGCCGGTCGACTGGGACGGTCCGTACGCTCAGCGCTTCGCCGAGGCGATGGACGACGATTTCAACAGCGCGCGGGCCGTCGCGGTGCTGTTCGAGATGGCCGCCGAGCTCAATCGCAGTCCGACCCCGGCGCTGGCCGGGCAGATGCGCGCTCTGGGCGGCCTGCTCGGGCTGTTGCAGCGCGAACCGGAGGAATTCCTGAAGGGGCGGCCCGCCGGCGCCGAGCCGGGCGGGCTGGACGAGGCCGCGATCGCCGAGCGGATCGCCGCACGCACGGCCGCCAAGGCACGGCGCGACTATCCCGAGGCGGACCGGATTCGCCAGGAGCTGCTGCAGCAGGGCGTCGTGCTGGAGGACGGGGCCGGCGGCACCACATGGCGGCGCCGCTGAAAGCGCAATCGACGGCGGTGCGCCCGCCGTTCTGGCCGCACGCCAAGCGCCGGCTGGCGGCAGCCGACCCCGTGCTGGGCGCGATCATACGGCGCCATCCCCGCATCGCGCTGGCATCGCGCGGCGACGCCTTCCGGACGCTGGCGCGCTCGATCGTCGGGCAGCAGATCTCGGTCAAGGCGGCCGATTCGGTCTGGGCGCGCGTGCTGGGCGCCTGCGGCGAGATCTCGCCGCCGGCCTTGAAGCAGCGGCGCGCCACGACGCTGCGCCGCTGCGGCCTGTCCGAGCGCAAGGTCGAATATCTGCGGGATCTTGCGGCTCATTTTGCCGAGGGTCGCGTCGATCCGGCGCACCTGGCGCGAATGAGTGACGAGGACGTGATCGCCCGCCTGACGGACATCCGTGGGATCGGGCGCTGGACAGCCGAGATGTTTTTGATCTTTAATCTGCAGCGCCCCGATATTCTGCCGCTGGACGACCTGGGACTGCTCAAGGCGGTCGGGCGGCATTACCTGGCGGGGCGAGCGCCGGCGTACCTGATGAAGGGGGAGGGACGCCAGCAGGTGGTCGAGTTGGCCGGCCGGTGGATCCCGTACCGCAGCGTGGCCACCTGGTATTTGTGGCGCAGTCTGGATCCGGTGCCCGTCGAGTACTGAGGTATGAAAACGACATTCCTGGATTTCGAGCAGCCGATCGCGGAGCTGGAAGCCAAGATCGAGGAGCTGCGTTTCGTGCAGGACGACTCGGCGCTGGATATCTCCGAGGAGATCGCGCGGCTGCAGGCCAAGAGCCAGGCGCTGCTGAAGGACATCTACGCCAAGCTGACGCCCTGGCAGGTTTCGCAGCTGGCGCGGCACCCGCAGCGGCCGTATACGCTCGACTACGTCAGCGAGATCTTCACGGACTTTCACGAACTGCACGGCGACCGCTCGTTCTCCGACGACCTGGCGATCGTCGGGGGCCTGACGCGCTTCAACGGCCAGGCGTTGATGGTGATCGGCCATCAGAAGGGGCGCGACACCAAGGAGCGGGCGTTGCGCAACTTTGGCATGCCGCGGCCGGAAGGCTACCGCAAGGCGCTGCGGCTGATGCACCTGGCCGAGAAGTTCGGGCTGCCGGTTCTGACCTTCATCGACACGCCAGGCGCGTACCCGGGAGTGGACGCCGAGGAGCGCGGCCAGTCGGAGGCGATCGGGCGCAATCTGCTGGAGATGTCGCAGCTGAAAGTGCCCGTGATCGCCACCGTGATCGGCGAGGGCGGCTCGGGCGGAGCGCTGGCGATCGCGGTGGCCGATACGGTGCTGATGCTGCAGTACGCAACCTATTCGGTCATCTCGCCTGAGGGTTGCGCCTCGATCCTGTGGAAGAGCGCCGAGCGCGCCGCCGATGCTGCCGAGGCGCTCGGCCTGACGGCGCACCGCCTGAAGGCGCTCGGCCTGATCGATCGGATCGTGTCGGAGCCGGTCGGGGGCGCGCACCGGGATCCGAAACAGATGTCCTCATTGCTGAAGCGTGCGCTGGCCGACAGCCTGCGTCAGTTCCAGGGCGTGAAGGTCAAGGACCTGCTCGCCGCTCGCCACGCCCGGCTGATGGGCTATGGCAAGTACAAGGAAACGTCGGCCGACGCCTGACCCGCTGGAGCGCTCGCTGTTGGCCGCGGTCAGCTCGGCGGTCGACGATGCACTCTCGGAGGAGGCGCCGGCACCGCGGCAGGCCCGTTCGCGTGCCCGGCCCGACGCGCCGCTGGTGGTTGCCTACAGCGGCGGGCGCGACTCCACCGCTCTGCTGAGCCTGGTGTGCGCGTTGCGCGACCAGCGCGCACCGGGCTTTGCGCGGCCCCATGCGGTGCACGTTCATCATGGCCTGCACCGCGACGCCGACTCCTGGGTCAGCCATTGCGAACAGCAGTGCGCCGCGCTGAATGCGCAACTGACCGTGCAGCGCGTCAGCGTCGAGCGGCGCGGTTCAGGGGTGGAGGCGGCCGCGCGCGATGCGCGCTACCTGGCGCTGGCACAGGCGGCACGTGGGCTCGGCGCCAGAGCCGTCCTGACCGGGCACCAGCTGGACGACCGCCTGGAGACGTTCCTGCTGCAGTGGATCCGCGGGGCCGGCCTGGACGGTCTTTCGGCGATGGCGCCGCAACGCGAGCTCGACGCGGGCGGTGCCTCGCCGATTGCGCTGCTGCGGCCGCTGCTGCACGTACCGCGCGAACGGATCGAGCGTTACATCCGGCTCAAAGAGCTGGCCTTCATCGACGATCCGGGCAATTCGGATCCGCGCTTCGACCGCAACTCGATCCGGCTGCAGGTGATGCCGCAGCTCGCGCGGCTGCGCTCCGGGTTTCGGGCAGCCGCCGAGCGCTCGATCGAATTGATCGCCGAAGGGGCCGAAGCCCTGCACTCCCTAGCGCGCGAGGACCTGCAAAGCTGCACGCGCGAGGCGCCGGCCTCGACCCTGCGGATCGACCGGCTCGCGATGCTGCCGCAGGCCCGGCGCACGCTGGTGCTGCGCGAATGGCTGGCCCAGGCGGGGCTCAAGGCGCCGCCGCGCGCGCGGCTGCTGCAGGCGCTGCAGCAGGCCATCGGCGCGGGCGCCGATGCGCGGTTGCTGATCCGGATCGGCGATCACGAATTGCGCCGCCACCACGGCTTGCTGTGTCTGAATGCGCCGCGGCCCGGAGCGCCGGGACCTCACGCGGTGCAGTGGCAAGGCGAGGCCGAGCTGGCGGTGCCGAGCTGGGGTGGCGCGTTGGTGTTTACTCGCACCAGCGATGAGGGGTTCGATGCACGCTGGCTCGGCGCGGAGCCGCTGGAGCTGCGCCCGCGCACGGGCGGGGAGCGCTTCAAGCCGCACCCGACGCGTCCATCCAAGCGTCTGAAGCAGATCTTCCAGGAAGCCCGTATTCCGGAATACGAGCGCTCGGCACTGCCGCTGGTGTGGCGCGACGGGCGCCTGATCTATGTGGCCGGGGTCGGGCCCGACGTACGGATGCTGGTGGCCGACGGAGAGCGGATCCGCATCGACTGGGTCGGTGCCGCCCGGCTGCTGCACGACTGAAGCGCGGCCGGTCGGCGTGCCGCCCCTATAATTCGTGGCGAGATCGCTTCCCGCGCACGCGCGCCGGCCCAATGGCACTGATCATTCAGAAGTATGGTGGCACGTCGGTCGGCTCGATCGAGCGAATCAAGAACGTCGCGCGGCGGATCGCCAAATGGAGCCGCGCCGGCCACCAGCTGGTGATCGTGCCGTCGGCGATGAGCGGTGAGACCAACCGGCTGATCGCGCTCGCCAAGGACATCCAGCCGGTTCCCGATCCGCGCGAGCTCGATGTGGTGGCATCCACCGGCGAGCAGGTGACGATAGGCCTGCTCGCGATGGCATTGAAGCAACTGGGCTTGAAGGCTAAGAGCTACACCGGCCACCAGGTTCGGGTGCTGACGGACAGCGCCTTCACCAAGGCGCGCATCATCGACATCGAGGAAAAGCGGATCCGCGCCGACCTGGATGCGGGCACGATCGTGCTGGTGGCCGGCTTCCAGGGCCAGGACGAGCTGGGCAACATCACGACGCTGGGGCGCGGCGGCTCGGACACCTCGGCGGTGGCGCTGGCGGCGGCGCTGCGTGCTGACGAGTGCCTGATCTTCACCGACGTGGACGGCGTGTACACGACCGATCCCCGGATCGTGCCGGAGGCGCGGCGCCTGCACACGATCACGTTCGAAGAAATGCTCGAGCTGGCCAGCCTGGGATCGAAGGTGCTGCAAATTCGTTCGGTCGAGTTCGCGGGCAAGTACCGGGTGCGGCTGCGGGTGCTGTCCAGCCTCAGCGATGCGGACCAGCCGCTGGCGGTCGAAGCCGTCTCCGGCACTTTGATCACGTACGAGGAAGACACGAAGATGGAACAGGCTCTCATCTCGGGCATCGCCTTTTCGCGCGACGAGGCCAAGATCACGCTCACGCGCGTGCCGGACCGGCCCGGCATCGCCTACCAGATCCTTGGCCCGATCGCCGAGGCCAACATCGACGTGGACATGATCATCCAGAACACCAGCGTCGACGGCACCACCGACTTCTCGTTCACGGTCCATCGCAACGAGTACGCCAAGGCGATGGACGTGCTGAACACCAAGGTCAAGGGCCACGTGGGCGCGCAGGCGCTGGTGGGCGATCCGAAGATCTGCAAGGTCTCGGTGGTGGGCATCGGCATGCGCTCGCACGTCGGAATCGCCAGCCTGACCTTCCGGACGCTGTCGGAAGAGGGGATCAACATCCAGATGATTTCGACCAGCGAGATCAAGATCTCGGTAGTGGTCGAGGACAAGTACATGGAGCTGGCGGTGCGCGCCCTGCACAAGGTGTTCGGCCTGGAGCAGGCCGTTGCGTGAGGCGCTCGCGTTGACCCACAGGGGTGCGCGATCTACACTGCCGCGGCCGCGCCTGCCGTCGCGGCCCGAATTTCCCGGAGACGTGGCCGAGCGGTCGAAGGCACTCCCCTGCTAAGGGAGCATGCGCGCAAAAACGTGCATCGACGGTTCGAATCCGTCCGTCTCCGCCAAATTAAAAGGGCCCCGTTGGGGCCCTTTTAATTTGCCCTCCGAAGCTGCGAAGCAGCGAAGGAGGGCTGTACGCTCCCGGGCCCGATGAATCCCCAGAACTAGCCAGCCGGAAGATCCACATCCCGGACGGCATCAACACATCTACCCTCTTGGGATGCACTACGTCTACCTGCTGACAAGCTCCCGAAGCCCAAGCCGGCGCTACGTTGGCCTCACAGCAAACCTGAAGCAACGCCTAACCGAGCACAACTCCGGCAAGCTACCGCACACAGCGCAGTTCAAACCCTGGCACCTCATCACCTATCTCGCCTTCTCCGACAAACAAAAGGCAGCCAGATTCGAGCGCTATCTGAGATCCGGCTCCGGCCACGCCTTTGCGAATCGACGGCTGTGGTAGAGCCTTCCCAGGTCCGGGCAACCGCCGTGAGATGGCCTCGGCAAGCTTCGAAGCGACAGCCACGCGGCGGCAGGCGAGTCGCTTGCGGCAGTGCCTAACGCGGCCGAGGACGCGCGGCGCCTTCTCGCCCGCAACCTCGATCCGATCGACGAGCGCGACCGCCAGTCGGCCGGCGCTTGCTGCGCTGACGGCAGCGGCAATGGCGCCGCGATCGGCGGCCGGGTGACGCTGCGTCGCTACACGAGGGAATATCACAGCAAGCACGTCGAGCCCGTGCGCAGCTTCAAGCATGCCCGGCAGTGGATCAACGGCATCGAGCAGCACGTGCCCTGCGCGCTGCTGGACACCGCGGTGGACCTCATCAGCCCGGTCGAACTTCTGGATGCTCTGGTGCCGATCCTGCGCGAGGTGCCGGAAACCGGCTCGCGCATCTATCAGCGCTTGACGACAGTCTTCGACGCTGCCGTGATCGAGGGACTATGGCGCGAGAAGCCCGCCACACCGATCCGCCGGGAACTTACCAAGCGGGCAGGGCGGCGCGAGCGCACCAACTTCGCATCGCTGCCTTATCGGGAGGCGCCCGCGTTCCTCAAGCGCTTGCTCAAGGCCCCGGGAAGGAGCGGGCTCACGATTGCCATGAAGCGGCGGTCATTGCTTGGGGAGGTATTTAGGCGGGACGGATATGCAAATTGGCTACCTAGATGTGGATGTCACATTCGCCCTGCTTATAGATGAGAGTTGGCCCGTAGTTCCTCAAGAAACGCGGTGAACGCCGGGGAGGGGTGGCGTCGGTTAGGGTAATAGAGATGGTAGCCGGCGAACGGCGGGCTCCAGTCGTCCAATACCTGGACCAGACGTCCATCGGCGATGAACGGCGCCACCATGTCTTCCATCACGATCGCCAACCCCGCGCCATGAAGGGCGGCGTCGATGAGCAGGTGCAAGTCATTCAGGACGAAGGGGCCATCGACGTGGACGTTGACGCTTCGCCCGTCGCGCTCGAACTCCCAGGCATAGAGGCCGCGGGAGGTCGGCAGGCGGATATTGCAGCAGCGGTGATGCGTGAGGTCCCGCGGTTCGACCGGGATGCCGTGGTCAGCGAGGTAGGCCGGGCACCCGACGACCACCCTCCGTAGATCAGGGCCGATGCGCAGGGCGATCATATCCCGGGCGATCTGTTCACCCAGGCGAACGCCGGCGTCGTATCCTTCAGTGACAATGTCTGTGAGAGCGGGTTCGATCGACACCTCAATCTTGATATCGGGGTAGCGCGTATTTAGCCGAAGCAGGGCGGGCCATAACACCGTCCTAACGGCATGCGGGCCGGCGGTGAGCCGGAGCGATCCCGAGGGCAATTCGCGCAGCTCGCTGAGCGCATTGAGCTGAGCCTCGATCTCGCCAAGAGCGGGGCGAAGCGTGCTCAATAGCTGCTCGCCTGCAGGCGTCGGCATCACGCTCCGGGTGGTGCGCGTGATTAGACGCAGCTTCAGGCGCTCTTCCAGCCGGCGAACCGACTGGCTTAAGGCTGACTGCGACTTCCCAAGCTTGGCCGACGCCCGCGTGAAGCTGCGGGCATCAGCGACAGCGGCAAAGATCGCGAGATCGCTCAGTTCGTCGTTCAGCATTCATAAGCCTGATTAATAACTTCATGCACGACTACCACTCTAATCGACTGCATGCTGCCAGTCTATATTCACGCCGCATCACCGACGGCCAGCGCCGCTGACAGCGGTCTGCCCATCCAGTTCGATTGGAGTTGAAACATGCGCATGAGAAAGCTGGGCGCCCTGCAGGTGTCCGAACTCGGCTTTGGGATCCTGAGCTTCGCTTCGACCTACGGCCAAGCGCCGGAAAAGGCCGAGAGCATCCGCGTCATTCGTGGCGCCCACGACCTCGGCGTCACGCTGTTTGATACTGCCGAGGTCTACGGTCCCTGGACCAACGAAGCTCTGGTCGGGGAAGCGCTGGCGCCCGTCCGTAACGAGGTCGTGATCGCCACTAAGTTCGGCTTTGACATTGATCCTACGACAGGCGAACGCCTTGGGCTCAACAGCCAGCCGGAGCATATCAAGCGTGTAACGGACACGATGCTGCGACGCCTCCGCACGAACCACATCGATCTTCTCTACCAGCACCGCGTCGATCCGAACGTCCCCATCGAGGAAGTCGCCGGCGCGGTGAACGATCTGATCGCGGCCGGCAAGGTACGCCACTTCGGTCTTTCAGAAGCAGCCGCGGACACCATCCGCCGCGCCCACGCCGTCCAGCCTGTCGCAGCGGTCCAAAGTGAATACTCGCTGTGGACCCGCGACCCAGAGCCGGAGGTGCTGCCTCTCTGCGAGGAACTGGGCATCGGCTTCGTGCCCTGGGGCCCGCTCGGGACCGGCTACCTGACCGGCAAGATTGCGAGTACGTCGAGTTTCGGTGTGAACGACTTCCGCGCGGGATCCCCTCGCTTCACTCCCGAGGCGATGGTGGCCAACCAGGCTGTCGTCGAGGCGGTCGAACAGCTCGCCGCGGCCAAGGGCGCCACGGCCGCGCAGGTGGCGCTCGCCTGGCTCCTCGCAAGAGGGCCAAGCATTGTGCCGATCTTCGGCACGCGCCGCCTGGACCGCGTGAAAGAAAACCTCGGCGCGGCCGAGGTGAGCCTTTCCGATGAGGACATGGCTGCTATCGAGGCGCGCCTGGCCGGGATCGAGGTCACTGGCGAGCGGCTGCCGCCCGCTCTCCTCAAAGTGACCAACGGCTAGATGTTATCTCCGCGCCGCCGAGTGGTTCGGGCATCGCCACGCGGATTCACCCCCAAAATGTTCACGGCCACGAATCTGAGAACTTGAAGCGCGTGTTCAAGGAATTCCTGGCGCGCCTGAAGACCGGCCAGATTAGGATCCTCTATCGCGCGCCGCCGATGGCGGCGAGAAGCGTCAGAACGCGCCGGCAGCGCGTTGATCATTTGACCTACGCCGTCCTGGGCATCGGAGTGGGGGTGGGTGGGCTTGCCTGTGTCGCTCCAGCGTATCACGGCGTTCTCGCCGTCAAGACCTTGCGAGCCGGCGCTGCGGGTGCTCCGCGAGTCGCCTTCGCCGCGCCGCCATCTTCCTCGGCCGCACGCGCGGCCCCTTTTCCCAACGGCCTTGGGAGCCCTCTATCCTATGGCTGTCAGTCGGAAAAGGTTGCGCGCTCCGGTAGCCAGTCCGCCAATAAAGCCGCAGGCGCAGGACACGATTACCATGGCCGTAGTGGCCAGCAGCCATAGCGAGCGCGCCGCGCTCGCGTGCGAAAAGGTCTGTGCAGCGCGCATCACCGCCGCGACCTCGCGGACAAAGGGGCTCATTTAACTTTGCTGTGTGGTCCGCGATCCGCCGCTGCGCCTGTTCGGTGTCGGCGGCGATCGTGCGGCGCGATTCGGCCAACATCTCGACTACCCGCTGCATTCCCTGGGTAGCAAGTTCTGCGGCCAAATGGTTGCCGCTCGACCGGATCCGCTCTGGAAGAGTGTCAAGCCGCTCCGCAATGCGAGCAGCTGACTCGTCGATCAGTTCCTCAAGCGCCACGCGGTTTAGCTCGACCAGCGCGAAGGCCGGGTCCTCCTCCTCGAGCGGGAAGCCGGTCCTCTTGTAGACAACAAGCGCAAGTCTCGACTTGTCCATGGTCGCTCGGTTCGTCCAGCGATCGTCAGCCTTCGCCCACCGGTTTAGCTACCAGTGCCTCAAGCCCGCAGATCGCGGACAGCTGCTGGTACACCTCCCGCCGTGCTTCCGCGAGCCGCTGCCTGTCCCACAGTGAGAACTGCGCTGTGGCCATCGCCTCCTTGTAGGTCAGGTGTCGGCGCGTCATCTCCTGCAAGGCCTTCAGATGAAGCATCTGATTGGTTCCCCTCCTGTGCTTGATGCGCACGATGCCGATCAGTCTGTCCTTGATCTCGCCGAACGCCTTCGTTTCCTCGAACGGCTTTCCATCGAACAGGACTGGGCCAAGGAAGGAGTTCAGCCATGCAACGTAGCCGTCGGCAGGGAGGTTCTCCACCATGCTAACCAGACCGCCTAGTGTTTCCCGTGCCCCCGCTCCCCCGACCAGCACCGAGTGGATCACGACATGTCGGCCCAGTTCACTGAAGACTCGCAGTACATCGTTGCTTCTCAGGTAGCCCATCAACGGGATGAAGTTCGATGACCCGGTGTCCAGCACGACGATGTGCCCGGATGCCTCCACGATCTCGTTCGCCAGGACATCGAATTGAGCAACATCCAGCTCGTCGTCCTCCAGCATGAAATTGATGTAGCGGGCCGCCAGCGCCTCGTAGTTCGAGAGAGTTGGGGTCAAGGGATCCGAATCGAAGACTGCCGTGGGTAGACCGCGGTCGGCGAAGTATTGCGCCAGGTGCACGGCGACAAATGATTTGCCGACGCCGCCCTTGCCCTGCAACACGAGCCGGGCGCGCCCGCTGCCTGGGGGGGCATTTCCAGCTCCTCAGATCAGTAGATCAGCCTCACCGCTACCGGGTCTCGGCGGCCGTACCAGTTGACGGAACCGTCTTCCGATCGCCGCCGTTACGTCGG
>DATKFG010000009.1:0-7112 GCA_035511515.1 Burkholderiaceae bacterium | reverse complement strand
GCCGGGCGTAGCCCGGCTTCGCAGGGCGAGCCCTCCCCTCTCCCGCTGCGCGGGCGAGGGGCGATACGGCGTGCCCCTGCGGACGGCTTACGAACTCGCGACGCGCGGGGGTACCTACCGCTTTGGGGGCGGCAGGTCGGTACACACGCCCTCGGCCACCTCCGCCGCCATCCCGATCGACTCGCTCAGCGTCGGATGCGGATGGATGGTGCGGCCGATGTCCACGGCGTCGGCGCCCATCTCGATGGCCAGCGTGATCTCGCTGATCAGGTCGCCCGCGTGCGCGCCGACGACGCCTCCGCCGACGATGCGGTGCGTTTCCGGATCGAACAGCAGCTTGGTGAATCCTTCGTCGCGGCCATTGGCGATGGCGCGGCCCGACGCCGCCCACGGGAACATCGCCTTGTGCAGGCTGCGCCCGGCGGCGCGGGCCTCGTCTTCGGTCACGCCGACCCAGGCGATCTCCGGATCGGTATAGGCGACGGACGGAATCACCAGCGCATCGAAGTGCGACTTCAGGCCGCTGGCGGCCTCGGCTGCGACGTGGCCCTCATGCACCGCCTTGTGAGCCAGCAACGGAGCCTCGGCAATGTCGCCGATCGCGAAGATGTGCGCCACGTTGGTCCGCCGCTGGCCGTCGGTCGGGATGAAGCCGCGCTCGTCGACGCGCACACCGGCGCGCTCGGCGCCGATCCGCAGGCCGTTCGGCCTGCGCCCGACCGACACCAGCATCGCGTCGTACGGCTGCGCCCCGGCCGGCGCCTTGTCGCCCTCGAAGCGGGCCATCAGCGCGTCCGGGCGCGCTTCGACCGCAACCAGGCGCGTGTTCAGCATCACGTTGCCGAACCGCTTTTCGTTGTACTTCTGCCAGACCCTGACCAGGTCCCGGTCGGTTCCGGGCATCAGCCCCGCCGTCATCTCGACCACGTCGATCCGACTGCCCAGCGCGCCATACACGGTTGCCATTTCCAGACCGATGATGCCGCCGCCGATGACCAGAAGCCGCGGCGGAATGCCGCGTATCTCGAGCGCGGAGGTCGAATCGAACAGGCGCGGATCCTGCGGCAGGAATGGCAGCCACACCGCCTCGCTGCCGGCAGCGATGATGGCCTGTTCGAAACGCACCCGCTGATGCTCGCCGCTTTCCTGGCGGCCCTGCCCGGTGGTCAACGCCACGTCCAGGTGGTTCGGATCGATGAACTGGCCCGAGCCGCGCACCACGGTGACCTTGCGCATCTTCGCCATCGAGCCAAGTCCGCCGGTCAGCCGCCCGACCACGTGGTTCTTGTGCTTGCGCAGCTTGTCCAGATCGATGGCCGGCGCGGCGAACGCCACCCCGAGCGAATCGAAGTGCGCCGCCTCGTCGATCACCGCGGCCACGTGCAGCAGGGCCTTGGAAGGAATGCAACCCACGTTCAGGCAAACGCCGCCCAAGGTCGGATAACGCTCGACCAGCACAACGCGCCGGCCCAGATCGGCGGCGCGGAACGCTGCCGAATAGCCGCCCGGACCTGAGCCGAGCACCAGCACCTCGCACTCGAGCTCCGATCCGTCGGCGCGAATGATCGGCGTTGCGGCCGGCTGGGTGGCTGCCGACGGCGCCGCGGCCGGCTGGGCGGCAGCGGACGGCGGCGCGGCGGGCTGCTTGGCAGCGGGCGGCGCCGCGGACGGCTGCGGCGCCGCAGCGTCGATCGTTTCCAACTGCACGATCGGCGTGCCCTCGGACGCCTTGTCGCCGAGCTTTACCAGCACCTCGCGCACGATGCCGGCCTTCGGAGACGGAATCTCCATCGACGCCTTGTCCGATTCGAGCGTGATCAGCGACTGTTCGGCCTGAATCGTCTGGCCCGGCTTCACCAGGATTTCGATGACCTGCACATCGTGAAAGTCGCCGATATTGGGAACCTTGATCTGGACGCGGTCTCCCATCAGTCGTTCCTCCGCAGGTGCAGCGCCATCAGTACTTCGTCCTCCGAACCGTCGTCCAGCCGCACCGCGTCGTGCTTGCGTCCTTCCTCGCGGAAACCGGCTTGCGAGTACATCCGGATCGCCCGCACGTTCGGGCTTCTCACCATCAGCTCGATGCGTTCTAAGCCGCGCTCGCGCGCGGCCCCCAGCGCCTGCTCCAGCAGCAGCCGCCCCAGCCCCTGGCCGCGATACGGCGCCCGCAGCCCCATGCCGAGCAGCCCGGTGTGGGCCCGGCCCGGCAACAGGTCCCGGCGCACTTCACACCAGCCGACCACCTCATCCTGATCGAGCGCCACCAGGAACGGATTGCCGCGCACCCGGTCGGCAGCGACCCAGGCGGCCGTCTGGTCCAGCGCGAAGCCTTCGACGATGGCCAGGAAGCGCCGCTCGCGCGCCACCTGCGCCACGCACTCGGTCAGGCTCTCGATGTGCCGCAGCTCGATCGGCACGATCGCCACCGTCATAGCAGCACGCGTCGGAAATCGGACAGCACCTGAGACAGATACGTATTGAAGCGGGCCGCAGCAGCGCCGTCGACGACCCGATGGTCCCACGACAGCGACAACGGAACGATCAGGCGCGGGGCGAACTGCTTGCCGTCCCACATCGGCCGCGTCGTTGCCCGGCCAACCCCCAGGATCGCGACCTCGGGCGCATTGATGATCGGAGTGAAGTAGCTTCCGCCCAGCCCGCCGATCGACGAGATCGAAAAAGTTCCCCCCTGCATGTCGGAGGGCAGCAGCTTGCCTTCGCGCGCCTTGGTCGCCAGCGCGGCGGCCTCGCTCGCCAATTCCAGCACCCCCTTGCGGTCGGCGTCGCGCAGCACCGGCACCACCAAGCCGTTGGGCGTGTCGGCGGCAAAGCCGATGTGGTAGTAGTGCTTCAGGATCACGGCCTCGCCGCCCGGATCGATCGAGCTGTTGAAGTGTGGGAACTTCTTCAGCGCCGCCACGCACGCCTTGATCAGGAACGACACCATCGTCAGCTTCAGGCCCGAGCGCTCGTTTTCCTTGTTCAGCTCGACCCGGAACGCTTCCAGCTCGGTGATGTCGGCGTCCTCGTGATTGGTGACGTGCGGAATCGACAGCCAGTTGCGCAGCAGGTTCGGCCCCGCGATCCGGCGGATCCGCGACATCTCGACCCGCTCGATCGGCCCGAACTTCGCGAAATCGACTTGCGGCCAGGGCGGAAGGTTTGCTCCGATACCGGCGGTCGGGACGGCGGCCGCCGGCCGCTGCGCCGCCGCCACCACGGCCTTTACGAAGGCGCGCACGTCGTCGTGCAGTATCCGGCCCTTCAGGCCGGATCCCTTGACCTGGGCCAGATCCACTCCCAACTCGCGCGCAAATGCCCGCACCGACGGCGAGGCGTGCGGGTGCGTGTACATCGCCTGGGCGAGCTGCTCGGGATCGGGAAGCGCTCCCATCTCGACCGCAAACTCGGTCGACGGCGGTGAACCGGCAGCAGCCGCCGGCGCGAGCGCTCTGACGGGTGCCGGCGCCGGCGCCGGGGGCACAGCGGCCGGCGCGGCGGCGGCCTTGGCGGGCGCCGGTGCTGTGGCTGGCGCGGCCGCCGCCGGCGCTGTCCCGGCCGGCTTGGGGCTGGCCGCGCTGTCGTCGCTCGGTTCCAGCACCAGGATCGGCGAAGCTTCCGAGACCTTGTCGCCGACCTTCACCTTCAGTTCGCGCACGACCCCGCCCATCGGAGACGGAATCTCCATCGAGGCCTTGTCCGATTCGAGCGTGATCAGCGACTGCTCGGGCTTTACGCGGTCCCCGGATCGCACCAGCACTTCGATGACTTCGACGTCCTTGAAGTCGCCGATGTTGGGAACCTTGACCTCGACCATGTTGCCCATCGGATGCCCCCTCACCCCCGACCCCTCTGCCGCGCCGGGCGCGCCAGAGGCAGGTTCAAGCGTTCCATGGATCCGGACGTTCCGGGTCGATGCCGTAGCGCTTGATCGCTTCGCTCACCTGGCTGGCCGCCACGGCACCCTCCTCGGCCAGCGCCTTCAGCGCGGCGACCGTCACGTAGTGCCGGTCGACCTCGAAGAACTGCCTGAGCTTGGCGCGGGTGTCGGAGCGGCCGAAGCCGTCGGTTCCGAGCACCCTGTAGGCGCGCCCCTGCGGAATCCATGGGCGGATCTGGTCGGCGAACAGGCGCATGTAGTCGGTCGAGGCGATGATCGGTCCGGCCGTGCGCTCCAGCGATTCGGTGACAAAGGCCTTGCGCGGGCGACTGCCCGGATGCAGCAGGTTCCAGCGCTCCACGTCGAGCCCGTCGCGCCGCAGCTCGGTAAAGCTGGTCGCGCTCCACACGTCGCCGGCCACTCCCCAATCCGACTCGAGCAGCTCGGCCGCGGCAAGCACCTCGCGCAGGATTGTTCCGCTGCCCAGCAGCTGCACGCGGGAGATCGACTGGCCCTTGCCGCTGCCCGCCGGGCCTTCGCGCAGCCGATACATGCCCTTCAGCAGCCCGGCTTCCTGGCCGCGCATCAACGCCGGATGCGGATAATTCTCGTTCATCAGGGTGACGTAGTACCAGACGTTCTCCTGTTCTTCGACCATCCGGCGCACGCCCTCGCGCAGGATCACCGCCACCTCGTAGGCAAACGTCGGGTCGTAGGAGACGCAGTTCGGAATCGTCGAGCTCAGGATGTGCGAGTGGCCGTCCTCGTGTTGCAGGCCCTCGCCGTTCAGCGTGGTTCGCCCGCTGGTGCCGCCCAGCATGAAGCCGCGCGTCTGCATGTCGCCGGCGGCCCACGCCAGGTCACCGACGCGCTGGAAGCCGAACATCGAGTAGAAGATGTAAAACGGCAGCATGATCCGGTTGTTGCTCGAATAGCTGGTGGCGGCCGCGATGTACGAACTCATCGCGCCGGCCTCGTTGATGCCTTCCTCCAGGATCTGGCCGGCCTTGTCCTCGCGGTAGTACATCACCTGGTCGCGGTCGACCGGCTCGTACAGCTGGCCCTGCTGCGAGAAGATGCCCAGCTGCCGGAACATGCCCTCCATGCCGAAGGTGCGCGCCTCGTCCGGAATGATCGGCACCACGCGCGGCCCCAGCGTCTTGTCGCGCACCAGCTGCGTCAGGAAGCGCACAAAAGCCTGCGTGGTGGAGATCTCGCGGCCCTCCGGGGTGGCTTCCAGCAGCGCCGAGAACGTCTCCAGCGGCGGCACCTTCAGGGTCTCGTCGGCGCGACGGCGCCGCTGCGGCAGGTACCCGCCCAGCACGCGGCGCCGGTCGTGCAGGTATTTCATCTCGGGCGAGTTCTCACTGGGCTTGTAAAACGGCAGCTCGTCCAGCTTGTCGTCCGGCACCGGGATGCGGAAGCGGTCGCGGAACTCACGCACCGCCTCGGTATCGAGCTTCTTTACCTGGTGGGCCGGATTTTTCCCCTCGCCGATCTTGCCCATTCCGTAGCCCTTGACCGTCTTGGCCAGAATCACCGTGGGTTGGCCGGTGTGGCGCGCCGCGACCGCGTAGGCCGCGTAGATCTTGTGCGGGTCGTGGCCGCCGCGGTTCAGCCGCCAGATGTCCTCGTCGGTCATGCGCGACACCATTTCCAGCAGCTTGGGGCTCTTGCCGAAGAAGTGCTTGCGCACGTAGGCGCCGTCGTTGGCCTTGTAGTTCTGGTATTCGCCGTCGACGGTTTCCTCCATCACGCGGCGCAAAATGCCTTCGGTGTCGCGCGCCAGCAGCGGATCCCAGTAAGAGCCCCAGATCACCTTGATCACGTTCCAGCCGGCCCCGCGGAACACGCCTTCGAGCTCCTGGATGATCTTGCCGTTGCCGCGCACCGGGCCGTCGAGGCGCTGCAGGTTGCAGTTGACGACGAAGATCAGGTTGTCGAGCCGCTCGCGCGCCGCCAGCCCGATGGCGCCGAGCGACTCGGGCTCGTCCATCTCGCCGTCGCCGCAGAACACCCAGACCTTGCGCTTTTCCGTGTCGGCGAGGCTGCGCGCGTGCAGGTACTTCAGGAAGCGCGCCTGGTAGATAGCCTGGATCGGACCGAGTCCCATCGACACGGTCGGGAACTGCCAGAAATCCGGCATCAGCTTCGGATGCGGGTAGGAGCTCACGCCCTTGCCGTCGACTTCGCGCCGGAAATTCTCCAGCTGCTCCTCGCTGATGCGTCCTTCCAGGAAGGCGCGCGCGTACACGCCGGGCGAGGAATGGCCCTGGATGTAGATCAGGTCGCCGCCGTGCGTGGCGTCGGGCGCGTGCCAGAACTGGTTGAAGCCCACCTCCATGAGCGTGCCGACCGACGCATAACTGGCGATGTGCCCGCCCAGGTCGCCCTCGCCCCGGTTGGCTCGCACGACCGTGACCATCGCGTTCCAGCGTGTGTAAGAGCGGATGCGCTCTTCCAGCTCCGGATCTCCCGGTGAGCGCTCTTCCAGGTGCGGCGGAATCGTATTGACGTACGCGGTGGTGCGCGACTGCGGGACGTAGGCTCCGGACAGGCGCGCTTCCTCGACCAGCCGTTCGAGCAGGTACTGCGCTCGCTGCGGACCTTCCCGCTCGATCACCGTCTTCAACGAGTCCAGCCATTCCTGCGTTTCGACCGCATCGGGATCGTTGGCGGCCAATGCACTTGGCATTGCGTTCGGATTTGCGGACATCGGGTCACCTCGCGCAGGTGCGCGGCGCCGCGGCGGGCGGCGCCGAAAGAAGCGGACTTTGTCACTCTACCAGCCGGTCGGGTAAGTTTTGAATTGCGGCTTTGCGTTTCATATTATGGTATATCGTCCCGCGTAGACTGCCCGACTTCCCGAGCTCCATCACCCACCGTACGAGTCGCCATGCCGCCCGACGGCGAGGCCCGTCCGTCCGCCAATCCGCTGCTGCAGTTCGACGGGCCGCTTGCGTTCGAGCGGATCTCGCCCGACGATGTGACTGCGGCGGTAGAACTGCTGCTGTCGGGGTGCCGCAGCGCCGTGGAACGCGTGACCGATGCGGCCACAGCCGCCGATTGGGACTCGGTGGTGCTGCCACTGGAGCAGGAGCTTCAGCGACTCACGCGCGCGTGGGCCGCCGTCTCGCACCTGAACGCGGTGGCCGACTCTGCGCGCCTGCGCGCCCAGTACAACGCCAACCTGCCCAAGCTGACCCAGTTCTGGACCGAGCTGTCGCAGAAC
>DATKFG010000008.1:0-4650 GCA_035511515.1 Burkholderiaceae bacterium | reverse complement strand
CGCGCCAGCAGCACGCGCTGCTTCTGACCGCCCGACAGGGCCATGCCCAGGCTGCCGACGATCGTGTTGTACTGCATCGGCATCGCCAGGATCTCGTCGTCGATGCCGGCGATGGCGGCGGCAGCGCGCACCAGGTTGGGGTGGTACTGCGGGTCGAAGAAGCTGATGTTGTCCTCCAGCGTCCCGACGAACAGCTGGTCGTCCTGCATCACCACGCCCAGCCGGGCCCGGTAGGCCGAGCGGTCCCAGTCGCGCACGTCGCGCCCGTTGGCCTCGACCACCCCCTCGGTGCGGTCCAGCAGCCCCACCAGCACCTTGACCAGCGTCGTCTTGCCGCTGCCCGACGGACCCACGATCGCCACCGTCTCGCCCGGCCGCGCCGAGAAATCGACGTTGCGGAAGGCAAAGCCCTCGACCCCGTAGGCGAAGCCCAGCCCCCGGGCGCGGATCTGCAGCGGCGCATCGGGCGCGTGCGCCACGGCCGCCTGCACCTGCTCGGGCTCGGACAGGGCGATGTCGGCGATGCGCTCGGCATGCAGGTCCAGCATCCGGAAGTCGATCGCCTTGTCGACCAGGTTGTTCACGCGCGTCAGGAACAGCAGCTTGAACGACAGAAAGCCGAACAGCATGCCGACCGAGAAGCGCCCGTCCATCACCAGCGTCGTGCCCAGCCAGATCACCGTGACGTTTTCCAGGCCGAAGATCAGGCCGTTGGCGGCCCGGTGCAGGATCGCCAGGTTCTGCACCAGCACGCCGGCGTTGACCTGTTCGACCACCAGGTTCTGGTAGGCGGCGCGGCGCGCCGCCTCGCGCAGGTTCAGCTTGATCGCCATCATCCCGCGCAGCGTCTCGATGAAGTGGGTGCCGGAGCGGCCCTCGTGCACCAGCTGCTCGTCCAGCGCGCGCCGCTGCGGGCCGTAGAACATCCAGCGCGTCAGGCCATACAGCGCGGCCGCGGCCAGCACGATCGCCGCCAGCAGCGGGCTGTACCACAGCATCACGAACACGGTGAGCACCACCATCGCGCCGTCGATCACCGATTCCAGGAAGGTGACGGTCAGCGTGCGCTGGATCGCATCGACGCTGCGAAAGCGCGACACGATGTCGCCGATGTGGCGCTTTTCGAACCAGGCCAGCGGCAGCCGCAGCAGCTGGCCGAACAGCGCATCGAGCAGCCGCACGTTCAGCGTGGTGGACAGGTACACGCCCAGCCAGCCGCGCGCCGCGGTGGTGGCCACCTGCATCAGCACCAGCAGCCCGAAGCCAAGGCCCAGCAGCGTGAGCAGGTCCTCGTCGCGCCCGACCACCACCCGGTCGACCACGATCTGCACGAAAAAGGGCGACGCGATCGCGAACACCTCCAGCACCAGCGACAGCAGGATCACCTGCGTGATGGTGCCGTGCAGCCCGCGCAGGCTGCCCATCAGCTGAAAGGCGGTGATTTTTTCGCGCTCGTCGGCGGCAGCGAATCCGACGCTCGGCATCAGCTCGGCCGCCACCCCGGTGTAGTGGCGCGAGGCTTCCGACAGCACCAGCACGCGCTTGCCGCGGGCCGGATCGTGCACCGTGATCTTGTTGGCCTCCACCCGCGTGAGCACCACGAAGTGGTTCATGTCCCAGTGCAGGATCGCCGGCAGCCGCAGCCGGTCCAGGCCCTGCAGCGGCGCCTGTACCCCGCGCATCGACATCTTCATGGTGCCGGCGATGGCCGCGATGTGCTGCAGCGTGACGCCCTTCATCGACGGCGAAAGACGCATCCGCATCGCCGACAGGTCGGTGCGGAACCCGTGGTAGCCCGCGATCATCGCCACGCAGGCGATGCCGCATTCGGGCGCTTCGCTCTGCAGGATCAGCGGGACGCGCCGCCGGAATGGATTCAGCATGGCGGATCGATCATCGCAGCCGTTCGCGCAGCGCCAGCACCGGCTCGAACACCCATTCGAACACGGTGCGCTTCTCCAGCAGGATGTCGGCGCTGGCCAGCATGCCGGGCCGCAGCGGGAACTCGCGGTTGCCCGAGCTGACGGTCTGCTGTTCCAGCCTCACGTCGATCCGGTACACCGGCTCGCGCGGCGTGAGCGGCCCGATCCGCTCGCCCGGCGACCACACGGTGCGGCCCACGCTCGCCACGGTTCCGCGGTACTGGCCGAAGCGCTGGAACGGGAAGGCGTCATAGCGCAGCACCACGGCATTGCCCGGTGCGATGAAGCCGATCGCACGGGTGGGCACCAGCAGCTGCGCGTGCAGGCGCGTGCCGCTGGGCAGCACGGTCGCCAGCAGCGCATCGGAGGCCACCGAGTCGCCCTGGCTGGGCACGATGTTGGTGACCACGCCGGCGATCGAGGCGTTGATCACGATCTCCTGCTTGGCCTTGTTCTGCACCAGCTCCTGCTGCAGCTCGCCCTTCTGCTGCTCGAGCTGCTGGACCTGGTTGCGGGTGCGCAGCTCGATCAGCGGCAGCTCCGCCTGCGCGGTGCGCAGCTCGCGCTCGGCGCCCGACTGCGCTCTTTTGAGGTTCTCCTGCTTGGACTGCTGATCGAGCAGCTCGTTGCGCCGCTCCCGCACCATGGCCTCGGAGGCGAAGCCGTCCTTGGCGAGTTTTTCGAAGCGGTGCAGCTCCTGCTGCGCCGAGGTCATGCGCTGCTCCTGCAACTGGGCTTCGGCCTTGGCCTGCTCGACTTCCTTGAGCAGGTCGTCGATGCGCTTGCGCTGCTGGATCAGCTGCTGCTGGCCGATCAGTTGCGCCTGCGTCTGCTCGCTTTCGATGCCGCGCCGGCGGTTCAGCAGCTGCTGCTCGACCTGCTCGGAGGTGCTGCCGCCGCCGCCCTGGTTGTGCTCCGTCTTCAGGCGCGCGATCGGGCTGCCGGCCTGGACCTCGTCGCCCTCCTTGACCATCAGCTGGGTGACGCTGCCGCCCTCGGGCGTCAGGATGCGGGCGGCCCCGGCGTCGCCGGCCAGGAAGCCCTCGACCCGCTCGCGCCGGGTGTACTCGCCGGCGAATGCGAACACGATGAACACGGTTGCGAACGCGACCGCCAGCAGCGTGAACACCCAGACGGGAACCGGGCGCGCGGTGGACAGCTCGCCCAGCAGCTTTTCGCGCTGGGCGTCGATCGCTTCCTGGCGAAACAGGGACCGCGGTGGCCGCTGTGCCGGGGGCGGATGCGACTCCGGAGCGTTCATGGCGCCCCATTATCCATGAGGGCCTCACGAAGGCGCATGGGTCGCCCTCACCCCCTCCCCTCTCCCGCTGCCCGGGCGATGGGCGATACCGCGTGCCCTGCGGCGCCCGATCGCCCCTCGCCCGCGCAGCGGGAGAGGGGAGGGGGTGAGGGCTGCGGAAAAGTCCGAGAGCCGTCAACGCAGCCAGACTCGATCGCCCCTCGCCCGCGCAGCGGGAGAGGGGCGGGGGTGAGGGCTGCCGACCGTCAGCCGGCGATGCCCGCCGCAACGGTATTGAACCCGGCGTCCACAAACACGATCTCGCCCGTAACGGCCGCCGCCAGGTCCGACAGCAAGAACGCAGCAACATTGCCGACATCATCGATCGACACGTTGCGCCGCAACGGCGCCGTCTGCTCGACGAACTGCAGGATGCGCCCGAAGTCCTTGATGCCCGCGGCGGCCAGTGTGCGGATCGGTCCGGCCGAGATCGCGTTCACGCGGATTCCCTTCGGCCCGAGGTTGGCCGCCAGATACCGCACCGAGGCCTCCAGCGAGGCCTTGGCCAGCCCCATCGTGTTGTAGTTCGGCACCACGCGCTCCGAGCCCAGGTAGGTGAGCGTGAGCAGCGCCCCGCGCCGCTCCTGCATCAGCGGCAAGGCGGCCTTGGCCAGTGCCGCAAAGCTGTAGGCCGAAATGTCGTGCGCGATGCGGAAACCCTCGCGCGTCAGGCCGTCCAGGAAATCGCCCGCGATCGCCTCGCGCGGCGCAAAGCCGATCGCGTGCACCAGCCCGTCCAGCCCGTCCCAGTGCCGCGCCAGGGCCTCGAAGGTGGCCGCGATCTGCGCGTCCTGGGCCACGTCGCAGTCGAACGTCAGGTCCGAGCCGAACTCGCGTGCGATCTGGCCGATGCGTTCCTTGAACCGCTCGCCCACGTACGTGAAGGCGAGCTCGGCACCCTCACGCCGACAGGCGCGCGCGATGCCGTAGGCGATCGAGCGGTTGGACAGCACACCGGTGATCAGGATGCGCTTGCCGGACAGAAAGGGCATGTGCGTGAGCGAGTCTGCGGCGGCCAGCCGGCGCGTGGCGCAGCCCGACCCGGCGGTCAGTGCGCGCCGGAGGCGGCGCGGGCCAGCGTCGTGGTCTGGTTCGTGTTCTGGTTGTCGACGTTTGCGCTGTGCGGCGTTGTCTTTTTGTGGCCGCCCGGAGCGGAGGCCACCGTCAGGCTCAGCCGCTGGCCGGCAAACAGCTCCGGCGAGCGCAGGTTGTTCCAGGCGATGATCTCATCGGGGGCCACGCGCCAGCGGCGCGCGATCGAAGCGAGCGAATCGCCACGCCGCACCCGCACGGTGATCTTGCGCAGCCCGGCCTTTTCCGGCACCAGCGCGACCGATCCGTCCAGCATCTCGCCGGACACGTCCTCGCCCATCGTCTCGTCGCGCGGGATCAGGATCGTCGAGCCGGCCGCCGCCACGTAGCGCGGCG
>DATKFG010000007.1:0-41281 GCA_035511515.1 Burkholderiaceae bacterium | reverse complement strand
TGCCGATGCCGTACACCACGTCCATGTCCTCGACGTTTCCGACCAGTTCCTCGGCCTGGCCGCTGCTGAGCGAGAAGCGGTACAGCGCCGGAGGTGCGTTCGCATACGCCTGGCCGATGTAGTACGTGACCTGGTCATAGTGCTGCACGGTCGGATAGGTGTCGGCGGCCAGACTGAATTGCCCGGATGTGGTCAGTGGAACGGGTGCGCTCGCGTACGACACCACCGCCGATGCTCCCGCCGACGGCGACCCGAACACCTGAAATATCGCGGCCGCCGAGCAGTTGCCGAGAACGGCATAGTTGTTCGCCTTGAAGTAGGCTCCGCTTCCATTCGGCACGGTGTTGTTGGCAATCGTGATCGTCCCCGCGGTCGTGTCCTCGGCCGTCACCCGCACGGGCACGCCGGTGGCGATCTGCAACTGCAGCACGTCTCCGCCCCAGTAAGTCGGGGTGCCGGATCCGGTCGGCGGTGTCCAGCCGGAGGGCCACGCTGACGTCGGCAGGGGCAGCGGCTGATACTGCGACGGCTCGAAGCCCTGTATCGGAACCGGCTGCACGCCAAGCCCTGGTGCGATCACGTTGACGGTGATCGGCGCCCCTTGGCCTGCTACGGAAACGGCCGAGCTGCACCCGAGGGCCCCGGCACGCCGGACGTCACGGGTGATCGAGTCGAGAGCAAAGCGGCCGGCGTCCTGAATACGTGCCAGCGCTTCGTTGCCGCGATAGGCGCCCTTGGAGCCGATATACAAATACGTCACCGCGCCGACCACCAGCAGGCCAATCGTGATGCTGACCATCATCTCGATCAGGGTCAGACCGAGCTGAGCGCCGCGGGCGGGAGCAGCGTGCACTTCAGAGCTCCGTCTGCATTTTGAAGACGCCTCTCGCTGTGCCCGTTCCCCCCGCCCCGGAGTTGGCCCGGGTGTCGGCCCAGTCGATCTCCACGATCACCTGGTTGGTACCTACGCCGTTCGGAAACGTTATCGTCGGCGTGGTCGCCCCCGGAAGGGCCGCCGCCACGCGAGCCTGCCAGTCCGTGATGGTCGCCGCGGTGGCTCCAGTTGGCGTTCCGCTCGAGTAGTTGCCCAACAAAGCGCTGGCGCGGTCTGCTCGCATCCGGTCCGCGATGTCCTCGGCCAGCATCGCGGCCTGCCAGCGGTAGGTCGAACCTTGTCCAACCTGCAGGCCTTTGAGCTGCAGCCCTGCCAGTCCTAGCAGTCCGATCGACAGCACGACGATCGCCACCAGGATCTCGATCAAAGTCATGCCGCGTTGGACCGTACAGCCGGGCAAGCACCTTTTGGTCATCGGTCCGGCTCCTCGAGAATCGGCGTGAATCATCGCTAGCACCCCGTAAGCGGCTGACCGTTGTCTTGGACCGGCACCCCGGACGAGTTCTGGGCAACCCGGATGCGGCCGGAGGCTGTCACCGTGATCAAGCGCGCTGAGCCCCCGGCAAATGGGCCGCCGCCCTGGCAGATCACGAGTTGACCGACGCCGCTGGAACTGCGACCTGTCCCGTCGAAGGAAACGCCAGCGGTGGAGAAGGTGCTGCTCAGGCTGTACCCGTTCGGAACAGCCGCCCCGGTGCGCAGCGTCGTTCCGCCCCCGGCGGGCGCGACGGTCCACGCGGATCCCCACGCCGCCGTCGGCGCCAGGGTGACCGTGGCGTTGAGTCTGCCCGCCTCGCTGCGGGCCAGATTCAGCGCGGAAGCAAGATCGTCCGTTACGGCATTCAACTCATTGTCTGCGACCATGGTCTGCAGCGCCGGCACCGCAATCCCCATCAGAATCGCCGCAATCAACACCACGACCAGCAGCTCGACCAGCGTGAAGCCGGCCCGCTTGCGGCAGCTCCGAACTACCTTTACCTGTATTGACTCCCCCTGTCTCATGGCGCGGATTGTCACCGCGTGGTTCAAAGGGACCTAGGGTCGGGGCCCCGTTCGGTCGCCAGCAGGCGACGGACGGGAACGCTTCGCGCGGGCCTACCGCGAACGGCTGAAGACCCTAAGGGTAGTGGGATCGCGCCTTTACGTTACCCAGCCGGCGATCAGATCGCCAGCGGATCCACGTCGATCTGCCAGCGCAGACGGCGGGGCAGCTTGAGCAAGCGTACCTCGTGCAACCACGCGTCCAGGAAGCGATGCAGCGGCGCGCGCCGTGTTGCCTCGACCAGCAGTTGCGCGCGCAGCTCGGACGCCAGCCGCGACAGCGGCATCGGCACCGGGTCGTACAGCACAACCGCCTGGCTCTGGGCGAGCTGCGCACCGAGCCTGCGGCAGGTCGAAAGAAACTGCAGCGCATCGGGCAGCGCGCCGGCCGTGGCGGTCAGCAGCGCCTGGTGCGTGAAGGGGGGCATGCGTGCAGCGCGCCGCTCGGCCAGCTGCTCGCGGGCGAATTGCCCGTAGTCGCCTTGAGCGAGCGCCCGGTACAGGGGATGGTCGGGGAAGCGGGTCTGCACCAGAACCTGCGCGGCCTGCCCGGAGCGGCCGGCGCGTCCGGCGACCTGCATCAGCAGCGCAAAGAGGCGCTCCGGGGCCCGGAAATCGGCGGCAATCAGCTGTGCGTCCGCGTTCAGCACGGCCACCAGTGAAACCCCCCGGAAGTCGTGGCCCTTGGCGATCATCTGGGTGCCGACCAGCACGTCGAGCTCGCCCGCGTGAACCTGCAGCAGCGTCTTTTCGGCGGCGCGTGGCTGCCGCGTGCTGTCGCGGTCCAGGCGGCCGATCCGGGCGGCCGGCCAACTCTGGCGCAGCGTTTCCTCCACCCGCTGCGTGCCCTGGCCGACCGGCTTTAAGTCCTGGTTGCCGCATGTCGGACAGGCGCGCGGCACCGGGCGGTTCCACCCGCAGTGGTGGCAGCGCAATGACGCCTTGGCGCCGTCTTCGTTGCGGTGAAACGCGGCGTGCGCGCTGCAGTGGGGGCAGTCGGACAGCCACCCACAGGCCTCGCAGGCCAGCACGGGTGCATAGCCCCGGCGATTGATGAACACCAGTGCCTGCTCGTGGCGGGCCAGTGCCTCGCCGAGCGCGCTGCGCAGCGGCGCGCTCAGGCCCTGTTGAGGCGGAAAGTTGTGCACGTCGACCGTGTGCACGCGCGGGCGGTGCTGCTCGCCAGCGCCGGCAGCGCGGCCGCCCTGCGACGGGCGCTCCACCAGGCGCAACAGCGCGTACCGGCCGCCCACCACCTGCTGCCACGATTCCAGCGACGGGGTGGCCGATCCGAGCACGACTGCGGTGCGCGCGAGCTGGGCCCGCTTCACCGCCAGGTCGCGCGCCGAGTAGCGCACACCGTCGGACGCCTTGAACGATGCATCGTGTTCCTCGTCGACGACCACGATGCGCAGGTGCGGCAGCGAAGCGAACACCGCCAGCCGAGTGCCCAGCACGATCCGCGCACGGCCTTCGTGCGCCGCCAGCCAGCCCGCGGTGCGCTCCGCGCTACCCAGGCCGCTGTGCAGGCTCACCACCTGCAGATGTGCGAATCGCTTCTGAAGCCGCGATTCGAACTGCGGGGTCAGGTTGATTTCCGGCACCAGCCACAAAGCCTGCGCGCGCGGATCCGATTCCAGCGCGGCGGCGATCGCGCCCAGGTACACCTCGGTCTTGCCGCTGCCGGTGATTCCGTGCAGCAGAAACGGCGCAAACCCCCGGGCTTGTCCGATCGCTGCGATCGCGGCCCGCTGTTCTTCGCGCAGGCTGGTCGCCTCGCCAGGCCCAGTCTGTACCTGGGCGGGTGGTGCGCGCCGCAACCGGGCCATCTGCGCCGCTGCCCGTGGGCCCGGAACGCGCCGCAGCGACGGCGGCAACGCGCCCAGCACGACCTGGGCCAGGGGCTGGTGGTAGTAACCGGCGGCGAACCTGCACAACTGCAGCCAGTCGGCCGACAGCAGCGGGTCATCGAGCACCGCGCGCAACGGCCGCACGCGCCGTTCTTCGATCGAGCACTGTGACGACAACTCGACCAGCACGCCCAGCATCACGCGCCCCGGTCCGATCGGCGCGACGCAGCGCATTCCGACCCGCGCCATCGCCTGCTGTTCGGGCGTGAGCCGGTACTGCAGCGGGTGCGGCACCGGCAGATCGAGCAGCACGCTGGCGAAGCTCATCGCGGCGCCGGCTTCGACGCGGAAGCGGCTGGCTGAATGCGCTCATTCGCACCGTTTGTCAAGGCCTTAAGGGCTCCGATCGGTCTGTGGACAACTTTGTGGACAAACATTGCGAAGATGAGCTAAGTGCCCGGCCGGCCTTGTCTTCAATGGGACACATTCCACCAGCCGAATCCGGTTTTTTCTTCTGTTTCAAAGACTTGAGCGAAAAAATCAAGCTCTGCGGGGCTGCGTCGGGCCGGGAGCCGCATGAATTAAGCCGCTGCGCGACTTTGTGCATAAGTCAAGCGGGTAGACGCTGTTTCGAGCAGATTTCCAATACGGGACAAGGTGAGCGCCGACTACGTCGAAAACGAGCTTAACGCCTGAGCTTGCGGCTTTCTGCGTGGACCGTATCGACCAGCACTGCAACCGCATCGACCGGCGTGAAGCGAGAAATGCCGTGTCCGAGATTGAAGACATGCCCGCCGTACGCCCCATCGGCGCGACGCGCCGGGCCGAAGGCGTCGAGCACGCGCCGCGCCTCGGAGCGCACCACCGCCTCCGGAGCCAGCAGCACGGCTGGATCCAGGTTGCCCTGCAGCGCACAGCGGTCGCCGATGCGGGCGCGGGCGCGGCCGATGTCCACGGTCCAATCCAGCCCCACCGCATCGCAGCCGCAATCGGCGATCGCCTCGAGCCAGGCGCCACCGCCCTTGGTGAACACGATCGAAGGAACCGGTTCGCCGTCGTGCTCGCGGTCCAGCTGCCGCATCACCTGCGCGGTGTAACGCAGCGAGAATTCGCGAAAGGCCGAATCGGTCAGCACGCCGCCCCAGGTGTCGAACACCATCACGGCCTGCGCGCCGGCCCGGATTTGCGCGTTCAGGTAATCGGTCACCGCCCGCGCGTTCACCTCGAGCACCCGGTGCATCAGATCGGGCCGCGCATACAGCATCGTCTTGACCGTGCGGAAGTCGTCCGAGCCCCCGCCCTCGATCATGTAGCAGGCGAGCGTCCAGGGGCTGCCGGAAAATCCGATCAGCGGCACCCGACCCTGCAGCGCGCCGCGTACCGAGCGCACCGCGTCGAGCACATAGCCGAGTTCGAGCTCCGGGTCCGGCACGGCGAGCGCCTTCACATCGGATTCGGTCCGCACCGGACGCTCGAACTTCGGCCCTTCGCCTTCGGTGAAGTGCAGCCCCAGGCCCATCGCGTCGGGGACCGTCAAGATGTCGGAAAACAGGATCGCCGCATCCAGCGCAAAACGGTCGACCGGCTGCAGCGTCACCTCGGTCGCGAGCTGCGGCGTCTTGGCCAGCGTCAGAAAGTCTCCGGCCCGGCCGCGGGTCTCGTTGTACTCTTGAAGATATCGGCCGGCCTGGCGCATCAGCCAGATCGGCGTGGTTTCGGTCGGCTGCCGGCGCAGTGCGCGCAGCAACGTATCGTTGGCTGGTTTCACCTGGGTCCGGTTGGATGGGCGCCGTTCTGCAGCTGCCGCGGCCGATTCTCGCATGCAGACGCTGCCGTCCTGGATTCGCAGTGAACCCGCCGGAGTGCGCCTGGCCTTGCGCGTGCAACCCGGCGCGCGCCGCAGCGCGCTGATCGCGCAGCACGGCGAACGCCTGAGAGTCGCGGTGCAGGCGCCCCCGGTGCAGGGCCGCGCCAACGAGGCGCTGCTGCGCTACCTGGCACAGTGCCTGGATCTGCGCACCGGCTCGCTGCGCCTGGTGGCGGGCGCGAACTCGCGCGACAAGTCGGTGCTGATCGAATGCGACCCGTCGCGGGCCGGTCTGATCGCGCAGCGGCTGCTCGACGGGCTCAGCCGCTGAGTGGGACCCTGTCCCACGCGAGCGCGCGGGACAGGGTTGATCGCCTTACTTCGGGGCCGGAGCCATCGGCGTGGCCGCCGGGGCAGCCGCCGACTTGGTATCGGCCGACTTCTTCATGTCGCCTTCTGTCTTGGCCGCCGCGGTCTTGTCCGTCATGGCCTTGTGCGCTTTCTTCTTGGTGGCGCGATGCGCCTTTTTCTTGGCCGCCTGGTCGCCCTCCGGCGCCGCGCCGGAAGGCGACGTGGCGGCCGGCGTGGCCGGGGCCGGGGCGGCCATCTTGGAATCCTGCGCCAGTGCGGCGGCACTCGCCAGGAAACCGCTGATCATCAGAGCTGCGATGCGTTTCATCGAGTAGTTCCTTTTGGAGTAGGGAATTGAAGCTGTGTCCCGCCATATTCGTCCTTCCGAGGCGGTATCCGACGGTTGCGGCAAAATAAACGGACAAACCGAACCCGCGGTTGACAATGCAGCAAGGCGGCTGGTCGCCGCAACCGCACAAAAAATCGGGGCGCGCCGGCCAGGCGCGCCCCCTTGAAGCCAGAAGCAGACGGGCGGCCAGTGGTTCGGCCAGGCCTGGTCCGCTCAAATGAGCATTACTTTTTGCTGTCGTCCTTCTTTGCGTCGTCCTTCTTTCCGTCGTCCTTCTTCTTGTCGGTCTTCTTCTTGCCGTCCTTCTTGCCGTCCTTCTTCATGTCCGCCTTGGTCGTTTCCTTCTTCGCCTCGGCCGCAGGCTTGGCCTCCGCCTTCTTCTCGTCCTTCTTCATTTCGTCGGCATACGCACCGGCGAGCGCGAACAGACCGGCGACCGTCACAGCGATCAGTTTCTTCATCTGCTTTCCGTCAATCGTGGGTTGAAGGGATCGAATCTGCCGGCCCATTGCCCCCTGACTGCGTTGCGCCGGCATACCCATAACGGCAGGCTGTGATATTGCGTTGACACGGCGCCCGGGCATCACCCGATGGTTCCCGGCTCCGGATCCGTATCAAAGCCCGGCTGAGGCTTCCTTCAGCCCGTTTCAGAGCCGCCTCGATCCGGGCGCCTGCTGCGCACCAGGATGGGCCAGACCCAGGCGGACACCAGCCAGAGCGCGATCCGGCTCAACCGGATGCCTTGCACCTCGCTGCGCCCGGCTGCTGCCGCAGTTCGAATCAACAGCAGCACGGTTCCGGCCACACTCCACAACAGACCCGTCAGGAACACCCAGGATCGAACGCGATAACCTCCTGGTACCTGCGCCGCGAGCACCGCGGCCAGCAACACGCTCAGCAGCTGTGCGATCAGCGCGCAGGCGAGCGCTTGGCCGAGGCCCGGCGAGGGATCCTGGTGGTGTCTCACCGGGCAAGTTTAGAAAAACTGGATGCGACCACATCGATGGGCTCTGACGCGGATCCGATCGTCGCCATCGCCACCGCCGCGGGCCGCGCCGGCATCGGCGTGGTGCGCGTGTCCGGGCCGGATATCGAGGCGATCATCGCCGGCGTGCTCGGTTCCGTCCGGGCCGGCAGCTTGCAACCGCGGCGCGCCACCCATGCGCGGTTTGTCGACGCCGAGGGCCGGGCGATCGACGAGGGCATCGCCATCCTGTATCGAGCTCCGCATTCCTATACCGGCCAGGACGTGCTGGAGCTGCAGGGTCACGGCGGCCCGACCGTGCTGCGCATGCTGCTGGCCCGATGCCTGGAGGCCGGCCGCCCCATCGGGGCGCGGCTGGCCGAACCGGGCGAATTCACACGCCGCGCGTTCCTGAACGACCGGCTCGACCTGGCGCAGGCGGAGGCGGTCGCCGATCTGATCGATGCGAGCACGGAGGCGGCGGCCCGCAGCGCCAACCGCAGCCTGGCGGGCGAGTTTTCGGGCGCGCTGCAGCATCTGGCCGCACAGTTGACCGAGGCGCGCGCCTTGATCGAGGCCACGCTCGATTTCCCCGAAGAAGACCTCGAAGAGCTGGGCGCGAGGGATGTGCGCGACCGCGTGGCCCGCCTGCAGCGAGCGGTCGACGATGTGATGCGGCGCGCACGCCTGGGCGCGGTGCTGCGCGAGGGGCTGCGAGTGGCGCTGGTCGGCGCGCCCAACGTGGGCAAGTCCAGCCTGCTCAATGCGCTGGCCGGACAGGACATCGCCATCGTGACGGCGCATCCGGGGACCACGCGCGATCGGATCGAGCGCAGCGTCGACATCGGCGGCCTGGTGCTGAACCTCATCGACACCGCCGGGTTGCGCGCGACGGCGGACGAAGTCGAGCAGCTCGGCATCGAGCGCACGCTGGACGCCGTGGCCGAGGCGGACATCGTGCTGGAGCTGGTCGAAACCGCCGCCCGCGTCTCGCGTGGCGAGCGAGCGTTCGCCCTTGACGCGGCCTGGCAGCACCGGATCGGTCCGCACGCCGCCCACATCCTGGTGATCAACAAGGTGGATTTGAGTGGCGAGGCGCCCGGCCTGCGCGAGGGGCATTTGTACATTTCGGCCAGGACGGGGGCGGGGCTGGACAGCCTGCGGGCCGAACTGCTGCGGCGTGCGGGCTGGGATCGGGCCCCATCGGATGAAGGCGTGTACCTGGCGCGTGCGCGCCACCTGGATGCGATCGGCCGCGCCCAGGCTCACCTGCTGGGCGCCGCCGATCAACTGCGCCCCGACGCGCTACGCCCGGAGCTGGCCGCCGAGGAGCTGCGACTGGCCGCGCTGGCGCTGGGCGAAATCACCGGGCAGGTCACCGCGGACGAGCTGCTGGGGGAGATTTTCAGCCGGTTCTGCATCGGAAAATAAGCTCCGGCAGGGGCGCCAGGTGCGCCGCCGCAGGCGCGTCATACTTGCGCCCCGCGCCTGAGAACACCTGGGGAGCCGCAGATGAGATTGACGCTGCTTGACCTTCGCCGCATCGCCGCCGAGCGCAAGATCGCGATGCTGACCTGCTACGACGCGTCCTTCGCCGGCGTGCTGGACCGCGCCGGAATCGACTCGCTGCTGATCGGCGATTCGCTCGGCATGGTGATTCAGGGCCACGACTCGACGCTGCCGGTCACGGTGGACGATGTCGCCTACCACACCAGGGCCGTGACCCGCGGCTCGCAGCGGGCGTTCATCGTCGCCGACATGCCGTTCGGTTCATACCAGGCAAGCCCGCAGGCGGCGTTCGACAGCGCGGTGCGGCTGCTGCAGGCCGGCGCCCAGATGGTCAAGCTCGAAGGCGGGGAGGAAATGGCGCCGACCATCGCGTTCCTGGTGGAGCGTGGAGTTCCGGTTTGCGGCCACGTGGGATTGACTCCACAGCACGTCAACCGTTTCGGCGGCTATCGGATCCAGGGCCGCGGCCAGGCCGCGACCCGGATCCGCACGGCCGCTCGCGCGGTGGCTGCCGCCGGCGCCGAGATGGTCGTGATCGAGGCGGTGCCCGAGTCGCTCGCCCGCACGATCGCGGCCGAATCCAAGGCGCTGACGATCGGCATCGGGGCCAGCGCCGCTTGCAGCGGCCAGGTATTGGTGCTGCACGACATGCTCGGCGTTGCGACCGACAAGCGGCCTCGCTTCGTGAAGAACTTCCTGCTCGAAGGCGGCAGCGTCGAGGCCGCCGCGCGCGCTTACCTGACCCAGGTGCAGTCGGGACAATTTCCGGCCGCGGAACACGTCTACCCCGACTCGAACTGACCGGCTGGTGAGGCTCGGACATGAACAAGCCTGATTCGCCCACGCCGCTCACCCAGCTGTTGATCGATCGCGACCCGGCGGCGGTGAACTTGCGCCGCGGGCGCCCCTGGTGGAAGAGCCGCTGGACCTGGGCCGCGGCGGCGTTGGTGCTGGCGACGTCGGGCTGGGTGCTGTTGCAACGGGGCCGGCCCGTGCCGGTCGAGCTGGGCACCGTGGCCGCGGTCTACCCCTCGCTGGCGGTGGCCGTGCTGAGCGCGACCGGGCATGTTTCGGCGGCGACCCATGCCTCGGTATCCAGCAAGGGCACCGGCCGGCTGGAGTGGCTGGGTGTACAGGAGGGCCAGCCGGTCCGCAAGGACCAGGTGATCGCACGCCTGGAGAACCGCGACGTCAAAGCGCAGCGCGACCAGGCCGCCGCGAGCGTGGAAGCGGCCAAAGCGAACCTGGCCCAGGGCCAGGCCGAGCTGGTCGACGCCGATCTGGCGCTGAAGCGGACGCGCGATCTGGCGCAGCGCAACTTCATTTCCTCGTCCGAGGTCGACTCGGCAGTGGCTCGGCACGACAAGGCCGTGGCGGCGATCGCGTCGCTGCGAGCCCAGATCGGTGTCGCCGAAGCGAACCTGCGCGCCGCCGAAGTGTCCGTCGAGCAGACGCTGATCCTGGCTCCCTTCAACGGCGTCGTGCTGACCAAGAATGCCAACGTCGGCGACATCCTGACGCCGTTTTCAGCCGCCTCGGGCACGACCGGCGCCGTCGTGACGATGGCCGACATGAGCACGCTCGAGGTCGAAGCGGACGTATCCGAATCGTCGATCGCACAGATCTCGGTCGGACAGCCGGCCGAGATCCAGCTGGACGCCTTTCCCGAGCTGCGCCTGGCGGGCCGGGTCAGCCGGATCGTGCCGGACGTGGACCGCAGCAAGGCAACTTTGCTGGTCAAGGTGCACTTCGACGAAACCGACCCGCGGGTGCTGCCCGACATGAGCTCCAAGGTGGCCTTCCTGTCGCGCCGCCTGGAATCGTCGGAACGCTCGGCGGTGGCGGCGGTGCGGCCCGAAGCGATCGTCACGCGGGGCGGCAAGAGCTACGTGTTCGTGGTCCCCGCGGACAAGGGCGAAGCGCCAGCGCGCGCCGCGATGACCGAGGTGCGGGTCGGATCGAGGATCGGCGACCTGGTGCGCGTCGAAGGCGTCGCTGCCGGCACGCGGATCGTGATCAGAGCGCCGGACAGTCTGGCCGACGGCACGCTGGTGGCCGCCCGGAAAGCCTGAGATGGAGGACTCGGCGGGCGCCACCAAGGCGGCTGCCCGCGCGCGCGGCCGGCCCGCAGGTGCCCCGCTGGTGCAGATCCGCCACCTTTCCAAGAGCTATCGGCGCGGTGCCCAGCGCGTGCCGGTGCTGACCGATGTGAACCTTTCGATCGCCAGCGGCGATTTCGTCGCGATGATGGGACCGTCCGGGTCCGGCAAGACCACGCTGCTGAACCTGATCGCCGGCATCGACAAGCCCGACGACGGCCAGCTGTTGGTGGGCGGGCAGGACATCACCAGGCTGAGCGAAACGGCACTGGCGTCATGGCGCGCCGAAACGGTCGGTTTCGTGTTCCAGTTCTACAACCTGATGCCAGTGCTCACTGCGCTGGAGAATGTCGAGTTGCCGCTGCTGCTGACAGCTCTGTCGCGCACGCAGCGCCGCAGCCGGGCCGAGCTGATGCTGGAGCTGGTCGGCCTGTCGGACCGGCTCGAACACTATCCAAACCAGCTGTCGGGAGGCCAGCAGCAGCGCGTCGCAATCGCCCGCGCGCTCGTCACCGACCCGGTGCTGATCATCGCCGACGAGCCCACCGGCGACCTGGATCGCTCCTCGGCCGCGGACATCCTGAAGCTGCTGGAGCGCTTGAACGTCGAGCTGGGCAAGACCATCACGATGGTCACGCACGATCCGCGCGCGGCCGAGGCGGCGCACCACCTGATCTATCTGGACAAGGGCCAGCTCACCGATACCTCGCCCTTCACCACCGGCTGACCCGTGCTCTTCTTCCTCCGACTTGCGCTGCGCAACGCCTTCCGCGCCCGGCTGCGCAGCGTGCTCACGCTGCTGGGCCTGGTCATCGCGCTGGTGGCCTACGGCCTGCTGCAGACGGTCGTTGGAGCCTGGAACGCCGGTGTTGAAATGGCTTCGGCCACGCGGGTCGTCACCCGCAGCGCGATTTCGCTGACGTTTTCGCTGCCGCTTTACTACCGCGACCGCATCCGCGCCGTCGAGGGCGTGCGGCGCGTGGCCGCTTCGAACTGGTTCGGCGGAGTGTGGCGCGACGAGAAGTCGTTTTTCGCGCAATTCGCCGTCGATGACGAAAACTTCTTCCCGATCTATCCGGAGTTCGTGTTCAAGCCCGGCGAGTTCCACGACTTCGTGCGCGATCGCCAGGGTTGCGTGGTGGGCCGTCAGCTCGCGGACCTGTACGGCTTCAAGGTCGGCGACAAGCTGCCGATCCGCGGCACCATCTACCCGGGCAACTGGGAATTCAACATCCGCGCGATCTACGAGGGCCGGGACGCCTCGGCCATCACGCGGCAGATGTACTTCCACTTCGACTACCTGAACGAGTACCTGAAGCTGAAGTACCCGACCCGCGCCAACCGGGTCGGCGTGTTCGTGATGGACCTGGCCGATCCGGAGCGGGTGGCCGACGTGTCGCAGGAGATCGATTCGCAATTCCGCAATTCGCTCGCCGAGACGCTCACCGAGAGCGAGCGGTCGTTCCAGCTGAACTTCCTGTCGATGTTCGGCACCATCGTCCGGATCATCTCGGGCGTGTCGTACGTGGTGATCGTGATCATCCTGGCGGTGACCGCCAACACCATGGCGATGACGGCACGCGAGCGCCTGTCGGAGTACGCGACCCTGAAGGCGCTCGGTTTCGGGCCGGGCTTCGTGGCGCAGCTGATTCTGGCCGAGAGCGCGCTGCTGTGCGCCATCGGCGGCATCGTGGCGCTGCTGCTGACCCGCCCGGTGGCCGCCGCCTTTCATCGCGCAACGAGCGCGATGTTCGCCCGCTTCGAGGTATCCGGCCAGACGCTGCGGATGCAAGCCGCCTGTGCGCTGGCGGTCGGGCTGATCGCCGCGCTGGCGCCGATGGTGCGCGCCTCTCGGGTGCGGATCGTGGAGGGTTTGCGACATGTCGGCTGAGCGGCCCTCACGCCCTCACCCCCTCCCCTCTCCCGCTGCGCGGGCGAGGGGCGATCGGGCGCCGCAAGTGCGTGAGCCGGGAGAGGGGAGGGGGTGAGGGCGTGAGGGCTCGGAGTAAAAAATGCCCGTTCCGCTGAGCTACGTCGCGCGCAACCTGTGGGTGCGCCGGCTGACCACGGTGCTGACGGCCGGCGGCATGGCGCTGGTCGTGTTCGTGTTCAGCGCGGTGTTGATGCTGGACGCGGGACTGAAGTCCACCATGGTTTCCAGCGGCAGCGACTCGAACGTCGTGGTCATACGCAAGGGAGCGGACACCGAGGTGCAAAGCGGAATCGAGCGCGATACGGCCGCCGTGGTGGAGACCCTGCCGCAGATCGCGCTCGGCCCCGACGGCGGCACGCTGTCGTCCAGAGAGGTGGTGGTGCTCGACTCGCTCAGCAAGCGAGGCAGCGGGCAGCGCACCAACGTGCCGGTGCGCGGCCTGTCGCCGCTCGGGGTGCAGCTGCGCAGCCAGGTGCGGGTGGTCGAGGGCCGCATGTTCCGGCCCGGGGCGAGCGAGGTGATCGTGGGCAATTCGGTGGCGCACGATTTCAACGGCGCCGCCGTCGGGCAGACGCTGCACTTCGCGCAGCGTGAGTGGCTGATCGTCGGCCGCTTCGATGCGCAGCGCACCGCGTTCGATTCGGAGATCTGGGGCGACTGCGAACAGCTGCTGCAGGCATTCCGGCGCACGGTCTACTCGTCGCTGATCGTGCGCCTCGCCTCGCCCGCACGCTTCGAGGCGCTGCGCGCCGCCATCGACGCCGACCCGCGCCTGCAGCTGCAGGCCCGGCCCGAGCGGCGCTACTACGAGGACCAGTCGCGCCAGATGTCCGATTTCATCCGCATCCTGGGCCTGACGCTGTCGATCATCTTTTCGCTCGGCGCGATGATCGGCGCGGCCATTACGATGTACGCCTCGGTCGCAACCCGAACCGGCGAGATCGGCACCTTGCGCGCGCTGGGCTTCGCACGGCGCTCGATCCTGGCCGCGTTCCTGCTCGAGTCGATGCTGCTGGCGCTGGTCGGCGGCGTGGCTGGACTGGCTGGCGCCTCGATGCTGCAGTCGGTGCGGATCTCGACCACCAACTTCCAGACCTTCTCCGAGCTCGCGTTCTCCTTCGAGCTCACGCCGGGCGTGGTGCTGCGCTCGATCGTGTTCGCTCTGGTGATGGGCCTGGCGGGCGGTGTTCTGCCGGCCGCCAAGGCGGCGCGGATGCGCATCGTAGACGCGCTGCGGGCGAGCTGAGGCGGCCCGGCGCACACGAGGCGCCGCAGCGCGCCAGCGGCGTTTTTAAACCATATACCCTCGATGAAATATCAGTCGCTGCATGCGCAATTCCGGCGCCGCATCGACGCCGCTTGTCGCCTGAAACGCACCAAATACTGGCGCACCGGTTCCGAATGGAGTAGCGTTTTCTCGCAGTCGATGACCGCGCTGCGTTTATTGGATTCCGGTGCTCAGGCTCGCATAGCTCCTCCGCGTTGCACGTCGAAGTCCTGCCACAAGTCGTCCTCCGGCCATTCCGCATCGACCCATGGATTCATCGCTTGCGCGCCGCGGGCGCTTCCCGCGCATACAACAAAGAGCTTGCTATGCCCACAGGCGTTGTTAAGTGGTTCAATGAAACCAAGGGATTCGGTTTCATCAAGCCCGACGATGGCGGCAGCGATGTCTTCGCTCACTACAGCGGCATCAAGTCCAAGGGATTTCGAACGCTGAAGGAAAACCAGCGCGTCGAATATCAGGTCCAGCAGGGGCAAAAAGGGCCGCAGGCCGTCGAGATCGTTCCGCTATCCTGAGCGGCGCGGGATCGATCCACGCGGCGCCGGCGAGGAGCGCCGCGGGGTCCTTTTACAAAACAAGAAAAAGGGGAGGAGAATTAACCATGAGCGCCGTACCCTCGCGAGTAGGGTTTCTGGCTGCGCCCGCGGCCGTGCGCCACCAGGCGCTGATCCAATGGGTCGCCCGGGTCGCGCAGCTGACCGAGCCGGAGCGAATCGTCTGGTGCGACGGATCGCGCGCGGAATACGACCGGCTGTGCGACCAGATGGTGGCCAGCGGCATGTTGCGGCGGCTGAATCCACTGAAGCGGCCGAACTCGTACCTGGCCTGGTCCGATCCGCAGGATGTCGCGCGGGTCGAGGACCGCACCTTCATCTGCAGCCAGCGCCCGGAAGACGCGGGGCCGACCAACAACTGGGCGGCGCCGGACGAAATGCGCGTCACGCTCGATCGGGTCTTCGCCGGCTGCATGCGCGGCCGCACGATGTACGTGGTTCCCTTTTCGATGGGCCCGGTCGGCAGCCCCTTCGCGCAGGTCGGCGTCGAGCTGACCGACAGCCCGTACGTCGTGGTCAACATGCACCTGATGACCCGGGTGGGCAAACCGGTGGTCGAGGCGCTGGGCGAGGCGGAGCCGTTCGTTCCGTGCGTGCATTCGGTTGGCGCGCCGCTGGCGCCCGGCCAGCCGGATGCGCGCTGGCCGTGCAACCCGACCAAGTACATCGTGCACTTTCCCGAGTCGCGCGAGATCTGGAGTTTCGGTTCCGGCTATGGCGGCAATGCGCTGCTCGGGAAAAAGTGCCTGGCGCTGCGCATCGCCTCGGTCATGGGGCGTGACGAGGGCTGGCTCGCCGAGCACATGCTGATCCTGGGCGTGACCACGCCGCAGGGACGCAAGGTCCACGTAGCAGCCGCCTTCCCGTCCGCCTGCGGTAAGACCAATTTCGCGATGCTGGTGCCGCCGGCGCAATTTTCCGGGTGGAAAGTGACGACGATCGGCGAGGACATCGCCTGGATCCGCCCGGGCCCGGACGGACGCCTGTACGCGATGAACCCCGAGGCCGGCGTGTTCGGAGTGGCGCCGGGTACCGGTGCACGCACCAACCCGAACGCCATCGGCATGCTGCACGCGAACGTGATCTTCACGAATGTGGCGCTGACCGACGACGGCGACGTGTGGTGGGAAGGGCTGAGCGAGCCGCCGGCCCACTGCGTCGACTGGCAGGGTCGCGATTGGACCCCTGCGGTCGGTGCCGCCGAGCAACGCAAGGCGGCGCACCCGAATTCGCGCTTTACGGTGGCGGCCTCGCAATGCCCGTCGATCGATCCGGACTGGGAAAATCCGCTGGGCGTTCCGATCGACGCGTTCGTCTTCGGCGGCCGCCGCTCCAACACGGTGCCTCTGGTGACCGAGGCGAGAAACTGGCAGGAGGGCGTTTACATGGCGGCCACGCTGGCATCGGAAACGACCGCCGCGCAGGCCGGCTCGCTGGGGGTGCTGCGGCGCGATCCGTTCGCGATGCTGCCCTTCCTCGGCTATCACGTGGGCGAGTATTTCAGGCACTGGCTGAGCCTGGGCGAAAAGCTGGCCGCCGGCGGCGTGCGGCCACCGCGAATATTCTGCGTGAACTGGTTCCGCACGGACCAGGCGGGCCGTTTCGTCTGGCCCGGCTACGCGGAGAACATGCGCGTGCTCGAGTGGATCGTGGGGCGCGTGGCGGGCCTGAGCGACGGCGCCGAGACTTTCCTCGGGCTCGTGCCGCGCTTCGGCGATCTGCGTTGGGACGGGCTGCGCTTCGATCCGGGCTCGTTCGAACGGGCCACCGAGCTGTCGGCCGCCGACTGGCGGCGCGAGCTGCAATCGCACGCCGAGTTCTTCTCGAAAATGGGTGAGCGGATTCCCGCCGTGCTGCATTCGGTGCGGCAGCGCCTGGTCGAGCGGCTCGGCTAAGACGGAGCCCTAGCGCCACGTTGGCTCGCAGGAAGCCGCACGACCGATCGGTGCCTGGCTCATTCCTTCGGATAGCGCGGCAATGGGCGATGTCGTCCGGCTACCGGTGCTGGGCATAACGCGGTTCAATCTAAGGTGGGCAGGTCCGTGGATGTCGTCGATTCCTTCGGTGGGCGCTTACTTTCCGTTCCGATGTTTGGGGCGTACACTGCAACCGCTGCTTTGGCCCTCATTTCCGAGCGGCCCCTGTCCGTCTTAAGGCCGCGGTTGGATCACCGCTCTGATAAAGGCGAGTGCTCGCTCCGATAGAGGACTACATGACAGGCCCGCACACCGAGTTTCAATCGACCGACTTTGCGATCACGTCGGTCAATGTTCCTGACCGGCTGGATCTCAGAGAGGTCGACGATCGCAAGCAGCAGGACGAGGCTTCGTTCTACGCCAAGCGCCGCTCGGCGCTGCGAATCTGGGGGCGGCGGCTGCTGCCGTACGCCATCCTGGCAGCCGTCTTGCTCCTGGCAAGCAGTTGGTTTGCAGAAGAGCGGGAAACCCTTGGGGCCGCGCGCATTTCTCAGCGGCTGTCGGCGGGACTGCACATTGCCGTGCGCGTGCAGGACACCCGTTTCCGTACCACCCCCTCTCCGGCGATAGTCCTGAGCGGAGTCGACCTGGGTGGCCAGGTTCGCCTGGAGGAGGTCGCAGTGGAATTCACCGCCCCCAGCCTGTGGCAGGCCGTGATGTCCGGTCAGCGCCGCTGGGGCGACATCGTGATCTCACCCACCTCGCTGAGTTTCGATCAGGCCAGCCAGTTGATGACGTGGCTTGCCTCGGTGGACCATCTGGTGCCCGATAGCGTCACCCGTGTTCGCTTCGCGCAGATACGCTTTCCGGGCAGCGGCCTGCTGCCGGACCGCTACGAGGCAGTCGCGCGCCGCGAATCCAATGGACAGTTCAACACCGTGACGTTGCGCCGCCTGGATAGCCCCGGCAGTATGCAGTTGCTGCTCACTCCGGATCGGTCCGGCGGACCGGTCGCTTTTCAGTGTGACGCGGCCGACTGGCAGCCGCCGTTTACCCCCCGCACGCCCTGGTCCGAGGTGGTTGCCAGCGGGCACATCAGCGCGGGCGCCATCGATGTGGACAAGTTCACGCTCGGCTCGGCGTTCGGCGCGATGGAAGGGCAACTGCTGGTCCGCCGCCAGGAGCACAGCGTTCCGCCGTGGACTGCGAGTGGGCAGCTCAGTTCGGTCGGCATCGACGTTGCGACCGTGATCCAGCAAGTTGCCGGGCCAAGCGCCAAGGGACCGACCGGCGCGGCCCCCGCTGCAGAACCCACCCCGCCGATGGCGGGGACGGCGGCGATCGACGCGGTGCTCAGCGGAGCCGGGGTCACGCCCGAGGATGCCTTGAGCCGGCTGATCGCGGGCGGCGAAATCAAGGTCCGAAGTGCCTCGCTGAACGGGATCAACCTCGGTTACGCCGCCAGCCGACCCTCGGCGCATGCCTCAGGAACCGGCGCATCGACGCGCTTCACGCAGCTCGAAACTTCCTTCCTGGCCGGTGAAAACGGCGTTGTGTTCCGAAAGATCCACGGATTGGCCGGCGCGCTTTCGGCCCGCGGCGAACTGGCGGTCACGCCCAGTCTGGCGCTCGATGGGCTGTTGCACGTCGACCTGGGTGGCGCCCGGATCCAGGCGCCGCTGCGCGTTCACGTTCGCGGAACCCTCACTCATCCCGAGTTCGGCCGCTGACCCGCCTTCGCTGCTTCGCAGCTACGGCGGGCAAGCCCGGCTTTACCCGAGAACCGACTGCCGACGTTCCACGTGAAACCATCGGTAGCGGGCTTGCCCGCCGTAGCTGCGAAGCAGCGAAGGCGGGTTCCACGTGGAACATTGAAGACGTCACCCCCGAGTTAAGGCGCGGTTTTATACTGATCGATTCGTTTGAACGGTCAGGGCGGGGGCTATCCGGATGGGGTTTCAAAGCGACTTCGACGTCATCGTGATCGGAGCCGGCCACGCCGGAACCGAGGCCAGTCTGGCCTGCGCTCGCCTGGGAGCCTCCACGCTGCTGATCACGCACAATCTGGAAACGCTCGGCCAGATGTCCTGCAATCCGTCGATCGGCGGCATCGGCAAAGGCCACCTGGTCAAGGAGATCGATGCGCTCGATGGTGTGATGGCGCTGGCGGCCGACGAGGCTGGCATTCAGTTCAGGATCTTGAATGCCTCCAAGGGACCGGCCGTGCAGGCAACGCGCGCGCAGGCCGACCGGGTCCTGTATCGCAAGGCCATCCGCGGCTGCCTGGAGCGGCAGCCGAACCTGCGGCTGTTTCAGCAACCGGTCGACGACCTGCTGCTCGAAGGCGATCGAGCGACCGGCGTCGTGACGCAGTCCGGGATCCGGTTCAGCGCGCGCTGCGTCGTGCTGACCACGGGCACGTTCCTGAACGGACTGATACACGTCGGCCTCGAACGCCACACCGCGGGACGCGCCGGCGATCCGCCCTCGCTCTCGCTGGCCCAGCGCCTGATCGACCTGGGTCTGCCGCGCGGCCGGCTGAAGACGGGCACGCCGCCCCGGCTGGACGGTCGAACGATCGCCTTCGACCGCACCGAGCGGCAGCCCGGGGATTCCGATCCGATACCCGTGTTCTCGTTTCTGGGCTCGGCCGACCGGCACCCGCCGCAGCTGCCCTGCTGGATCACGCACACCAACGCCGACACCCACCGGATCATCCGCGCCAATCTGGATCGGTCGCCGATGTACTCGGGCGTGATCGAGGGCATCGGGCCGCGTTACTGCCCGTCGATCGAGGACAAGGTGCAGCGGTTCGCGAGCAAGGACTCACACCAGATCTTCCTGGAGCCCGAGGGGCTATCGACGAGCGAGTTCTATCCCAACGGGATTTCGACCTCGCTGCCATTCGATGTGCAGCTGGCGGTCGTGCACAGCATTCGAGGCCTGGAGGACGCCCACGTGCTCAGGCCTGGCTATGCGATCGAGTACGACTACTACGATCCGCGTTCGCTTCAGCCGACACTGGAAACACGCGCGATCGCGAACCTGTTCTTCGCAGGCCAGATCAACGGCACCACGGGCTACGAGGAAGCGGCTGCTCAGGGATTGCTGGCGGGATTGAACGCGGGCCTGCGCGCACTCGGCCGAGACACGTGGTACCCGCGCCGCGACCAGGCATACCTGGGTGTGCTGGTCGACGACCTGGTTACGCGGGGCGTCACCGAGCCGTACCGGATGTTCACCAGCCGTGCCGAATACCGGCTGTCACTGCGCGAGGACAACGCCGATCTGCGGCTGACCGAAGTCGGTCGCCGGCTCGGCTGCGTAGACGACGTCCGATGGGACCGCTTCAACCGAAAACGCGATGCCATTGCGCGCGAACTGGAGCGCTTGAAGTCGACCTGGGTGAATCCGCGCATCCTTGGAAACGACGATTCAGAGCGGATCTTTGGGACCGCCTTGGAAAGGGAGTACACACTCTTTGCGCTTTTGAAGCGCCCCATCGTGCGATACGCGGACGTGCGGGGCCTGGCCTCATCGGAGGGCCATCCGATCGGCAGCCCGTCGGCCGAAGAGCCGCTCGACCCGGCGGTCGCGCGCCAGGTCGAAATCGCCGCCAAGTACGACGGCTACATCGCGCGCCAGCGCCTGGAAGTGGCACGCCACGAATCGCATGAGGCCACGGCCATTCCGGACACGATCGACTATGCGGCCGTGCCAGGGCTGTCGGTCGAGGTTCGGCAGAAATTAAGCGCGCACCGGCCGGCAACGATCGGCCAGGCGGGGCGCATCTCCGGCGTCACGCCCGCCGCCATTTCGCTGCTGCTGGTGCACTTGAAGCGGATGCGCCAGCAAGGATTGCAGGCCGCTCCGATCCGAGGTGATCCCGCCGATGCCACCCGCACCGCCGGCGAACTGGCCGCTTGAGCTGGCTGGCGACCGCGCGCGCGGTCCTGTGCCGCACCACACGCCCGACCCCGGCGGCGCATTCGATGCGCCATCGATTGCCGCACACGCGCGCGCGCTGGGCGCGCGGCTCACCAGCGCCCAGTGCGACCAGCTGGACCGCTTCGCCAGTCTGCTGCTGCGCTGGAACCGGGTCCACAACCTGACTGCAATCACCCGCACTGACGAGCTAGTGAGCCACCACTTCCTCGACAGCCTCAGCGTTGCCGGCGAGCTGCCCGCTGACCCGCCGCTCCGAGTCCTGGACGCTGGAGCCGGCGCCGGACTGCCCGGCATCCCGCTGGCGATCGCGCTGCCCGGCCATCACTTCACGCTGGTCGATGCGGTGTCCAAGAAGTCCGCGTTCATGATCCAGGCGCGCCTCGAGCTGGACCTTCAAAACGTCGAGGTGCTGCACGCGCGGCTGGAGCAGATGGTGGGCGCTCGCTTCGATGTGATCGTGTCGCGCGCGCTGGGCTCCCTGGCCACCTTCGTATCACTGACGCGGCACTTGCTCGCACCGCATGGACGCTGGATCGCGATGAAAGGCCGCCTGCCGCGGCAGGAGCTGGCCGCGCTGCCCCCCGACGTCGTGGCGTCGCGCACGGTTACACTGCGCGTGCCCTTGCTCGATCAGGAGCGCCACCTCGTGTTGCTGGAGCCCGTGGCGAGCCGACCGGAAGAGCGTACTTGACCCGGACCTTTTGCATCGCAAACCAGAAAGGCGGCGTCGGCAAGACGACGACCGCCGTGAATCTTTCCGCGGGACTGGCCGCCCAGCAGCAGCGCGTGCTGCTGATCGACCTGGATCCGCAGGGCAACGCCACGATGGGCAGCGGTGTGGACAAGCGCTCGCTGACCCGCACCGTCTATCACGTGCTGCTGGGCCTGGCCACGGCGGCCGAAGCGACGGTGCGCCCGGCCGACGGAACGTACGACCTGATCGGGGCCAACCGGGAGCTGGCGGGCGCCGAGATCGAGCTGGTCGATCTGGACCAGCGCGAATTGCGGCTGCGCAATGCGCTGGCTCCAGTGGCCCACGCGTACGACTTCGTACTGATCGACTGCCCGCCTTCGCTGTCGCTGCTGACGCTGAACGGCCTGTGCGCCGTGCAGGGCGTGATCATCCCGATGCAATGCGAGTACTTCGCGCTGGAGGGACTGACCGACCTGGTCAACACGATCAAGCGGGTCCACGCCGGTCTGAACCACGACCTGCAGCTGATCGGCCTGCTGCGCGTGATGTTCGATCCGCGCATGACGCTGCAGCAGCAGGTGTCGGAACAACTGGAGTCGCATTTCGGCGACAAAGTGTTTCGCACGATCATCCCTCGCAACGTGCGGCTGGCCGAGGCTCCGAGCCACGGCGTGCCCGGCGTCGTGTTCGATCGCAACGCGCGCGGGGCGCAGGCCTACGTGTCGTTCGGCGCCGAAGTGATCGAGCGGGTCCGGTCGATGCGCGCTGAATGACATCCATGATTCTTCGACGACCCAAGGGGCTCGGACGCGGACTGGACGCTTTGCTCGGCGACACCGCGGCGGGGCCTCAAGCACCGCCCGGCGCGCCCCAGGTGTTGGCGCTCACACAGTTGCGCCCGGGCAAGTATCAGCCGCGCACGCGGATGGACCCGGACGCCTTGAGCGAGCTGGCCGATTCGATCCGCGCGCAGGGCGTGATCCAGCCGATCCTGGTGCGGCCGGTTGGCGAGGACTTCTACGAGATCATTGCTGGCGAGCGCCGCTACCGTGCTGCGCAGATGGCGGGCCTGGACGAAGTCCCGGTACTGGTAAAGCTGGTCGCCGACGAAGCGGCCCTGGCGATCGCACTGATCGAGAACATACAGCGCGAGGACCTCAATGCTCTGGAGCAGGCCCATGGCGTGCAGCGATTGATCCGTGAATTCGGATTCACGCACGAGCAGGCCGCGCAGGCGATCGGCCGATCGCGCAGCGCCACCACCAACCTGCTGCGCCTGCTGAACCTGGCCAATCCGGTGCAGCAGCTCCTGATGGATGGCGCCGTCGAAATGGGACACGCCCGAGCGCTGCTGCCATTGCAGGCCGCCGAGCAGATTCAGCTCGGACAACACATCGCGGCTCGGGGCCTGTCGGTGCGCGAAGCCGAAGCGCTGGTCGAGCGCGCGCTGCGGCCCGCTCAAGCGCGCGCACCCCAACCAACCGTGGACCGCGACGTGGCCCGCCTGCAGGACGATCTGTCCGATGCACTGGGAACCACGGTCTCGATTCGCGTGGCCGCCAAGGGCAAGGGACAGATCCGGATCGAGTTCGCCAGCCTGGATCAACTGCAAGGCCTGATCGAGCGGCTGCGCCGGTGAGAGCCCCGGGACCTGGGCGACACCAAACGCGGGGCCAGGTCAACTTGCTCTGGATGACACGGCACCGTAAACTTTCCGGGCTGTGGGGGAGACGGCCGCGCTGTCGCGTTACAAGATGCCGGCGATCGTGCGTCCGGCGTAGCCGCGGCGGGGCCCAGCGATGTTCCGGGTCATCGCCTTGCAGTTTTTCACCTCGATGGTCGTTGCGGCGGGTGCGTGGATGATCGGGGGCCAGCGCGCGGCGGTTTCATCATTGCTCGGTGGCTTGGCATGCACCCTGCCCAATGGCTTGTTTGCGCTGAATCTCGCGTGGCTCGGGCGCCGGCGGCCGTCGCGCGCGGGCACCAGCGGATCGGGACGCGCGAGAGAGTATGCGCTCGCACTCCTGGTCGGTGAGTTCATCAAAGTCGTCCTGACGATCGGGCTGCTGGCCCTGATCGCCCGGACGGTGCGGGACGTGGTCTGGTCGGCGCTGATCGTGGGGGTCATCGCCGTGGTGTTGATGCAAGCTGCTGCGCTGATCCGGCGGTGAACCGCACCGGCAAGGCCGGCAAGAACTCGAAGATCGAACGATGGCAACCGCCGAATCGATGACCGGCTCCGAATACGTCGCGCACCACCTGCGCCACCTCGCCAGCGGCCCGCAGCACGGTCTGTTCGACCCCTCGGTCATCCATTACGACACGCTGGCCTTCTCGCTGCTGACGGCGGCGCTGGTGGTGATCGTTCTGCGCTTGGCCGCGGTACGCGCCACCTCCGGCGTGCCGACCCGATTCCAGGCCGCGGTCGAATTCCTGGTCGAACTGGTCGACGAACAGGCCAAGGCGGTGGTTTCGGTCGACCGGACGTACGCCGCACCGCTCGCATTGACGGTGTTCTGCTGGGTCACGCTGATGAACGCGATCGACCTGATTCCGGTCGACCTGATCCCCCTGGCGGCACGCCTGTTCGGGGTCGATCACCTGCGCCCGCTTGCGACCGCGGATCTGAACGCTCCGCTCGGAATGGCGGTGGCGGTGCTGATGCTGTCGCTGTACTACGGCATCAAGATCAAGGGGCTGTTCGGTTTCGTGAAGGAGCTGTTCATCGCGCCGTTCGGGCGGGTGCATCTGAGCCTGAATCCACTGTCCTGGATCGGCGCCCTGTTCCTCGCCGCCGCGAATTTCGGCCTGAACATCATCGAGTACGTGTCCAAGACCTTCTCGATGGGGATGCGGCTGTACGGCAACATGTACGCGGGCGAGCTGCTCTTCTTCCTGATCGCGCTGCTGGGCGGGACCGTCACGCTGTACGGAATCGGACTGCACCTTTTCACCGGATTCGTCTGGGCGGGTTTCCACATCCTGATCATCCTGCTGCAGGCGTTCATCTTCATGATGCTGACCCTGGTCTACATCGGCCAGGCCCAGGAATCGCACGCCGCGCACTGACGCATCCGACCCGATTTCGATTCACGCTTACAACCATCCATGGATAGGAGAAGCAATGACTGACATCGGCCTGGTCGCCATCGCCTGCGGCTTGATCATCGGACTGGGGGCGAGCGGCGCGTGCATCGGCATCGGCATCATGTCCGGCAAGTTCATCGAGTCGTCGGCGCGTCAGCCCGAGCTGATGAACGCGCTGCAGACCAAGGTGTTCCTGCTGCTCGGTCTGATCGACGCCTCGTTCATCATCGGTACGGGGATCGCGCTGTGGTTCGCGGTCGCCAGCCCGTTCAAGAGTTAGGCCGCACGCCACCGTCCGCTTTCAACTGCCACCCGCGCTGCAGCCTGCGGCGGCGCGGCGCGCCTCGGGAAACGGTATGAATCTGAATGCCACGCTGTTTGTCCAGATCGGCGTCTTCGTCATGCTGGGCTGGGTTTCGATGAAGTTTCTGTGGCCGCCGCTGATGAAGGCGCTGGACGAGCGCCGCCAGAAGATCGCCGACGGCCTGGCCGCCGCCGAGCAGGGAACCCGCAGTCTGACCGAGGCCCAGCGCCGCATCGGGCAGATCGATGCCGAAGCCCGCGCCCGGGCGCAGGCACTGATCGCCGAGACCGAACGGCGCGCCCAGCTGATCGTGGAGGAAGCCAAGGCGCAAGCGAAGGCCGAGGGCGACCGGCTGATCCAGGCGGCGCGCGCCGAGGCCGAGCAGCAGGTGATCCGCGCCAAAATGGTGCTGCGCGACCAGGTTGCCGCGCTGGCGGTGACCGGTGCCGAGCAGATCCTCAGACGCGAGGTCAACCCCAAGGTCCATGCCGAGCTGCTCGAGCAGCTCAAGGCGAAGCTGTAGCCATGGCCGAACTGTCCACCGTCGCACGGCCGTATGCCGAGGCCCTGTTCTCGGCGGCCCGCGCCAAGGGGGCGGCCGACGCCTGGCTGCCGCTGCTGGAGGCGCTCGCCCGGACCGTATCGGAGCCGCAGATCGCGCTCCTGACAACCGATCCGCGCCTGTCCGACCAGCACAGGTTCGAACTGATCAGCGCAGTGGCCGGCGCCGCGTTGCCGCCGGAGCTCACCGCCTTCCTGAAACTGATGATCCAGAACGGGCGCCTGGCGGCGCTGCCGGAAGTGGCCGCTCAGTTCCGCCGCCTGAAAAACGACGCCGAGGGAACGGCCGACTGTCTGATCGAGACGGCCTTCGCGCTGACCGACGCCCAGCTTGGCGACCTGATCCAGCGGCTGGGCCGCACATTCCCGCGCCGCCTGAAAGCGGAATTGCGCCTGGCGCCGCAGCTGATCGGCGGCGTGCGCGTGACGGTCGGCGATCGCGTCCTCGACGGCTCGGTGCGGGCCCGGCTGGATGCGATGCGCGTGCAGCTGACTGCCTGAAACCGATTGCCCGGAGTCCAACATGCAACTGAACCCTTCCGAAATCAGCGAGCTGCTCAAGAGCCGCATCCAGCAGCTGGGCGTCGACCTCGAGGTGCGCACCCAGGGCACGGTGGTCACCGTGACCGACGGTATCTGCCGCATCCACGGCCTGTCCGACGCGATGCAAGGCGAGATCCTGGAGTTCAAGGACAACACCTTCGGCCTGGCGCTGAACCTGGAGCGCGATTCGGTCGGCAGCGTGATCCTGGGCGACTATGAGCACATATCCGAGGGCGACGTCGTCAAGACCACCGGGCGCATCGTGGATGTGCCGGTCGGCCCCGAGCTGCTCGGCCGCGTGGTCAACGCGCTGGGCCAGCCGATCGACGGCCGCGGCCCGATCAACGCCAAGGCCCGCGACGTGATCGAGAAGGTGGCCCCGGGCGTCATTTTCCGCAAGTCGGTCTCGCAGCCCGTGCAGACCGGCCTGAAGGCGATCGACGCGATGGTGCCGATCGGCCGGGGACAGCGCGAGCTGATCATCGGCGACCGCCAGACCGGCAAGACGGCGGTGGCGATCGACACCATCATCAACTCCAAGGGCAAGGACCTGTTCTGCGTGTACGTCGCAATCGGCCAGAAGGCGTCCACCATCGCCAACGTGGTGCGCAAGCTGGAGGAGACCGGCGCGATGGCCTACACGATCGTCGTGGCAGCGGCCGCGTCCGAGCCGGCTGCCATGCAGTACATCGCCCCCTACTCCGGCTGCACGATGGGCGAGTACTTCCGCGACCGCGGCCAGGACGCGCTGATCATCTACGACGACCTGACCAAGCAGGCCTGGGCCTACCGCCAGATCTCGCTGCTGCTGCGCCGCCCTCCGGGGCGGGAAGCCTATCCCGGGGACGTGTTCTACCTGCACTCGCGTCTGCTGGAGCGCGGCGCGCGCGTGAACGAGGAATACGTCGAGAAGTTCACGGGCGGCAAGGTCAAAGGCAAGACCGGCTCGCTCACCGCGCTGCCGATCATCGAAACGCAGGCCGGCGACGTCACCGCGTTCGTGCCGACCAACGTGATCTCGATTACCGACGGCCAGATCTTCCTGGAGACGGACCTGTTCAACGCCGGCATCCGGCCCGCCATCAATGCCGGCATTTCGGTCTCGCGCGTCGGCGGCGCCGCCCAGACCAAGGTCATCAAGAAGCTCGGCGGTGGCGTGCGGCTGGCGCTGGCGCAGTACCGGGAGCTGGCCGCGTTCGCCCAGTTCGCTTCGGACCTGGACGAGGCCACCCGCAAGCAGCTCGAGCGCGGCCGCATGGTCACCGAACTGATGAAGCAGCCCCAGTATCAGCCGCTGGCGGTGTGGGAGCAGGCCGTGGTGCTGTTCGCCGTTAACGCCGGCCAGTTCGACGATGTCGAGGTCAGCAAGGCGCTGGCGATGGAGAAGGCTTTGCGGGACACCTTGAAGACCAGACACCGGGCGCTGATCGATCGCATCGAGGCCACCAAGGACCTGACCAGGGACGACGAGGCAGAGCTGCTCGAGGCGATCAAGGCGTTCAAGTCGACCGTCGCGGTGTAGGCGCGGTCGGGGCACGGGAGTCACAGGATGCCGAGCACCAAAGAGATCCGGCTGAAGATCAAGAGCGTGCAGAACACGCGCAAGATCACCAAGGCCATGCAGATGGTCGCCGCCTCCAAGATGCGCAGGGCCCAGGAGCGGATGCGCGCGGCCCGCCCTTACGGCGACAAGATCCGCAACATCGTGGCGCGCCTGGCCCAGGCCAACCCGGAGTACCGCCATCCGTTCGTGCTGCGCAGGCCCCAGATGCGCGCCGTCGGGCTGATCCTGGTGTCGACCGACAAGGGACTGTGCGGCGGATTGAACACCAATACGCAGCGCGCGGTGCTGGCACGCGTGAAGCAGTGGGAAGCGGCCCAGCAGAAGCTGCAGGCCACCGCGATCGGCAACAAGGGCCTGGCGTTCCTGCAACGCCTGCACGCCAACATCACCTCGCAGCTGGTGCAGCTGGGGGACACCCCGAACCTGGAAAAACTGATCGGACCGGTCAAGGTCCAGCTCGACGCCTATTCACAGGGGCGCATCGACGCCGTGTACCTGGCCTACTCGCGCTTCATCAACACGATGAAGCAGGAAACCGTAATCGAGCAGCTGCTGCCGCTGTCCAGCGAGCGACTCGCCCAAAGCGAGCAGGAGCGTCGCGCTCACGCGTGGGACTACCTGTACGAACCCGATCCGCAGCGCGTGATCGACGAGCTGATGACGCGCTACGTCGAGGCCCTGGTGTACCAGGCGGTCGCCGAGAACATGGCCTCCGAGCAAAGCGCCCGGATGGTCGCGATGAAGGCCGCCTCCGACAACGCGAAAAAGCTGATCGACGAGCTGCAGCTGATCTACAACAAGACCCGCCAGGCCGGGATCACCAAGGAGATTTCGGAAATCGTCGGCGGCGCCGCGGCGATCGCCTAACTGAATGAAAGTGACACCCGACATGTCCAGCAGTACAGGAAATATCGTTCAATCCATCGGCGCCGTCGTCGATATCGAGTTCCCGCGCGATCAGATGCCGCACATATACGACGCGCTGGTGCTGGAAGCGGATCCTTCCAATCGCCTGGTCGAGCAGGGGCTGACCTTCGAGGTGCAGCAGCAGCTGGGCGACGGCGTGGTGCGCACAATCGCAATGGGCTCCAGCGACGGCCTGAAGCGCGGCATGCAGGTTCGCAACACCGGCGAAGCCATCAAGGTGCCGGTGGGCGTGGCGACGCTGGGCCGCATCATGGACGTTCTGGGCCGCCCGATCGACGAGGGCGGCCCGATCAAGACCGACGAGCGGCGCGGGATTCATCAGCCCTCCCCGAGCTTCGAGGAGCTGTCGCCGTCGGTCGAGCTGCTGGAAACCGGCATCAAGGTGATCGATCTGATCTGCCCGTTCGCCAAGGGCGGAAAAATCGGCCTGTTCGGTGGCGCCGGGGTCGGCAAGACCGTGAACATGCTGGAGCTGATCAACAACATCGCGACCCAGCATTCGGGCCTGTCGGTGTTCGCCGGGGTGGGCGAGCGCACGCGCGAGGGCAACGACTTCTACCACGAGATGATCGAGGCCGGCGTCGTCAAGCTCGACAACCTGCCCGAGTCGAAGGTCGCGATGGTGTTCGGCCAGATGAACGAGCCGCCCGGCAACCGGCTGCGGGTCGGCCTGACCGGGCTGACCATCGCCGAGCGCTTCCGCGACGACGGCCGCGACATCCTGTTTTTCGTCGACAACATCTACCGCTACACGCTGGCCGGCACCGAGGTGTCGGCGCTGCTGGGCCGCATGCCCTCGGCGGTCGGCTACCAGCCGACGCTGGCCGAGGAGATGGGCAAGCTGCAGGAGCGCATCGTCTCGACCAAGACCGGCTCGATCACGTCGGTGCAGGCCGTCTACGTGCCCGCCGACGACCTGACCGACCCCAGCCCGGCCACCACCTTCGGCCACCTGGACGCCACCGTGGTGCTCAGCCGCGACATCGCCTCGCTGGGCATCTATCCGGCGGTGGATCCGCTGGATTCGACTTCGCGCCAGGTCGACCCCAATACGATCGGCGAGGAGCACTACACGACCACCCGGCGCGTGCAGGCGACGCTGCAACGCTACAAGGAGCTGCGCGACATCATCGCGATTCTCGGCATGGACGAGCTGTCGCCCGAGGACAAGCTGGCGGTCACGCGCGCCCGCAAGATCCAGCGTTTCCTGTCGCAACCGTTCCACGTGGCCGAGGTCTTCACCGGTTCGCCGGGCAAGTACGTGCCGCTGAAAGAGACCATTCGCGGCTTCAAGATGCTGGTCGACGGCGAGTGCGATGCGATGCCCGAGCAGGCTTTCTATATGGTGGGATCGATCGACGAGGCCCTCGAGAAGGCCAAGACGCTGAAGTGAGAAATGGCGGATGCACGCGCATGATTTGATGGGGCCGGGATCATGAGCACGATCCATGTCGACGTGGTCAGCGCCGAGGAATCGATCTTCGGCGGCGAGGCCGAGTTCGTCGTACTGCCGGGCGAGGCCGGTGAGCTCGGCATCTATCCGCGCCACGCGCCGCTGATTACCCGCATCAAGCCGGGCGTGGTCCGGATCCGGGTGCCCGGCCGCAGCGACGAGGAGCAGATATTCGTCGCCGGCGGCATCCTGGAGGTGCAACCGCACGTGGTGACGGTGTTGGCCGACACGGCGATCCGGGGCCGCGACCTTGACGAGGCCAAGGCCAATGAGGCGCTCAAACGCGCCGAGGAAGCGCGCCGCAGCGCAACCGACAAGCTTCAGATCGCCGAGGTCGAGGCCGAGATTTCAATCCTGGCCGCCCAGCTCGCAGCGATCCGCAAGCTGCGCGGCAAGTAGCTCAAAGCGCGCCGACCCTCACCCCGTGGAATAATTCCGCGCACTCGGGGGAGTGCACGGGCCGCACAACAGGCCCGGCGGGAAATTTCATGCCCTCGCTTCGGTACCGGCTCTCGCCGGTGGCACTCGCATTCGCATTGTCCGCCCCGAGCCAAGCCGAACCGCCGGCCGGCGATGCCCCGGCAGACAGCACGCAGATTGCGGTTGTCGTCGTGACGGCCACCCGCACCGAGCGGGACCCGCTCGATGTGCCGGCCTCGGTCGACGTGATCCAGCGCGAGGATCTGCACGAGGCCCGGCTGCGTGTCAACGTGTCGGAAACGCTCGACCGCATTCCGGGCGTGGTCGCGCTGAACCGCCAGAACTACGCGCAGGATCTGCAGATCTCGATTCGTGGTTTCGGCGCCCGCTCCTCGTTCGGGGTCCGCGGTGTGCGACTGTACGTCGACGGCGTGCCGGCCACGCTGCCGGACGGCCAGGGGCAGGTGTCGAACTTTCCGCTGAATGCGGCCGAGCGCATCGAGGTGCTGCGCGGGCCATTTTCTGCGCTGTACGGCAACTCCTCGGGCGGCGTCATCGCATTGACCACGGCGCTGCATCCCAAGCCCTTCGGCGGCGAGGTGAGCTTCGCGGCCGGCACCAACAATACGCAGCGCACCGCGGCGGACCTGGCCGGCGGCACCGAGACATTCGTCTACGCGCTGGACGGCGAGGCCTTCCACACCGGCGGCTTTCGGCTGCACAGCTCGGCCGGGCGCGGCATCTTGAACCTGCGGGCTGGCTTCCTGGATACGCCGATCGGAAAACTGCGGCTATCGGTCAACTCGCTCGAATCGGGCAACGCGCAGGACCCGCTGGGCCTGACCCGCGCGATGCTGCAGGCCAATCCGGACCAAACTGCGGCGCCGGCGCTGCAGTTCAATACCCGCAAGAGCACGCGCCAGGGCACCGTCGGCGCCGATCTTCGCTCCGATCTCGGCCTGGCGCAGCTGGAAACCTCGCTGTGGCTGGGCGACCGCGCCATTCGCCAGTTTCAATCGATCCCCCTGGCAACCGAAATACCCGCCTCGAGCCCGGGCGGCGTCATCGACCTGGCGCGGCACTTCGGCGGACTCGATACGCGCGCCACCTTTGAGACCGGAGTATTCACGACCACCGGCGGGCTCGACTTCGAGCGGCTGGACGAGGATCGGGCCGGATACAACAATTACACGAGCCGCACACCCAACCCCACTTCGTGTACCGCGCCTGCAGTGGTCTGCGGCGTCCTGGGTGCGTTGCGCCGCGACGAGACCAACACGGTGGACGCGCTCGATCCCTACCTGCAGACCGAGGCGCGCCTGGGCGAGGCCTGGCGGCTGCTGGCGGGCGCGCGTTACTCGCACATCCAGTTCGACTCCAGCGATCATCTGGCCAACGACGGTGCGGCCGCCGCCATCAGCTACAGCGCGCTGAACCCGACCGCCGGCGTAGTGTTCCGGGCCACTCCGACGGTCAGCTACTACCTGTCGTACGGCCGGGGCTTCGAGACGCCGACGCTGGACGAACTCGCGTACCGGCCGGACGGCAATCCCGGCCTGAATACGGCGTTGCAAGCGGCCCGCAGCAACAACTACGAAGTGGGCGCCAAGACCCGCCTGCAGCCCGGCCTGAGCGCCACGGCCGCGGCGTTCTGGACCCGAACCAGCAACGACATCGTGGTGCAGAGCAATTTCAACGGGCGCTCCACCTATTACAACGCGGCGCAGACGCGGCGCGACGGCGTCGAGACCTCGATCGAAGCGCACCCCGGGCCCGGCTGGACGCTCGCCGCCAGCGCCACCCTGATCGACGCGCATTTCGCAAACAGCTTCCTGACCTGTCCATCGCCGCCCTGTTCGAGCAACGGGCAGCGCAAGCTGGTGCGCGCCGGCAACAAGCTGCCGTCGGTTCCCGCGCGCACCGCCTGGGCCGAGGCGAAGTACCAAACGGGCCGCGTCGAACTGCAGGTGCAGGCGCGCATCCAGTCGGCGCTGTACGTCAACGACCTCAACAGTGACTACGCCGGCGGCGCTGGCGTATTCGACGCCTCCGTTGGTTACACGGGCTCGTGGGGGCCGCTGCGGCCGCACTTCTTCGCACGCGTCGACAACCTGTCCGGCCGCCGTTACGTCGGCTCGGTCATCGTCAACGAATCGAACGGCCGCTTCTTCGAGCCGGCGCCGACGCGCACGTGGCTGTTCGGGTTCGACCTGCCGTTCTGAGTTGAGCGCCCTCACCCCCTCCCCTCTCCCGCTGCGCGGGCGAGGGGCGATACGACGTGCCCGTGCGAACGTCGTCGAACTTGCGGTGAACGATCGCCCCTCGCCCGCGCAGCGGGAGAGGGGAGGGGGTGAGGGCTTATCCCGCCGGCTTGGCGCGTGCGACCACGCGGCTGATGCGCCACTGCTGCAGGATCGACAGCACGTTGTTCACGACCCAGTACAGAACAAGTCCGGCCGGAAAGAAGAAGAACATCGCGCCGAAGATGAACGGCATGATCGCCATCATCTTGGCCTGGACCGGATCGGGCGGCGTCGGGTTCAGCTTGTACTGGATCCACATGCTGGCCATCATCACGATCGGCAGCACGAACCAGCCATCAGGCGTCGCCAGGTCCCGGATCCACAGCATCCAGGGCGCGTTGCGCATCTCCACCGACGCCAGCAGCACCCAGTACAGCGAGATGAACACGGGAATCTGGACCAGCACCGGCAGGCAGCCCATCAGCGGGTTGATCTTTTCCTGCTTGTACAGCTCCATCATCGCCAGCTGCAGCTTCTGCCGGTCCTCGCCGTGCTGCTCGCGCAGCTTGGCCATTTTCGGCTGCAGCTCCTTCATCTTGGCCATCGACTTGTAGCTGGCCGCCGACAGCGGATAAAACACGGCCTTGATCAGCACCGTCAGCAGCACGATGGCCCAGCCCCAGTTGCCCACCAGCTGGTGCAGCCAGCCCAGCAGCCAGAACAGCGGCTTCGCGATCGGGGTGAGCTTGCCGTAGTCGGCGACCCGATCCAGCTCGGGTGCGATCGACTCCAGCGTCCTTTGATCCTGCGGGCCGACATACAGGGTCGAGGCGAGCGACGTTTTCGCCCCGGCGGCCAGCGTGCCCAGCTTGAGCAGCGCGCCGGCCGAGTACAGGTGGTCGCGGTCCAGCGCATAGTATTCGCGACGGATTGCCGACGGCGGCACCCAGGCCGACACGAAGTAGTGCTGCACCACCGCAACCCAGCCGTCCTCGGCCGGCTTCAGATCGTCGGCTTTGCCCTTGTCGATGTCTTCAAACGAGATCTTGCGGTACTTGTCGATGTCGGAGTAGAAGGCCGGCCCGGTGTAGGAGCGCGCGAAGTAGGAGTCGTCTCCTGCCGAGCTTCCGTCGCGGACCAGTTGCAGGTAGAGCGACGGCGACACCGCATCGTTACCGACATCCGTGATTTCGTGTTCGACCTTGATGTCGAAATGGCCGCGACGGAACGTGAACGTCTTGACCAGGCGAACGCCACCGGACTGCGCCTCGAACCGCACGGCCAGCGTGTCCTGGCCATCGCCGAGCACGCGCGGCCCGGGCGCGGCCTCGAAGAGCGTGGCGCCGTGGTTCGGGAACGGGCTGCCCGGCGGGCCCCCGATCAAGCCGGTCTGCGCCTGATAGATGTGCCCGGCGCTGGTGTCGAGCAGGACCATATGGGCATCGCCGTGCAGCGCGCCGGTGGCGTGACCGATGCCGTGCGCATGCAAAAAATCCGTCAGGCCCAGCAGCCGGGCCAGCCCCTGCTCGGTCCAATCGGGCGAGATCTTCTGCGTGGGAAGCTCGACCCGAACCAGCGTGGCGCCCATTGGATCGAGTTCGGCCCAAATCACATCCGTTCGAACCTTCACGCGCTGAGCGCCCGCTGCCGCGACTGCCGGCGGCGGCGAAGCTGCCGCGGCAGGTGCTGAAGCCTGCGCGTTCGGAGTCGGGATCTCGCCCGGCGCCCTGGCCACCGCTGCGGGCGCATTCGGCGCCGGCGCCGTCACCGCGGGCGGTGGCATCGTGGTGCGCGCCTGGTACATCTGCCAGCGTTCCCACAGCAAGATCAACGACAGGCCGAAGACGGACCAGAGAATCGTGCGCTGAATGTCCATGTTGTTCGCAGATAGGGCGGCTGATCCAAGCGATCAGCGCCAGTGGAATTGGTCCGGCACCGGATCGACTCCTCCCGGATGCCAGGGGTTGCAGCGAAGCACGCGCCGCACGGCCAGCCAGCTGCCACGCGCCGCGCCATGCTGGCCGATGGCCTGCCTGGCGTATTCCGAGCAGGTCGGCCAATGACGGCACTGATTGCCGATCCACGGGCTGAGCGCAACCTGGTAGCCGCGGATCAGCCCGATCAGCAGGGCCTTCATCCGATGCGGTCCTGGTGGTCGGCCGCGCTGCCGCCCGGCTCAGGGCGGTGCGCGCCCGTGCTGCCGCCATCAGCGCCGCTATGGGCGCTGCGCAGATGCCGGGCGAGCTGGCCGAGCAGCGAGTCGGCTTCGGCGCGAATCGAGCGCTTCAGCTGCGACAGGCTCATTTCGGTGGGCTTGGGCAACGGATTGCGCAAGCGCAGCACGATATCGAGGCCGACGCCTTGCGCCAGCGGACGCAACGTGCCGGCCGCATGGCGTGCGGCCTCGCGCAACACCCGCTTGACCAGCGTACGTTGCACCGCCCGGCGTGCCTGACGGCGGCCCACGGTAAAGCCGAAGCGCAAACCAGGCCCATTGGGCGCGAGCTGAGTTGCCGAGGCCGACTGCTCCACAGTGTCCCTTGATTCACGCGCGGAAAACTCCGGCTCCGACTCGGCCGTGCGAGGCTCGACCCTGGCTGTTACAGCTACCCATTGACGCACCGCCCGCCAGGTCGCACGGTCGCCGGCCAAGGCCGCGAACTGCCGCGGTGTGCGCAGCCGCTCGGAGCGCGCCAAGGCGCGGCCGGGCTGCTTTGGCGCGCGACGCGGCTCAGACCGCGAGGCGCTTTCGCCCCTTGGCGCGCCGCGCATTCAACACGGCCCGCCCGCCGCGCGTGCTCATTCGCTCCCGAAAGCCATGGGTGCGCTTGCGCTTAACCACGGAAGGCTGAAAGGTTCGTTTGGTGGCCACGTTCGCAGTCCCGGTTCGTCGATCTCGCCACGGATTGGCAAAGCCCGTTATTAGACGCGACCAGCGGACGGTACGTCAAACGGCCTAAACGCGCCGCTGGCCGCGGTGCGGCAAAGCACCCAACGGCGTGCCGTGGTACGGCTTGTCAGCGTATACTTACTATCCAGAATGCACAGTCTGAAAGCCAGTTTCGCAAGACCACATGGGCAATAGAATATCTCTCCGGCTTGTGGATAACTCGGTCCCGCGCAAGTACAATTCAGCCTCGGTCACGCCGGTCGCGGGTTCGGATTCCAGCCGGCGCACGATTTTGAAACCTACAACGACAGGTGCCGGCGCGCATGCGACCGGCGGGCGGCGGGACCAGCGAACGATGCTCAGCTTTTGGCAAGACTGCTCGCGGCTTTTGGAAAGCGAGCTCACGCCCCAGCAATTCGCGGCGTGGATCAAGCCCCTGAAGGCGATCAACTTCGACGACGAAACCGGCGACCTGCGGATCGGCGCGCCCAACCGGCTCAAGCTCGATGCCGTGCGGTCCCAGTTCTCGGCGCGTATTCAAGCCGCGGTCGCCAGCGTGCTGCACCGGCCGGTCAACGTCGTCTTCGAAGTGGAGGCCGATGCGGCCGAAGAAGCGGTCGCGCGCGACGCACCTGCGGCCGACTCGCCGGAGCTGTGCGCGTCCGCAGCAGCCAGCCTGCAGAACCAGGAGCGGGCGCGCCTGAATTCGTTGCTGACCTTCGACAATTTTGTCACCGGCAAGGCCAACCAGCTGGCTCGCGCCGCAGCCATGCAGGTGACCGAAAACGTGGGCAGCTCCTACAACCCGCTGTTCCTGTACGGCGGGGTCGGACTCGGCAAGACGCACCTGGCGCATGCCGTCGGTAACGGCGTGCTGACGCGGCGGCCCAATGCCAAGGTGCGCTACATCCATGCCGAGCAGTATGTGAGCGACGTCGTGCGCGCCTACCAGCGCAAGGCTTTCGACGACTTCAAGCGTTATTACCATTCGCTCGATCTGCTGTTGATCGACGACATCCAGTTCTTCGCGGGAAAGAGCCGCACGCAGGAAGAGTTCTTCTATGCGTTCGAAGCCCTGGTGGCCGGCCGCAAACAGATCATCATCACCAGCGACACCTACCCGAAAGAATTGAAAGACATCGAAGACCGGTTGGTATCGCGGTTCGCCTCCGGACTGACCGTCGCCATCGAGCCGCCCGAGCTGGAGATGCGGGTGGCCATCCTGCTGAAGAAGGCCGAGCTCGAGGGCAGCGAGCTGCAGGAGGACGTGGCGTTTTTCATCGCCAAGAACCTGCGCAGCAACGTGCGCGAGCTGGAAGGCGCGCTGCGCAAAGTGCTCGCCTTCGCCTCGTTTCATGCGCGCCCGATCAGCGTCGATCTGGCGCGCGAAGCGCTCAAGGACCTGTTGCAGGCCAGCACCGGACAGATCACGGTGGAACTCATCCAGAGGACCGTGGCCGACTACTACAAGATCAAGGTCTCCGACATGTACAGCAAGCGGCGTCCGACCAGCATCGCCGCGCCCCGCCAGGTCGCGATGTACCTGGCCAAGGAGCTGACCCAGAAGAGCCTGCCGGAAATCGGAGAACTGTTTGGTGGCCGCGACCATACGACGGTGCTGCACGCGGTTCGCAAAATTGCCGATGTGCGCGCCAAGGACACGGAGTTGAACCATGCACTGCACGTGCTCGAGCAGACACTGAAAGGTTGATGGTTGGTCGCGCAAAGCCTGTGGACAACGTCCAGGAACCCCACCCGTTTTGTGGACAAAGCGCGCGCCGCCCGCGCCAGCCGGCAGTTGCGCCGATCCGTCCACCGGTTAGCGGTCGCTCGCAACGAGACTTATCCACACGATTGCGGTGTCGCAAGTACTTGTATGAGAATGGATTTCTGGGTTTATCCCCGGTGGTGCGCGCCATTATTAGTTAATTACTACCAGAAAAGGACATAAGCAATGCAACTAGTCAAAGCGCCGCGGGATGCTTTGCTCAGACCGTTGCAGGTGGTCGGAGGCATTGTCGAACGGCGTCAGACCCTGCCGATCCTGGCCAACGTGCTGCTGCGGCGCGATGGCGAGCGGCTGTCGTTCACGGCAACCGATCTGGAAATCCAGATTGAGACCGGCGCCGATCTTTGCAGCGGGAAGGACTCGGCGGCCACCACCGTATCGGCGCGCAAGCTGTTGGACATCCTGCGCGCACTGCCCGACGACGAGGTGAACCTGTCGCTGCTGAACCGGCGGCTCACCGTGCAGTGCGGGCGCAGCCGGTTCAATCTGCAAACGCTGGCCGCGGAGGAATTCCCGACCGTTACGCAGGCCGAATTCAACGTCGATTTCACGCTGCCTGCTGCAGCGTTCAAGCACCTGCTGTCGATGGTGCACTTTGCGATGGCGGCGCAGGACATCCGCTACTACCTGAACGGCATGCTGCTGGTGTGCGAAGGCAACCGCGTGCGGGCGGTGGCGACCGATGGTCACCGGCTGGCGCTGTGCGAGACCACGCGCGAGGGCGAGTCGGCCGCGGTCGAGGTGATCATCCCGCGCAAGACGGTGCTGGAACTGGCCCGCCTGCTGCCGGAGGGCGACGAGCCGGTGCGGATCCAGATCGCCAGCGGACAGGTGCGCCTGTCCTTTGGCGCGGTCGAGTTCGTCTCCAAGCTGGTGGAAGGAAAGTTTCCGGACTACGTGAAGGTCATCCCCGCCGCAAATCCCAAGCAGTTCGTGATCGGCCGCGAATCGCTGATGCAGGCCCTGTCGCGCGTGGCCATCCTGACCACGGACAAGTTCAAGGGCGTGCGCTGCGTGCTGGCGCCGGGATCGCTGAAGATCAGCTCGACCAACACCGACCAGGAAGAGGCGCAGGAGGAAATCGAGATCGACTACAGCGGCGAGGCGCTGGACATCGGGTTCAACGTGACCTACCTGCTGGACGTGCTGGCCAACCTGAAAAGCGAGCAGTTGCAATTTGCGTTCGGCGACGCGCTCGGCAGCGCGCTGGTGACGCTGCCCGATTCAGACCGATTCAAGTACGTGGTGATGCCGATGCGCATTTGACGCGTCGGGGCCGAATCGCTGGTGTCTGCCGCCGTCGGCGCGGATCACCGATCCAAGGTGTTTTAACCTGTTGAGAAGTCGAGCATGTCCGCCGTACCCACTTCGAGCAGTCCTTCGCACAACGGTTCCAACGGGAACGGCAACGGCCGTCATGACGTGCCGCCCGCCAACGACTACGGCGCCGAGAGCATCCAGATCCTGGAGGGCCTGGAGGCGGTCCGCAAGCGTCCGGGCATGTACATCGGCGACACGCAGGACGGCACCGGCCTGCACCACATGGTGTTCGAGGTCGTCGACAACTCGATCGACGAGGCCCTGGCCGGCTTCTGCGACGACATCGTGGTCACGATCCACACCGACAACTCGATCTCGGTGATCGACAACGGGCGCGGCATTCCGACCGACATCAAGCTGGACGACAAGCACGATCCGAAGCGCTCGGCGGCCGAGATCGCCCTGACCGAGCTGCACGCCGGCGGCAAGTTCAATCAGAACAGCTACAAGGTGTCCGGAGGCCTGCATGGCGTGGGCGTGTCGTGCGTCAACGCCCTGTCCAAGTGGCTGCGGCTGACCGTGCGCCGCGACGGCCGCGTGCGCTTCCTGGAGTTCAAGCGCGGCGAGGTGCAGGGCGGCGTGACCGCATCGGTCGAGCTCGAGGGCGCCCCGGTCGCCGTCACGCCGATGCGCGTGCTGGGCGAGACCGAAAAACGCGGCACCGAGGTCCATTTTCTGCCGGACGACGAGATCTTCAACCACATCGAGTTCCACTACGACATCCTGAGCAAGCGGCTGCGCGAGCTGTCCTTCCTGAACAACGGCGTGCGCATCCGCCTGGTCGACCAGCGCAGCGGCAAGGAAGAGGATTTCGCGTTCGCCGGCGGCGTGCGCGGCTTCGTCGAGTACATCAACAAGAACAAGACCCTGCTGCACCCGACCGTGTTCTACGCGAACGACGAATCGACCGTGGGCGCCCGCATCCAGGTCGAGGTCGCGATGCAGTGGAACGACGGCTACGTGGAGAACCTGCTCGCGTTCACCAACAACATCCCGCAGAAGGACGGCGGCACCCACATCACCGGTCTGCGCGCGGCGATGACGCGCGTTCTGAACAAGTACATCGAGGAAAAGGAGTTCGCCAAGCGCGCCAAGGTCGAGACCACCGGCGACGACATGCGCGAGGGACTGACCTGCGTTCTGAGCGTGAAAGTGCCGGAGCCGAAGTTCAGCTCGCAGACCAAGGACAAGCTGGTGTCTTCCGAGGTGCGGCCCGCCGTCGAGGAAGTCGTGGGGCGCGCGCTGGAGTCGTTCCTGCTGGAACGGCCCTCGGATGCGCGCATCATCTGCAGCAAGATCGTCGATGCGGCGCGGGCGCGCGAAGCGGCCCGGCGCGCGCGCGAGATGACGCGCCGCAAGGGTGTGCTGGACGGCGCCGGGCTGCCCGGCAAGCTGGCCGACTGCCAGGAGCGCGACCCGGCCAAGAGCGAGCTGTACATCGTCGAGGGCGACTCGGCCGGCGGGTCGGCCAAGCAGGGACGCGACCGCAAGTTTCAGGCGATTTTGCCGCTGCGCGGCAAGGTGCTGAACGTCGAGAAGGCGCGCTTCGACAAGCTGATCTCGTCCGAGCAGATCGCCACGCTGATCACCGCCCTGGGCACCAGCATCGGTCCCGACTTCAACCCGGACAAGCTGCGCTACCACCGGATCATCGTGATGACCGACGCCGATGTGGACGGAGCGCACATCCGCACACTGCTGCTGACGCTGCTGTACCGGCAGATGCCGCAGCTGGTCGAGCGCGGTCACGTGTACATCGCGCAGCCGCCGCTGTACAAGTTGAAGCACGGCAAGAGCGAACGGTATCTAAAGGACGACCACGAGCTCGCGCAATACATGCTCGAGCTGGCGCTGCACGAGGCCCAGCTGTACCCGGACCAGGCGGCCTGGGACGAGCAGCGTCCGATCGACGGCGAGGCGCTGGCGCGGCTGGCGCGCAGCTACCTGGCGGCCGACGCGATCGTGCAGCGTCTTGCGCGCGTGATCGACCGTGGGGCGCTCGAGTCGATCATGGCGGGGGTTGCGATCGACCTGAGCGATCAGGCCGGCGCCTCCAGGAGCGCCGAGGCGCTGGCCGCCGCCTTGCCCGTGAACGGGGCCGGGCCCGCCGCGGTGACCGCGCAGCTGGACTCGCACACCGACCGCTACGCGCTGCGGATCGAGCGGCGCCAGCACGGCAATGCCAAAGTCAGCACGATCGACGCCGACTTCCTGCTGGGAGCCGACTACGCGGCGCTGGCGGCCGCGGCGGCGCAGTTTCGCGGGCTGCTCGGCGCCGGCGCGCGCGTGGCGCGTGGTGCGGGCGACAAGCGCAAGGACGCGCCAGTGGCCGATTTTCGCGGCGCGATGAACTGGCTGCTGGCGCAGGCCGACGCCGGGGTCGGCAAGCAGCGCTACAAGGGCCTGGGCGAGATGAACCCGGAGCAGCTGTGGGAGACCACGATGGATCCGGCGGTGCGGCGCCTGTTGAGGGTGCAGATCGAGGACGCGATCGGCGCCGACGCCATCTTCACCACGCTGATGGGCGACGAGGTCGAGCCGCGGCGGCAGTTCATCGAGGCGAATGCGCTGGCGGCGGGGAATATCGACATTTAGGCGCGACGTCTCTGGACGGCCAGTTTCGTACTTTCACGTCCGCCGCGAAATCCGCCTTGAAGCGGACATGCATCAAGTTAGTGTGGCATGGTCGCATGCTTCGCGACGGTCGCGCTGACGCCCTCCATGGGTAGTGGCTCGTACGTTTTATTTGTAGAGCCAAGGCTTATAGGCAATCTCGATGTTGTATCCGTCCGGGTCGCCGATGTTTGCCGCGAAGTAGTCGGCACGCCATTCGGGCCGAAGGCTTGGTTCCTTGTTTGAAGTAGCTCCCGCGTCTATCGCCGCCTTGTAGCTGGCCCTGACAGCGTCCGCGCTCTTGGCGGTGAATGCGACGTAAAGGTCTTTGGCGACTTCGCCATTCTTCAGCCAGAAACCCGGATTGCTATT
>DATKFG010000006.1:0-7897 GCA_035511515.1 Burkholderiaceae bacterium | reverse complement strand
GCGCTCAGCTGCAGGCGCCCGTGAATCCGCAGGCGGTGCAAAATTCGCAGCCGTCGCGCCGGATCATCGCGGCGGCGCCGCAGTTAGGACACACCTTTCCCTTGATGGCAGCGGTCCCGAGCTCGACCGTCTTGCGCGTCTGAGGCATCGCCAGGATGCCAACGGAGCGGATCGCGCGCCCGTCATCGTCGAGCAGGCCCAGCACCTTGTACCGGTGCAGCAGCAACGCGGCGATGTACGACACGGTGCTCGCATACAGCGACGAGCGGTCGGCGCCCGGAACCGGTGCCCAGAACTCGCCGTTCTGCTCGCCGAAATTGAGCAGCTTCTTCAGCTTCAGGCCGATCCAGTTGGCGTCGACCACGCGCATGTCCAGCGACAGCAGCTTGCACAACCCGTCGAGCACCTTCGGATACTCGCCAGCCAGCCACAGCGAGTACGGGCGCCGGCTGCCGTCGGGCAGGTTCAGCTCCTTGACCCCGAGTACGAAGTCGTCGCCGGTGTTGGGGTTGACCACATCAACGGTCCAGCTCATCGCGCCCAGCGCGCCGGCCTTGGGCTCCTTGCGCGTGAACAGCGCATCCAGCACAGGCGTCGGATGCCGGTCGATCTGGCTGAACGCACCGAGCTCGTCGCAGCGCTGGTGCACGATCCGCGCGAACGCGGCCACCACGCCGCTCACCCGTACGAGCTCGCCGTTGGGCGGAAACGGAATCTGGAAGCCCTGTTCGTCGCGCGACCTGGCCAGCGCGTCCAGCTTCATCTTCAGCCAGGCGCGGTCCTCCGAGCGCATGTCCATCGACAGCGTCTTGGCGATCGCTCCGAGGCCGCGCGGCTGCTCGGCGCCGTTGACCCAGACCTCGAACGGCATCGGGGGCGCGCCGACCTCGCCGATGAAAATCGCAAACGATTCGTTGCGCGCCGGGATCTCGACCATGTAGGTCCAGGCCATGTTGCCGGACACCAGGTCCGGTCGGCCGGGCCACTTCAAACTGGCAAGCGCCGGCACCGGAGCGGTGTCCAGCTTCAAGCGGCGATCGGGACCTTCTCCGAGGTCCTGCGGCGCCACGGCCCCGTCCTTGCGCACGCTCAGCACCTCGCCGATCACCTGGTTGGGCCGGTACGTGGTGATGCCCTTCAAGCCGGCCTTCCACGCCTGCAGGTACAGGTCGCGGAAGTCGTCGAACGGATAATCCTCCGGCACGTTCACCGTCTTGCTGACGGCCGCATCGACGTACGGCTGCACGGCCGCGATCATCAGCATGTGGTCGATCGCGCGCATCTCGAGCGCGCCGACGAACGCCGGCGGCAGATCGGCCGGGTCGCCCCCCATGTGCTTGTACAGTCGGAAGGCGTAATCCTCGACCGTGTAGTCCTGGCGCGTACCGTCGTGCATGCGCTTCTTGCGAACGTAGGTCCAGGCGAAGGTCGGTTCGATTCCGCCCGAGGCGTTGCCGGCGAAGGCCAGCGAGATCGTTCCGGTCGGCGCGATCGACAGCAGGTGCGAATTGCGCACTCCGTGCTGGCGGATCTTGCTTTGCAAGGGCTCGGGCAGGCGCGAGGCACAGTGCGGCGAGGCGAGGTAGCGCGGGGCATCGAACAGCGGAAAGCGGCCTTTTTCTTTTGCCAGCTCGACCGATGCCTCGTAAGCGGTGTCGCGCATCGCGCTGCTGATGCGCGAGGCCATCTCGCGCGCAGGCTCAGTGTCGTAACGCAGGTTCATCATCGTCAGCGCGTTGCCCAGGCCGGTAAAGCCCAGACCTATGCGGCGCTTGTTCTGCGCCTCGATCTGCTGCTCCGCCAGCGGCCACAGCGTCACGTCCAGCACGTTGTCGAGCGCGCGGATCGCAACGCCGACTACTTCACCAAAGCCGTCGAAATCGAAGCTCGCGCTATCGGCGAACGGATCGCGCACGAAGCGCGTCAGGTTGATCGAGCCGAGGCAGCAGCAACCATAACTGGGAAGGGCCTGCTCGCCGCAGTTGTGTACATAGAAACCATTTGCGTCGAAGGCGTGAACATCTTGCACCTGAACGTCAAAGACCGGGGCCGATCCGACCTCGGCCACATCGTCGACGGTGACCCAGAACCGTTCGCGATTGGCGTTGCGGCGGTAAGCTCCGAGCGACCTGTCGAGACGAGCGCGCTTCTCGCAGTCGGCGAAACCCACGATATCGGCGAAGCGAATCAGGTTGTCGTTGGCGATTACGAGTTCGTGCTGTGCCCGAATCGGATACTCACGCGCTCCTCCGCGGCCGTCCGGCAGCATCTTGAAACCCGCCGAGCGACGCTCCGCATAGATCGTTGCGACAATTCCGAGTCGCAACAGCATTCGTTGCGCGCACTCCAGCGTTTCGAGGTCCGACTGCGCCAGGCGAACACTGATGCCTTTGTCTTGCGAACCTTGAACCGATCCGTCGGTGTCGAACAGGCCACGGAGAAAACCACGATAGAACGGGGCGGACGCCTGCTCAATCGCCTTGCCGGGTCGTTTGGCCCCCGCTCGCAAACCAAACGATTGTGCGAGATCCCGCAGCGGTGCCGAATTCAGCCGCCACTGGGGCTGACCGGCGACCTGATGCCATCCAGACAAGTCCGATCGGTGGTGCAGGGTTCCGATAGCGTCACTTGCCGCGTCCATCAGCGCACGAGCGCCGAGGGGCACGACAGGCACTCCGTTGGAAACGGCAGCCGCCGGCGCCCATACCGCCAGTTCAGCGCCAGAGCCGTCTTGCTTCAATGATCCATCGCCGACCAGAAATCCGAGAAGGTAACCTTCAGCTTCAGTCCCGCGCCCCGGCCACCCGGAGAGCTCGCGATGATTGTGAAGCGAGACTCGGTCTCCGGGCACAAGCTTGCCTGCCTCCAACCACTCTGCGCTCTCTCTGTACCGCGTTGCGTCCTGAATTCGGCGGACCTTGTGATCTGCCGTCAGGCGCAGTTTGAATCCCTCGCGGGTGCTAAGTTCGACCAGTGGCTTGTGCCCCGTCGCAAAGAAACCCTGCGAGCCAGACGGATGCCGCTGTCCACTGACGATCGTGCAGTGCGCCTCTCCGATCAGGTCTGCGACCTGGCGCGGGCCATCGCTGGTCATGACCCAAGTGTCCGCAGGAACGCACGGGTTGGTCGCTGCAATCGCCTCGCAGTACGACAGGTTGTTGTCCCGATTGACCCGATCGATGAACACGACGCCCGGCTCGGCATGGTCGTAGGTCGAGTGCATCATCTGATCGAACAGGTCGCGCGCCCGCACGCGCCGGTAGGTCCAGGTGCCGTCGGGGCGGCGCGAGGCGCCTTCCTTGTCGAACGGCTCGGCGGCGTGCCACAAATCGATGTGCCCGTCGCTGTCGACGGCGCGCATGAACTCGTCGGTCACCGCCACCGACATGTTGAAGTTCGACAGCGTTCCGTCGTGCTTGGCGTTGATGAACTCTTCGATGTCCGGATGGTCGCAGCGCATCACGCCCATCTGGGCCCCACGCCGGCTGCCGGCCGATTCGAGCGTTTCGCAGCTCTTGTCGAACACGCGCATGTAGGACAGCGGTCCGCTGGCGCGCGAATGCGTGCCGTGCACCAGCGCGCCGCGCGGCCGGATCAGCGAGAAGTCGTAGCCGACGCCGCCGCCGCGGCGCATCGTCTCGGCGGCCTGGTTCAGCGCCAGGTAGATCGACGGCACGCCGTCGTTCACGCCGCTGATGGCGTCGCCGACCGGCTGCACGAAGCAGTTGATCAGCGTGGCCGAGATCTCGGTGCCCGCGGCCGAGTTAACCCGTCCGCCCGGAATGAAGCCGGCGACCATCGTTTCGTAGAAGCGCTGCTCCCAGTGCTCGCGCAGCTGCGGTTTTTCGACCGCCGCCAGGCCGCGGGCGACCCGCCGGCGCACCTCGTCGGCCGTCTTTTCGTCGCCCTTTGCGTATTTTTCGAGGAGCACGTCCAGGCAGATCGCCTGTTCGTCCAGCAGTGTCGCGGCCTGTTCGAGTTTCATGCACCCGGTCCCGAATCGAAGCTCATATTATGAACGCTGGATGCCCAAAGTCGTGACCCTGATCTGCCTGCCGATATACTGATTGACGTGAATCTCCAACAATTCCGCTACTTGCGCGAGGCTGTGCGGCAGAAGATGAACCTGACCGCGGCGGCCAAGGCATTGCACACGTCGCAGCCGGGCGTGTCCAAGGCGATCATCGAGCTGGAGGAGGAGCTGGGCGTGTCGGTCTTCGCGCGGCACGGCAAGCGCATCCTGGGCCTGACGCCGCCCGGCCAGCAGGTGCTCGACGCGGCCGAGCGCATCATGACCGAGATCGACAACCTGAAAAAGCTGGCGCGCGACTACGCGGGCAGCCCCGAAGGCACGCTGCGTCTGGCGACCACGCACACGCAGGCGCGCTACGTGCTGCCCCCCATCGTGCAGCGGTTTGCTCAGGACTACCCGCAGGTCCGGGTCAAGCTGCTGCAGGGCAACCCGCCGCAGATCGCCGCCATGCTGGCGGCGGGCCAGGCCGATATCGGGATGGCCACCGAGACGCTGGCGGAGACGCCCGGGCTGAAATCGATTCCCGTTTTCGATTGGGACCACGTGGTGGTCGTCAAGGCGCCGCACCCGCTCGAGCGCTATGCCCGGCATCCGGAGCGGCTCACGCTCAAGGAGCTGGCCAAATACCCGATCGTGACGTACGAGTCGCACTTTTCGGGCCGCAGCCGGATCGACCAGGCGTTCGCCGCGGCCGCGATCGAGCCGTCGGTCGTGCTCGAGGCCATCGATGCCGACGTGATCAAGACCTATGTGCTCGCGGGCATGGGGGTGGGAATTGTCGCGGACCTGGCAACCGAGAACCTTTCGGAGGGCCTGGTCGCCGTCAAATGCGGAGGGCATCTGTTCGGCCACAACACGGCGCGACTTGCGGTCAAACAGGGCGCTTATCTGCGAGGATTCGTCTATGCGTTCATCGAGCTGGTGGCACCCGGCTGGGACAAAAAGCGTGTCGAGCAGGCGTTGCGGTAGCGTGCGGCCGACGTGAGGGTGTGCGTGGTCGGCGCCGGCTCGATCGGCGCAACGGTCGGTGCCAAGCTGTCGGCCGCCGGCGAGCAGGTCTGCCTGATCGCGCACGGCGAGCACCTGCAGGCGATCCGCCGCGAGGGCTTGCAGCTGGTCGACCGGGTCGGTCCGCGGTCCGGGACGTTCCGCCTGCCGGCCAGCGCCGATCCGTCCGATTTCGGCCCGCAGGACCTGGTCGTGATCGCGCTGAAGGCCTATTCGGTGGCCGGCATGCTGCCGTCGCTTGCGCCGCTGCTCGGCGCGGACACCGCGGTGCTGCCGGCGCTGAACGGCCTGCCGTGGTGGTACTTCCACCGCTCCGGCGGTCCGTATGAGGGCATGCGGTTGCGCTCGCTCGATCCGGACGGGGCGATGCAGGCCGGGCTGGATGCGGCGCGCGTGGTCGGGTGCGTGGTGCACCTGGCCGCCGAGGTGCTGCAGCCGGGCAGGGTGCAGCACACTGCCGGGCGGCGCCTGATCGTCGGTGAGCCGGATGGATCCGATTCGGAGCGATTGCGCCGGATCGCGGCGGCGCTGCAGGCGGCCGGCTTCGACTGCGAGGTCTCGGGCCTGATCCGCCGCGACATCTGGACCAAGCTGATCGGAAACCTCAGCTTCAATCCGGTGGCGGCGTTGACCGGGTACCGGATGGATCAGATCTGCGGCGATGACGAGGTGCTGGTCGTGATTCGCGACGTGCTGCGCGAGGGCATTGAAGTGGCCGGGCGTCTGGGCGTTTCGATCGGACTGACGATCGATCAGCGCATCGACGTGGCGCGGCAGCTCGGTGCCGCGCGCATCTCGATGCTGCAGGATCTGGAGCAGCGCCGCCCGCTGGAACTGGCGGCGATCGTCGGAGCGGTGATCGAGCTGGCCGAGCTCACCGGCGTGCCGGTGCCGTCGACCCGGGTGCTGCACGCGCTGGTGAAGGCCAGGACCGTGGCGCTGGGAATCCCGGCCTGAAACCTGCGGCCCGCGTCGGCGCGCTCATCGCCGCACCAGATCGAGCGCGGCATCGAACAGCGGGCCGGCCGGATCGGGCAGCGCCTCGATCGCTTCGTAATGGTTGCAGCCGGGCAGGGGCACGTCGCGCACCCGGCTCGCCCCCCAGTGCTGCCCGATCAGCGCCGTTTGCCGGGCGAACTCGGACGATTCGGCGCTGCCGACCGCGGTGATCAGGCGCGCCCCAGCCCGGGCCGGGTAGCTCACCGGGGAAAGACGGACCGCGCGCTCGCGGTTCAGTTTCAGGTCGACGTTCAGGAACGAGGCGTGCACCAGCGGCTCCAGGTCGTACACACCGCTGATCGCCAGCGCCCCTTTGACCAGATCGGCCGGCAAATCCTCTCCGAAGACGTTCCACAGCGCCGCCATCGACATGGCGGCCAGGTGAGCGCCGGCCGAATGGCCGCACAGGCTGATGCGGTCGCGGTCGATCTCGTAGTGGTCCGCTTTCCGGTACAGCCAGGCGATCGCCGCGAGCGTCTGCCGCACCATGTCCTCGATCGGCGTGCGCGGCGCCAGCCCGTAGTTGATCAGCGCGACGCTGACGCCCTGCCGGACGAAGTTCGGCGCGATCCAGGAAAAATCCGACTTGTCCATCGATCGCCAGTAGCCGCCGTGGATGAAGATCAGCAGCGGCGATGGCTCCTCGCGCGCCGGAAAAATGTCTAGCCGTTCCGCCGGCTCGTCGCCATAGGCCAGATCGAGCAGGCAGGCGTGCACGCTGCGGGTCGCGGCTCCCTGTGCAGCCCACCGGGAAAATATGGCCGGGTACTCCGGCACGTGCGCGCGTATGTTGTACTCGCGGTCGCAGAAATCCTGTGTGTATTTCATGGCCTGTCCGGCCCCCCGCCGACGAGGCTGCGCAGTGTATCGCTTCGGCGGCGCCCCTTGGACGGGGGCCCTTCCGCTCGGTAAAATGCCGTGCGTGGGGACGTAGCTCAGCTGGGAGAGCGTCGCGTTCGCAATGCGAAGGTCGAGGGTTCGATCCCCTTCGTCTCCACCACCCTGCTGCGCGCCGCGCGCTACGCAGGGTTCGACGCTGTGTAGCGCGCAGCAGGGTGCCCTCCGAAGCCTTGGCGTAGGAGGGCTACCGTAGCGCGTCGGGACCCAGCCATAAGGACCAACGGGCAGCGGCCGTATCATCCGGATCGCTTGCCAGGCCGCATGCATCAACCGGGGGCGAACCGCGACTGTCGCCGTCAAATTCTACGAGCTGATGAACACATTCGAGTTCGTCAGAGTCGCTGGCCCCTTCGACAATCGGGTACCTGGCCGTTCCGGGTAAGAACGAACTGATCTCGGCATTCGACTCGTCGAGCGATTCGTTCAGGAGCGACTGCCCGCAGATACCGAGGAAGTCGCGGCGTTCTTCAGGCGCAAGGGCGCGTACAGCCGCCTGAAGATCCTCCTCGCCGATCGAAGCGTGCTCCAGCAGTGGTACGAGTTCGAGCAAGCCGAAACGAGCGCAGCGCTGCGCGCGTGGTGCCAGGGAAACGGAATCGAACTCGGCGATTCCGGCGCCGAGCACGCTCGCGGATAGGGCGTCATCGACGTTCACGTCGCGGCAGTTGGCCGAAGTCTGTAACCGAGCCCGGAATGACCCGGCAGGGGTGCACAAGTATCAATGGAAAAGGCGCGCGGCGCAGCGGTTCAGCGCGGAATCTGCTCGCAGTGGCCGCAACGTCGACTGGCGCACCTCTCGACGTCGCCACGAGCGGGCGAGCTTGGCCCCCAGGAGGAGCCATGCTGCAGCTTGCGGCTGAGTAACCTGGGGGAAACGGAGTGACAGGTGGAGCGTTCAATGTGACGCTGTTCGCGCGCGAAGTGATGCCGGCAGTGAGCGCGAGGGTCGGCGCCCCC
>DATKFG010000005.1:0-8602 GCA_035511515.1 Burkholderiaceae bacterium | reverse complement strand
ACCGGCGAGGCGAGCTCGATGTGACCCATGCGCTCGCGCCGCACCTTCGACAGCGTGACTTCGACCCCGCACTTCTCGCAGATCACGCCGCGGTGCTTCAGGCGCTTGTACTTGCCGCACAGGCACTCGTAATCCTTGATCGGCCCGAAGATCTTGGCGCAGAACAGGCCGTCACGCTCGGGCTTGAAGGTGCGGTAATTGATCGTCTCGGGCTTCTTGACCTCGCCGAACGACCACGAGCGGATCTTTTCGGGCGACGCGATCCCGATCTTGATCACATCGAACTGCTCGTCCTGCTGTACTTGCTTGAACAGATCCAATAGCGCTTTCATGCTTCTCTCCCATTCGGGCCGGATTCAGATCGGTAGGACCCTCCTTCGCGCTGCGCGCTACGGAGGGCCTTCCGCGTGAATGACGCCTGCGGCGTCATTCACGCTCCAGGTCTATATCGATACCCAGGGACCTGATCTCCTTGACCAGCACATTGAACGATTCCGGCATGCCGGCCTCGATCGAGTGCTCGCCCTTGACGATGCTTTCGTAAACCTTGGTGCGGCCGTTCACGTCGTCGGACTTCACGGTCAACATCTCCTGCAGTGTGTAGGAGGCGCCGTACGCCTCCAGTGCCCAAACTTCCATTTCGCCGAAGCGCTGCCCGCCGAACTGGGCCTTGCCTCCGAGCGGCTGCTGGGTCACCAGCGAGTACGGCCCGGTGGAGCGCGCGTGCATCTTGTCGTCGACCAGGTGGTGCAGCTTCAGCATGTGCATGTAGCCCACCGTGACCGGCCGACCGAACGCCTCCCCGGTGCGCCCGTCGTACAGCGTCGCCTGCGTGCGGGACAGCGACAGCTGAAGCCGGCCCGAGACGTCCTCGGGATAGGCCGCCTCCAGCATCGCGCGGATCTCGCGCTCGGAAGCGCCGTCGAACACCGGCGTTGCGAACGGCACGCCGCCGCTCAACTGCTCGGCCAGCTCGGTCACCTCCTCGTCGGTGAAATGGTCGATGTCCTCGCTCTTGCCCGACTTGTTGTAGACGTCGCGCAGGAACGAGCGGCATTGCGCGATCTGGGCGGTGCGCACCAGCTCGCCGATGCGCGCGCCCAGGCCCTTGGCGGCCCACCCGAGGTGGGTCTCCAGAATCTGGCCGACGTTCATCCGCGACGGCACCCCCAGCGGATTCAGGACGATGTCCACCGGCGTGCCGTCGGCCATGTGCGGCATGTCCTCGATCGGCACGATCCGCGAGACCACGCCCTTGTTGCCGTGCCGCCCGGCCATCTTGTCGCCAGGCTGCAGGCGGCGCTTGACCGCGAGATAGACCTTGACCATCTTCAGCACGCCCGGCGGCAGCTCGTCGCCCTGCGTGAGCTTCTTCTTTTTGTCCTCGAAGGCCTGGTCGAACTGCCGGCGCTTGGTCTCGATCGATTCCTTCAGCGCCTCCAGCTGCGCGGCCGCCGTCTCGTCGGACAGTCGGATGTCGAACCAGTGGTAACGCTCCAGCGATTCGAGGTACTCGCGCGTGATCACCGTGCCCTTGGCGATCTTGCGCGGCCCTCCCGTGGCTTCCTTGCGCAGCAGCAGCCGCTCGATCCGGGAGAAGGCGTCGGTCTCGACGATCCTGAGCTGATCGTTCAGGTCCTGCCGGTACCTCTTGAGCGCGTCGTCGATGATCTGCTGGGCGCGCTTGTCGCGCTGGATGCCTTCGCGCGTGAAGACCTGAACGTCGATCACGGTTCCGGTCATCCCGGACGGCACCCGCAGCGAGGTGTCCTTCACGTCCGAGGCCTTTTCGCCGAAGATCGCGCGCAGCAGCTTCTCTTCCGGCGTCAGCTGGGTCTCGCCCTTGGGCGTGACCTTGCCCACCAGCGTATCGCCCGCCGACACCTCGGCTCCGATGTACACGATCCCCGAGTCGTCCAGCCGCGCCAGTTGCGACTCGGACAGGTTGGAGATATCGCGCGTGATCTCCTCGGGACCGAGCTTGGTGTCGCGCGCCACCACGTTCAGCTCCTCGATGTGGATCGAGGTGTAGCGGTCGTCGGCCACCACCCGCTCGCAGATCAGGATGGAGTCCTCGAAGTTGTAGCCGTTCCACGGCATGAACGCGACCAGCATGTTCTGGCCGAGCGCCAGCTCGCCCAGGTCGGTCGAAGCGCCGTCGGCGATCACGTCGCCCTTGGCGATCTGGTCGCCTTTCTTCACGATCGGCCGCTGGTTGATGTTCGTGTTCTGGTTCGAACGCGTGTACTTGACCAGGTTGTAGATATCGACGCCGACCTCTCCGGTGACGTTCTCGTCCTCGTTCACGCGCACCACGATCCGGTTGGCGTCGACGTGATCGACCACGCCCCCGCGCAGCGCCTGCACCGTGGTTCCGGAATCCACTGCGACCGTGCGCTCCACGCCGGTCCCCACCAGGGGCTTTTCCGGCCGCAGGCAGGGCACCGCCTGGCGCTGCATGTTCGAACCCATCAGCGCGCGGTTGGCGTCGTCGTGCTCCAGGAACGGGATCAGCGAGGCCGCCACCGAGACGATCTGGCTGGGCGCGATGTCCATGAATTCGACCCGGTCCGGCGTGTGCAGCACGAACTCGCCGTTCTGGCGGCACGACACCAGCTCGTCGGTGAAGCGGCCGGCCTGGTCGAGCGGGGCGTTGGCCTGCGCGATCACGTACTTTCCTTCCTCGATCGCCGACAGGTACAGGATCTCGTTGGTCACCACGCCGCCGGTTTCGACGCGCCGGTACGGCGTCTCCAGGAACCCGTACTCGTTCAGGCGCGCATACAGCGCCATCGAGTTGATCAGGCCGATGTTCGGGCCTTCGGGCGTCTCGATCGGGCACACGCGCCCGTAATGGGTCGGGTGCACGTCGCGCACCTCGAAACCGGCGCGCTCGCGCGTCAATCCGCCCGGTCCAAGGGCCGAAACACGCCGCTTGTGGGTGATTTCCGACAGCGGGTTGGTCTGGTCCATGAACTGCGACAGCTGCGAGGATCCGAAGAACTCGCGGATCGAGGCCGAGATCGGCTTGCTGTTGATCAGGTCGTGCGGCATCAGGTTCTCGGTCTCGGCCTGTCCCAGCCGTTCCCGCACCGCGCGCTCGACCCGCACCAGCCCGGCCCGGAACTGGTTTTCGGCCAGCTCGCCGACGCAGCGCACGCGCCGGTTGCCCAGGTGATCGATGTCGTCGATCTCGCCGCGCCCGTTGCGCAGCTCGACCAGGATCTTCATCGTGTCGATGATGTCCTCGTGCGTCAGCACCAGGGGGCCCGTGATTTCGTCGCGCCCGAGGCGGCTGTTGACCTTCATCCGGCCCACGCGCGACAGGTCGTAGGTCTCGTCGTCGAAAAACAGGCGCCGGAACAGCGTCTCGACCGCGTCCTCGGTCGGCGGCTCGCCGGGGCGCATCATCCGGTAGATCGCGATCCGCGCCGACAGCTGGTCGGCCGTCTCGTCGATCCTGAGCGTGTTCGAAATGAACGCGCCCTGGTCCAGGTCATTGATGTAGATCGTGCGGATGTCGCGCACCCCGGCCGCGCGCAGCTTCTTGAGCTCGTCTTCGGTCAGCTCGTCGTTGGCGTGGGCCAGGATCTCGCCGGTCTGAGGATCGACCACCGCGGTCGCCAGCACCCGGCCCAGCAGGTAGTCTTCCGACACGTCGACCCGCGTCATGCCGGCCGCTTCCATGTCGCGGATGTGCCGCGCGTTGATCCGCTTGTCCTTGGCGACGATGACTTTGCCGCTCGGATCGACCAGGTCGAAGCGCGCGATCTCGCCGCGCAGCCGGTCGGGCACCAGCTCCATCCGGCCACCGGTCGTCGGCGACAGCTCGAAGCTGTCGAACGCGAAGAAATGCGCCAGGATCTGCTCGTTGTTCAGCCCGAGCGCCTTCAGCAGGATCGTGGCCGGCATCTTGCGGCGCCGGTCGACCCGGAAATACAGGATGTCCTTCGGGTCGAATTCGAAGTCCAGCCAGGAGCCGCGGTAGGGGATCACGCGCGCGGAGAACAGCAGCTTGCCGGACGAATGCGTCTTGCCGCGGTCGTGCTCGAAGAACACGCCCGGCGAGCGGTGCAGCTGCGACACGATGACCCGCTCCGTGCCGTTGATCACGAACGAGCCGGTCGAGGTCATCAGCGGGATCTCTCCCATGTAGACCTCCTGCTCCTTGACCTCCTTCACGGTCGGCTTGGAGGCTTCCCGATCCATGATCACCAGCCGCACCTTCGCGCGCAACGGCGAGGCATAGGTCAGGCCCCGCTGCTGGCATTCCTTCACGTCGAACGGCGGATCGCCCAGCGAGTAACCGACGAACTCGAGCCGCGCCATCCCGTTGTGGCTGGAGATCGGGAAGACCGACTCGAACGCGGCCTGCAGACCGACCACGGTCCGCTGCGAGGGCGCCACCTGCGCCTGCAGGAACTGCGCGTACGACTCCAGCTGGGTCGCCAGCAGGAATGGCACCGACTGCACGGCCGGCCGCTTCGCAAAGCTCTTACGGATCCGTTTTTTCTCGGTGAAGGAGTAGGGCATGAATGCTCCGCTTGGTCACTTGCTCTTGCCGGCCGCCAGGGCACGACCGGCGTTAGGGACGAGCGCAGCCGCACAGGATCCAATCCCGTGCAGCGCCGATCGGTTCGACGTTTCGCTCATCCGGAAGTCTTTGAATTCCGCTCTGCTGGCGCAGAGCGGAATTCGAAGACTTCGTCTGGAGGATCGGCTTCGAGGGAGGACTGCGTCCCCCCTCGAGCACCCCCCGCGGCATTCACAACTTTCGCTGGGGCATACAAGCCCTTTTCCTACTTGACCTCCACTTTCGCGCCGGCGTCTTCCAGTTTCTTCTTGGCGGCTTCGGCGTCGGCCTTGTTCACGCCCTCCTTCACGGGCTTGGGCGCACCGTCGACCAGGTCCTTGGCTTCCTTCAGCCCCAGGCTGGTGAGCTCGCGCACCGCCTTGATCACGTTGACCTTGTTGGGCCCGGCCTCCATCAACATCACGCTGAATTCGGTCTGTTCCTCGGCCGGCGCCGCGGCAGCCCCGCCGCCGGCCGCCGGCGCCACGGCCACCGCGGCAGCGGCAGCCGAGACGCCGAACTTTTCCTCCATCATCTTGATCAATTCGCTGATCTCGAGCACGGTCTTGGCGGCGATCGCGTCGAGAATTTCCTGGTTCGAAAGTGCCATTTCGCCTACTCCTGTTCGGTTCGGTTGTGTCGTGTGTCGGGAATCGGACTCAGGCCGGCTGGCGCGCGTCGCGCACCGCTGCCAGCGTGCGTACCAGCCTGGCCGGAACCTCGTTCAGCGTGCGCACCAATTGCGCCACCGGCGCCTGCATGGTCGCCATCAGCTTCGCCAGCAACTCCTCGCGGCTCGGCATCGTGGCGAGCGCCTTGACCGCTTTGTCGTCCATCACAAAGTCGGCCATCGCGCCCGCCTTCAGCACGAGCTTGTCGTTGTCCTTGGCGAACACCGAAAGGACCTTGGCAACCGCCACCGGATCCGGACCCATGCCGTAGAGCAGCGGGCCGACCAGATGGTCGGCCAGCCCGGCGAACGCAGTGCCGGTCACGGCGCGGCGCGCCAGGGTGTTCTTCAACACACGCAACTGGACACCCTGACTGCGCGCCTGACGGCGCAGGCGGGTGACCGATTCCACGTTCAGCCCACGGTTTTCGGCCACCACGATCGCCTTGGCGCGCGCCACCATCGCGCACACCTGCTCGATCTTCACGGCCTTGTCCTGCCTGGTCAACGCCACGGTACTGGCTCCACTCAAAGGTGCTCAGCTCACGCCTCGCACCGGTTCATGAACCGGCGTCCGCTGAGAAGCCTTCGAGTCACAGGGGCCCGCCGGTGCCCCACGGGCGAGGACGGGTCCGCGCAACACAACCGCTTCCTTCGACTGCGCCGTCTGCGCTGGGCGGAACTCCGATGATCCGGACGCTCCGATTAAGCGGCCCTCCTTCGCGCCTTGCGGCGCTACGGAGGGCAAGCCCCGGCGGTCTTTGACAGCAACCGCACCGTCTCCCCTCCTTGGCGCTTCGCGCTTCGGAGGGCTTGGCGGGGCGGCAGCCCAAAGCCTGTGAGATGACCCGCACCTGAAGCGGGCCGATCGACTCCTGGTTAGAGAAGCACTGGTTAGCGTCGTTCCCAATCCCCTAAAAGCTCCGTTCCACGCTCAGGCATTCAGGCTCGACGGGTCCACCCGCACGCCCACGCCCATGGTCGAGGACACGGCCAGCTTGCGCAAATAGATTCCCTTGACCGATGCGGGCTTGGCCTTCTGCAAGGCGTCGATCAATGCGGCCAGATTGGTGCGCAAAAGATCGGTCTCGAACGACGCCCGCCCGATCGAGCAGTGCACGATGCCCGCCTTGTCGGCCCGGAACTGGATCTGACCGGCCTTGGCATTGCGTACCGCCGCCGCCACGTCCGCATTGACGGTGCCGACCTTGGGGTTCGGCATCAGCCCACGGGGACCCAGGATCTGCCCGAGCTGGCCGACCACGCGCATGGCGTCCGGCGAGGCGATCACGACGTCGAACTCCAGAAAGCCCCCCTTGATCTTCTGCGCCAGGTCGTCGAACCCGACCAGGTCGGCGCCGGCAGCGCGCGCTTCCTCGGCCTTGGCGCCCTGGGCGAACACCGCCACCCGCACCGACCGGCCGGTTCCGGCCGGCAGCACCACCGAGCCACGCACCGTCTGGTCGGACTTCTTCGAGTCGATGCCCAGCACCACGGCCGTGTCGATCGATTCGTCGAACTTGGCCGTTGCCGTCTCTTTCACGATCTTCAGCGCGTCCGCCACCGGGTAGACCTTGTTGCGCTCCACCTTGGCGCGGATCTGGCGCGTGCGCTTCGATACGCCGCTCATGTCACTGACCCTCCACCGTGATGCCCATGCTGCGGGCCGATCCGGCGATCGTCCTGACCGCCGCATCCAGGTCCGCCGCCGTCAGGTCCGGCATCTTGGCCTTGGCGATCTCCTCGGCCTGGGAGCGGGAGATCTTGCCCACCTTATCTGTATGGGGCTTGCTCGAGCCTTTTTCAACCCTGGCCGCCTTCTTTATCAGCACGGTGGCGGGCGGCGTCTTCATCACGAACGTGAAGCTCTTGTCCGCGAACGCCGTGATCACGACCGGGATCGGCAGGCCCGGCTCCATCGACTGGGTCTGCGCGTTGAACGACTTGCAGAACTCCATGATGTTCAGGCCACGCTGCCCGAGCGCAGGACCGATCGGTGGCGACGGGTTCGCCTTGCCGGCCGGCACCTGCAGTTTGATGTAACCGACGACCTTCTTTGCCACGACTGGCTCCTGGCTAGACCTTCTCGACCTGGCTGAACTCCAGCTCCACCGGCGTTGACCGTCCGAAGATCGTCACCGATACGCGCAGCCGGTTCTTTTCGTAGTTGACTTCCTCGACGTTGCCGTTGAAATCGGTAAACGGTGGCTCCTTGATCCGGACCATCTCGCCCACCTCGAACAGCACTTTCGGGCGAGGTTTCTCGTAGCCCTCCTGCATCCGCTGCAGGATCTCATCGACCTCGCGCTGCGACAGCGGCGACGGGCGGTTGGCTGTGCCTCCGAGAAACCCGGTCACCTTGGGCGTCGTCTTCACCAGGTGCCAGGCCTCGTCGGCCATCTCCATCTCGACCAGCACGTAGCCCGAATACAGCCGCCGCTCGGTAATGGCCCGCTTGCCGCCCTTGATCTCGACGACTTCCTCGGTCGGCACCAGGATCCGGCCGAAGTGCGCCTGCAGGCCCGCCCGATCGATGCGCTCCTGCAGCGCGCGCGCCACGCTCTTTTCCATGCCCGAGTAGGCATGCACCACGTACCAGCGCTTTCCGGCGGCGCCGTGCGCGCCGGCCGCCGGTGCCGCCTCCGGCGCTCCCGCGGTATCGGTCGATGTCGTATTCATCATTTCCACCCGAGCACCCAGTCGTACAAGACCTTCTCGACCGCCTTGTCCACCAGGAACAGAAACACGGCCATCACGCCGACGAACCCGAACACGACGGCGGTCGTCTTCAGCGTCTCGTCGCGGGTCGGCCAGGTGACGCGCTTGGCCTCTTCGTAGGCCTCGTGCGCGAACGCGATGAACCGCTTGCCCGGCTCGCTGAACCACGCCACGACCAGTCCCAGCACCACCCCGCCCAGCAGCAGCGCAACGCGCAGCACCATCGGCTGCTCGGCCCAGAAGCTGAAGCCCACCACGCCGACCAGCACCAGCATCAGCGCGATGCCGACCAGCACCTTGTCGGCGGTACCCGAAATCGTCTGTACGTCCGTCTTGTTCATCAGACCTTCGCAAACATGGCAGGGGCAGAGGGAATCGAACCCCCAACCTTCGGTTTTGGAGACCGACGCTCTGCCAGTTGAGCTATACCCCTAGCAAGCCGTGATGCCTGTTCATGGTCACGATTGCAACCAAAGCCCTCTCCAGGCAACCCTATCCCTTTACTCCAAAATCTTGGCGACGACGCCGGCGCCGACGGTTTTGCCGCCCTCGCGCACCGCAAAGCGCAGCCCCTGGTCCATCGCGATGGGCGAAATCAGCGTCACCACCATCTTGATGTTGTCCCCCGGCATCACCATCTC
>DATKFG010000004.1:0-53666 GCA_035511515.1 Burkholderiaceae bacterium | reverse complement strand
TGGTCGATCTGGACCAGGTTGTCGGTTGTCAAGGTGCGGGGTTCGATCGTTGCAACTTGCAACGACCAGCAGATGAGAAAAGGGGTCGCTCAAACGACTGCGGGCGCGATTGTCGCACACCGCCGGCCTGGGTTTTCGGCTCGGCCCTTCTGATTGAACATTCGTGCTACCGGGGCAGTTCGGTGCGGCCCATCAGGAATTCATCGACCGCCCGCGCGCACTGGCGCCCCTCGCGGATCGCCCACACGACCAGCGACTGCCCGCGACGCATGTCGCCGGCCGCAAATACGTTCGGCACACTGGTGGCATACGCGCGCTGGCCGCGCGGACCGTCCTCGACGACGGCGCGCGCGTTGCCGCGCGAGTCCGTCTCGACGCCGAACGATTGCACCACCGAGGCCACCGGCGCCACGAACCCCATCGCGAGCAGCACCATCTCGGCCGGAACCTCGAATTCCGAGCCGGCGACTTCGGCAAACCTCATCTGCCCGCTCGCATCCTTGCGCATCTCGACACGGACCGCGATCAGAGAGGCAACCCGTCCCTGGCCGTCGTCCTTGAACGATTTGGTCGCCACCGACCAGTCCCGCTCGCAGCCCTCCTCCTGGGAGCTCGAGGTGCGCAGCTTCACCGGCCAGTAGGGCCATATCAGGGGCTTGTCCTCGGCCTCGGGCGGCTGCGGCAGCAGCTCGAACTGCGTGACGGAACGGGCGCCCTGCCGGTTCGAGGTACCGACACAGTCGGAACCCGTGTCGCCGCCCCCGATCACCACCACGCGCTTGCCGGCAGCCGTCAATTGGCCCTGCACGCGGTCGCCCGCCACGATCCGGTTCTGCTGGGGCAGAAAGTCCATCGCGAAGTGGATGCCGGCCAACTGCCGGCCTGGCACCGGCAGATCGCGCGGCGTCTCGGCCCCGCCGGCCAGCACCACCGCGTCGAAACCTTCGATCAGCTCGCCCGCAGAGATCCAGTCCTGCCCCAGGCAGGTGACGCCGGGGCCCAGCACGCCTGCCTGGCCGGTGCCGCCGACCAGGATCCCGGTGCGAAATTCGACGCCTTCGGCGATCATCTGCTCAACGCGCCGGTCGATGTGGGATTTCTCCATCTTGAAATCGGGTATCCCGTAGCGCAGCAGCCCGCCGATCCGGTCGTTCTTCTCGAACACGGTCACCGCGTGACCCGCACGCGCCAGCTGCTGCGCGCACGCCAGGCCCGCCGGGCCGCTGCCGACCACGGCCACGCGCCGCCCGGTCTTGCGCGTCGCCGGCTCGGGCAGGATCCAGCCCTCGGCCCAGCCACGGTCGATGATGGCGTGCTCGATCGACTTGATTCCGACCGGGTCGCTGTTGATGTTCAGCGTGCAGGCCGCCTCGCACGGGGCCGGGCATACGCGCCCGGTGAATTCTGGAAAGTTGTTGGTCGAGTGCAGTACATCGAGCGCCTGCTGCCAGTCCTTCCGGTACACCAGGTCGTTGAAGTCCGGAATCACGTTGTTCACGGGGCAGCCGGTGCTGCAAAACGGGATGCCGCAATCCATGCAGCGCGCCGCCTGCACCGCCGCCTTTTCGTCGGCCAGCGGCGCGATGAATTCGCGCCAGTGGGCGCGGCGCTGCTCGGGGTGCTCGGCGGCTTCCTCCAGCCGCGCGTACTCCAGAAATCCGGTGGTCTTGCCCATGGCTTTCTTGGATTCAAATTCTTCCGTTGCTCACCCTCACCCCTCCCCTCTCCCGCTTCGCGGGCGAGGGGCGACCGAGCGTCACAAGGGCACCCGGTATCGCCCCTCGCCCGCGCAAGCGCGAGAGGGGAGGGGGTGAGGGCGGTTATGCCGCCAGCCTGTCCGCCTCCGCCGCCCGCCGCGCCTCGGCCATCTGCGTCAGGGCGCGCCGGTATTCGTGCGGGAACACCTTGACGAAGCGGCCGCGCATCCGTTCCCAGTCCTGCAGGATTTCCTTGGCGCGGAAGCTGCCGGTATGGCGGAATTGTTTCTCGATCAGCTCGCGCAGGATGAATTCGTCGCTCATCGGCCCCTGTCCGGCCGAATGCCAGATCGCCTCGTCCACGCGGGCCTTCTGCTCCGGCGCCGACAGCACCGGCTCCAGAGCGACCATCGAGGTGTTGCAGCGGGATGCGAAATCGCCCCGCTCGTCGTACACGTACGCGATGCCGCCCGACATGCCTCCGGCGAAGTTGCGACCGGTGCCGCCGAGCACGACGACGGTGCCGTTGGTCATGTACTCGCAGCAGTGATCGCCCGCGCCTTCGACCACGGCGCAGGCGCCGGAGTTGCGCACCGCAAAGCGCTCGCCGGCCACGCCGTTGAAGAAGGCCTCGCCGGCGATCGCGCCGTACAGCACCGTATTGCCGACGATGATGTGCTCGGGACCGAATCCACGGAAATCGTTCGGCGAGCGCACGATCACGCGGCCGCCTGACAGGCCCTTGCCGGTGTAGTCGTTCGCATCGCCGACCAGGTCCAGCGTGATGCCGTGCGCCAGGAAGGCGCCGAAGCTCTGGCCGGCCGTTCCCTGAAGCTGGATGTGGATCGAATCGTCGGCCAGGCCCTGGTGGCCGAAGCGGCGCGCAACTTCCGACGACAGCATTGCTCCGACCGAGCGGTGGATGTTGCGGATCGGATGAATGAAGCTCACCCGCTCGCCGTTGTCCAGCGCCGGTCGGCTTTTCTCGATCAGCTTGTGATCGAGCGCCCCGCCGAGCCGATGGTCCTGCTCCTCGCACTTGAAGCGCGCCACCTCCTGCGGCATCGGCGGCCGGTAGAAGATGCGCGAGAAGTCCAGTCCGCGCGCTTTCCAGTGCTCCACGCCGTGGCGCACGTCCAGCAGGTCGCTGCGGCCGATCAGGTCCTGGAAGCGCCGCACGCCCAGCTGCGCCATGATTTCGCGCACTTCCTCGGCGACGAAGAAAAAGTAGTTGACCACATGCTCCGGCTGGCCCTTGAAGCGCTTGCGCAGCACCGGGTCCTGCGTGGCCACGCCGACCGGGCAGGTGTTCAAATGGCACTTGCGCATCATGATGCAGCCTTCGGCCACGAGGGGGGCCGTGGCAAATCCGAATTCGTCGGCGCCCAGCAACGCCCCGACCGCCACGTCGCGCCCGGTTTTCAACTGGCCGTCGACCTGAACCGCGATGCGGCCGCGCAGCCGGTTCAGCACCAGCGTCTGCTGCGTCTCGGCCAGGCCCAGCTCCCAGGGCGTGCCGGCATGCTTGATCGACGACAACGGCGACGCCCCGGTGCCGCCATCGTGGCCCGCGATGGTCACGCCGTCGGCCTTGGCCTTGGCCACCCCGGCCGCCACGGTGCCCACCCCCACCTCGGAGACGAGCTTGACCGAGATGGCGGCCCTCGAATTGGCGTTTTTCAGGTCGTGGATCAGCTGCGCCAGGTCCTCGATCGAGTAGATGTCGTGGTGCGGCGGCGGCGAGATCAGCCCCACGCCAGGCACCGAATAGCGCAGCTTGGCGATGTACTCGGACACCTTGTGGCCCGGCAACTGGCCGCCCTCGCCCGGCTTGGCGCCCTGCGCCATCTTGATCTGGATCTGGTCGGCCGAAACCAGATATTCGGCCGTGACGCCGAAGCGGGCCGAAGCGACCTGCTTGATCTTAGAGCGCAGCGAATCGCCGTCCTTCAGCGGAATGTCGACCACCACGCGGTCGGCTCCGAGCACCGAGGCCACGGTGTCGCCGGTGCGGATCGGAAGGCCGCGCAGCTCCTGCTGATAGCGGCGCGCGTCTTCGCCGCCTTCGCCCGTGTTGCTCTTGCCGCCGATCCGGTTCATCGCGATCGCCAGCGTGGTGTGCGCTTCGGTCGAGATACTGCCCAGCGACATGGCGCCGGTGGCGAAGCGCTTGACGATTTCGGCGGCCGGCTCGACCTCGGCTATCGGCATCGCGCGCGACGGGTCCAGCCTGAACTCGAAAAGGCCTCGCAGCGTCATGTGCCGGCGCGATTGATCGTTGATGATCTGCGCGTATTCCTTGTAGGTCTGGTAGTTGTTGGCGCGCGCGGCGTGCTGCAGCTTGGCGATCGCGTCCGGAGTCCACATGTGCTCCTCGCCGCGCACGCGGTACTGGTACTCGCCGCCGGCGTCGAGCATGTGCGCCAGCACCGGGTCGTCGCCGAAGGCGCCGCGGTGTATCCGCACCGTTTCCTGCATCACTTCGAACAGCCCGACCCCGCCGACGCTGCTGGTGGTGCCGTGGAAGTACTTGTCGACGAAGTCGGCCGAAAGGCCGACCGCCTCGAAGATCTGGGCGCCGCAGTACGACATGTAGGTGGAGATGCCCATCTTGGACATCACCTTCTGCAGCCCCTTGCCGATCGCCTTGATGAAGTTCTTGACCGCCTTGTCGGGGTCGACTCCGTCCGGGCTGTGGCCGAACTGCGCCTGCAGCGTGTCGATCGCCAGGTACGGGTGCACGGCCTCGGCGCCGTAGCCGGCCAGCAGCGCGAAATGGTGCACTTCGCGCGCCGAGCCGGTCTCCACCACCAGCCCGGTGGAAGTGCGCAACCCGGCCTGGATCAGGTGCTGGTGCAGGGCGCTGGTCGCCAGCAGCGCAGGGATCGCCACGTTGTCCGCGTCCAGGCGCCGGTCGCTGACAACCAGGATGTTGTAGCCGGCGCGCACCGCATCGACCGCCTGTGCGCACAAGGACGCGAGGCGCGCCTCGACGCCCTCGGGTCCCCAGCCGATCGGGTAGCAGATGTCCAGATCGTAGGCGCGGAACTTGCCCGACGTGTAGGCATCGATCGAGCGGATCTTGGCCATGTCCTTGTGGTCCAGCACCGGCTGGGTCACTTCCAGGCGCATAGGCGGGTTGATGTTGTTGATGTCGAGCAGGTTCGGCTTGGGGCCGACGAAGCTCACCAGCGACATCACCAGCTGCTCGCGGATCGGATCGATCGGGGGATTGGTCACCTGCGCGAACATCTGCTTGAAGTACGCGTACAGCACCTTGTCGCGCTCCGACAGCACCGGCAGCGACGTGTCATTGCCCATCGACCCGACCGGCTCCTCGGCGTCGGTCGCCATCGGCACCATCAGCAGCCGGACATCCTCCTGGGTGTAGCCGAAGGCCTGTTGGAGATCGAGCAGTGTGGCGGACGCCCTCACCCCCGGCCCCTCTCCCGCAAGCGGGAGAGGGGAGGAACTGCTGCCCTCTTCCACAAGCAGTTTCTCGCCTCTCCCGCTTGCCGCAGAGGGGCCGGGGGTGAGGGGGGGCCGCGTGGGCAGTTCGTCCAACCGCACGCGAATGCGCCGGATCCACTCCTTGAACGGTTTGCCGGCCGCGAGCTGAGCCTTGAGCTCCGTGTCGTCGATGATGCGGCCCTGTTCGGTGTCGATCAGGAACATCTTGCCGGGTTGCAGGCGCCACTTCTTCACGATCCTGGATTCGGGGATCGGCAGTACGCCCACTTCGGAGGCCATCACGACGATATCGTCGTCGGTGATCACGTAGCGCGCCGGCCGCAGTCCGTTGCGGTCCAGCGTGGCGCCGATGCGCACGCCGTCGGTGAACGCGATCGCGGCGGGGCCGTCCCACGGCTCCATCATCGAGGCGTGGTACTCGTAGAAGGCGCGCCGGCTCTCGTCCATCAGCGTGTGCTGCTCCCAGGCCTCCGGGATCATCATCATCATCGCGTGCGCCAGCGGATAGCCCGCCATCACCAGCAGCTCGAGCGCGTTGTCGAAGCAGGCGGTGTCGGACTGGCCCTCGTAGATCAGCGGGTACAGTTTTCGAAGGTCGTCGCGCAGCACCGGCGAACTCATCACGCCCTCGCGCGCGCGCATCCAGTTGAAGTTGCCCCTGACCGTGTTGATCTCGCCGTTGTGGGCGATCATCCGGTACGGATGGGCCAGCTCCCAACTGGGAAACGTGTTGGTCGAGAAGCGCTGGTGCACCAGCGCGATGGCGGACTCCACGCGCGCATCGGCCAGGTCGCGGTAATAGCGGCCCACCTGGTCAGCCAGCAGCAACCCCTTGTAGACGACGGTGCGGGTGGACATCGACGGCACGAAGTACTCGCGACCGTGCTTGAGCTTCAGAGCCTGGATCTTGTGGCTGGCCGCCTTGCGGATCACGTACAGCTTCCGCTCCAGCGCGTCGGGCACCATGATGTCGGGGCTGCGGCCGATGAAGATCTGCCGGATCACGGGCTCGCGCTCGCGCACGCGCGGCGACATCGGCATATCGCGGTCCACCGGCACGTCGCGCCAGCCCAGCACGACCTGGCCCTCCGCGCGCACGGTGCGCTCGAGCTCCTGCTCGCACGCCTGGCGCGAGGCGTGCTCGCGCGGCAGGAAAATCATTCCGACGCCATATTCGCCCGGCGGCGGCAGCTTCACGCCCTGCTGGCACAGCTCCTCGCGGTAGTGCGCATCCGGGATCTGGATCAGGATTCCGGCGCCGTCGCCGTACAGCGGATCGGCGCCCACGGCGCCACGGTGATCCAGGTTGCGCAGGATCAGCAGCGCCTGTTCGATCAGCGCATGGCTGCGGTTGCCCTTGATATTGACGACGAATCCGACGCCGCAGGCGTCGTGCTCAAAGCGGGTCGAATACAGCCCATGCTGCTGCGCGGCCTCGATCGCGCCGTCGTCCGACGGCAGGTGCATCGACCCCTCCCGAGCGGCCACCAACGGCCGGAAAGTCGCCAGGAAACAATGTAATGCATTGCATCATGGGTCTCAACGGAACTAAATTGGGGACAGACCCTGTAATTCGGTGTCGGCCGCCGCGGACCAAAAAAATGGGGTCATATCTAAAATGGCCCCTGCTCGAGACCCGTGTGCCGCTGGGTGCGACCGGGTGCCGCTTTTACAAAGCAGGTCGTCTCAAACTGTGATCGGTTGTGGCGGGCCCGAGCGGGCGACCACTGTCCCGCAACCCCTCAGTGGGCTTCGTTGCCAGAGGAATTACCGGTGGACCGGCGCGGGCGTCCGACCGGCAAGGGTGCCAGGCGCCGCTCGGTCTTGGTGGACAGCTCCCGCAGGAACAAGCCGTCTCCCAGCGCCCACCCGTGTTCGACCGCATTGTGGATACGCGTGATCTCGGGTTCCGCCAACCCGGCATCGGCCAGCCGCCGATATTGGGCCTGCCGCTCGAACGGCGTATTGCCGAGCTTCCACATCTCGGCGTGCTCGGTGATGGCCGGATCGAGCTGCAGCCCCACGTGGTGCGGAAGGCTCGACCACGGGTAGAGGGTCGCGTTGGTCACGTACTGCGTGCGCACCGGTCCCAGTTCGACGAACAGCGCACACGGCAGCAGGAACCGGTTCGGGTCGATCACGGTGCAGCGAAAGCGCGCCTGCCACAGCGTTCCGCCGCGCTCGTGGCGCCGGTTGAAGTCGCGCACGTAGCGGCGCCCGAGCGCCTGCATCGCCAGGCTCAGCGAGCGGCCGTCCGACGGCGTCACCAGCAGATGGAACTGATCCGGCATCAGCGCATAGGCGTGGATCTCTACCTCGTGCCGGCGGCTCAGGCTGCGCAGCTCGCTCAGCATGAACTGATAGTCCGTTTCGGCCAGGAAGGCCGGCTGGCCCGCCACGCTGCGCTGAACCAGCAGGTGCGGGTATCCGGGCACTGAAAGGCGGGGGAGTCGGGCCATGGTGCTACCTACCTTCTGAAGCCGATGCCAGTTGCTTGCTGCGCCGCGCCCGTTGTCCCGCTCCGACCGGTTACCCGATCGCGAACAGCCGTCGGTGCTCCCGGATCGCGTAGCGGTCAGTCATTCCTGCGATGTAGTCGGCAATTGCGCGCGCACCCTGCTCGGCCACGCGCACCTGGTGATCGGCCGGAAGCAGTCCCGGCTCCTGGTGAAACGCGTCGAACAATTCGCGCACGATCCTTCGGGATTTGGCCGTCATCCGCATCACCTCAGGGTGCCGGTACAAGTGCTCTCGCAGGAACTTCTTCAACACCTCCGCTTCGGTCAGAGTCTGCGGCGAGAACCCTACCAGCGGGCCCGCTGCGCGAACATCATCGACCGCCTCGACCCCCGCCAGCGTAATGCGGCGCCGCGTCTCTTCAATAAGGTCAACTACTAAGGTGTTGATCATCCGACGGACAGTTTCATGCACTGCGCGCCGCTCGCCAATATTCGGAAACCGGTATCTGACTTCGGCCGAATGTCTCGCTACGAGCGGAATCCCTTCGAGCTGCCCGGTCACTATCAGTCCAGATCGCAGACCGTCGTCGACATCATGGTTGTTGTAGGCGATCTCGTCGGCCAGGTTCGCGACCTGACCCTCCAGGCTTGCCTGACGTCTGGATACGAAACGCTCGGCCACCGGGCCGAGCCGACGCGCGTTTTCCAGCGAGCAGTGCTTCAGAATGCCCTCGCGCGTCTCGAAGCACAGGTTCAATCCGTCGAACGCGCCGTAGCGCTCCTCCAGCTCGTCGACCACGCGCAGCGACTGCAGGTTGTGCTCGAAGCCGCCGAACGGCTGCATGCACTCGTTCAGCGCGTCCTGCCCGGCGTGCCCGAATGGCGTGTGCCCCAGGTCGTGCGCCAGTGCGATCGCCTCCACCAGGTCCTCGTTCACCCGCAGGCTGCGCGCGGCCGAGCGCGCGATCTGCGCGACTTCCAGCGAGTGGGTCAGCCGCGTGCGGAACAGGTCGCCCTCGTGATTGACGAACACCTGGGTCTTGTATTCGAGCCGGCGAAAGGCGGTGCTGTGGATGATCCGATCGCGGTCGCGCTGAAAGGCGGTACGCGTGGCCGCTTCGGGTTCCGGGTAGCGGCGCCCGCGCGACTGCGACGAGCGCGCCGCATACGGCGCCAGCCAGTCCTCGCTCGGAATCACCGGTAGCCCGCCGCCTCCAGCGTCGACTCGACCAGCGCATCGGCCGCTTCGCGCTGAACGGCGCGGCCGATGCGCTCCAGCAGCACGAAGCGGATCCGCCCCGCCAACGTCTTCTTGTCGCCGCGCATCGCATCGAGCGCGGCGGCCTTCGAAAGCCCCTCGATCCGAACCGGCAAACGCGCCCGCGACACCGCGTCGCTGACGCGATCGACCTCGGCGCTCCCGATCAGGCCCAACCGCGACGACAGGTCGGCGGCCAGGCACAACCCGCAGCCCACGGCTTCGCCGTGCAGCCAGCGGCCAAACCCGGTCAGCGCCTCGATCGCGTGCCCGAACGTGTGTCCGAGGTTCAGCAGCGCGCGCTCGCCGCGTTCGCGCTCGTCGCGCCCGACGATGCGCGCCTTGATCTGGCACGAGCGCGCAATCGCGCTCGCCAGGGCCTCGTCGTTCAGCGCCAGCAGTGCCGGCATATCGCGTACCGTGCGATCGAAATACTCGTCGTCCGCCAGCAACCCGTGCTTGAGCACTTCGGCCAGTCCCGCGGACAGTTCGCGCGCCGGCAGACTGCGCAGCACCGAGCTGTCGGAGACCACGGCCGCGGGCTGATGGAAAGCGCCGATCAGGTTCTTGCCCGATGGGTGGTTCACGCCGGTCTTGCCGCCTACCGAGGAGTCCACCTGCGCCAGCAGCGTGGTCGGCACCTGCACCACCCGCACTCCGCGCATGTACACCGCGGCCGCAAAGCCGGCGATGTCGCCGACCACGCCGCCGCCGAGCGCAACCACCACGCTGCCACGGTCGGCGCGGGCCCTGACCAGCGCATCGATCACCTGACCGGCGGTGGCGAGGTTCTTGGCGGTCTCGCCATTTTCGATCGTGCACGGCGAGGTTGGCGCCACCCGCGCGCAGGCGCGCTGAACGGGCTCCAGGTACAGCGGCGCCACGACCGTGTTGGTGACGATGTGAATCGAGGTCGGCGTCAGCGGCCCGACAAACTCATCCAGGCGCCCGATCAGCCCGGGGGCGATCCAGATGTCGTAAGGAATCGATGCCAGTTCGACCGTGACGCGCTGCATGCGGTGCATTTTATCCGCCGGCGACAGACCTGCTGCAAAAACGGCCCTTCCTGGGTCGGGTGCGCGGGCGCCTTGCCTCAACTTGAGGGGTCTCCTTGAGCGGCGCGCTACGCCTCTTTGCAGCAGATCACCGCGGCGACCTGCGGGTTGGCCTGCAGGCGGGCGACCAGGCGGCGCGGATTGGCGGCGACCGAGCGGAATATCAGGTGCGCGGTCTGCCGGTACAGCGGCCCGCGCTCCTGCAGCAGCTGCTCGATCCGGGTGTCGCGGTCGGCAACCTGCAGCAGCGGCCGGCTGGCATCGGCGCGCGTGCGGCGCGCGATCTCTTCGGCCGAGGCCTGCAGGTAGATCACCAGGCCTCGCGAGCGCAGCATCTGGCGGTTGTCGGCGCTGAGCACGGCGCCGCCCCCGGTCGCCAGCACCACGCGCGAGCGTTGCGTCAACTCCTCCAGCAGCTGGGATTCGCGCTCCCGGAAGGCGGCCTCGCCCTCGAGCTCGAACATATGCTGGATCGAGGTGCCGGCGCGTTGCTCGAGCTCCCGATCGCAGTCGATGAACTCGAAGCCGCAGCCGGCCGCGAGCAGGCGCGCCACCGTGCTCTTGCCGGCCCCCATCATTCCAATCAGGAAGATGGACGTGCGGGCCGGATGCTGCAGTTGACTCAGCTGCGCGCCGCCTGCGTCACTTTGTCGGAGATCACGCGCGGCGTGATGAAGATCAGAAGCTCGGTGCGGTTGTTGACCTTGGCGCGGTCGCGGAAGAACACGCCCACAATGGGCAGCTCACCCAGCCACGGAATCTCGGTCGTCGTCACCCGCTCGGTCTGCTGGTAGATGCCGCCCAGCACCACGGTTCCGCCGTTTTCGACCAGCACCTGGGTGGTCACGTTCTTGGTGTCGATCGCGATGCCGCCGCTGCCGCTGACGGTGGCACTCGGAGTGTCCTTGTTGACCTTCACGTCCAGGAAAATCGAGCCCTCCGGCGTGATCTGCGGCGTCACCTCCAGCCGCAGCACCGCCTTGCGGAACTGGATCTGACCGGGACCTCCGAGCTGCGTGTTGGTCTGGTACGGGATGTCGTTGCCCTGTTCGATCGAGGCCTTGACCTTGTCGGCCGTGACCACCCGCGGACTGGAAATCACCTTGCCGCGGCCGTCCAATTCGAGCGCGCTGATTTCCAGGTTCAGCACGCTCGACACCTGGCTGTTGAACAGCGTCAGGCCGACGCTGCCCGGATTGAAGCCGTTCAACGCCGCCGCCGGCAGGTTCACGAAGTTCGGATTGGTGATCTGGAACCCGTTGATACACATGATGCTCAGGCCGGTCGGGCAGGTGGTCGTGCCCGGCGGCAGCGGCGAAAAGCTGGAGCCGGCGCCGCTGTTGACCCAGGTATGGGGCCCGAAGTGGGCAATGCCCAGGCGGGCGCCGATGTCCTGGCTGAATTCGTCGTCGGCCTCGACGATGCGGGCCTCGATCAGAACCTGAGGCACCGGAATGTCGATCCGCGAGATCAGCTGCCGCACCGCTTCGAGCTGCGCGTTCGTATCCTGAACGAACAGCTGATTGGTCCGCGGGTCGACCACCACGCTGCCGCGCTTGGACAGCATCCGCTGCTTCTCGTCGACCAGCATCTTGCGCACGTCGTCTGCCTTCTGGTAATTGACGACGAAATTCTCGGTATGCAACGGCTCCAGTTCCAGGATCTGGCTGCGCGCTTCCAGTTCCAGCTTCTCCTTGGTGGCCAGCTCGTCGCGCGGGGCCACCAGGATCACGTTGCCGTTCTTGCGCATGTCCAGACCCTTGGACTGCAGGATGATGTCCAGCGCCTGGTCCCACGGCACGTCCTTCAGCCGCAGCGTGATCGCGCCCTGCACCGAGTCGCTGGTGATGATGTTCAGGTTCGTGAAGTCGGCGATCACCTGCAGCAGCGAACGCACGTCGACGTTCTGGAAATTCAGCGACAGCCGCTCGCCCTGGTAACCCTGGCGCGTGCCCTGGAACAGGCGCGTGGGATCCTCCTTGACGGGCTTTACTTCGACCACGAAGTGCGTGTCGCTCTGGTAAGCGTTCTGCTCCCACAGGCCGCGCGGCTCGATCACCATGTGCACGTTGTTGCCCTGCTGCGTCGTGCTGACCTGCGCGATCGGCGTGCCGAAATCGGTCACGTCCAGGCGCCGGCGCAGCGATTCGGGCACGCTCGTGTTCAAGAAGTCGACCAGGATCTGCTGGCCCTGCTGCCGGATGTCGACGCTGGTGGTCGGATCGCTCAAATCGACGACCACGCGTCCCTCGCCGACCGCGCCGCGGCGGAAGTCGACGTTGCGGATCGTGCGCGGCCCCGGCGCTGCCGCTGCCACCGGCGCTGCAGCTGCCGGCATCGTTGGAGTGGCCCCGGCCGGCCCTGCGCCTGCCGTGGTGGTGCCGGCCGGCGCAACGGGCTGCGGCGGCGGGAAGGTTGCCGTCTCGCCCTTGGTCCCGAGGGTGACCTGCACCGTGTTGCCCTGCGCCGTCACCGTATAACTGAGCGGGACGCGCAGGTTCAGCACGACGCGCGAGCGTCCCACCGCCTGGATCACATTGACCGAGCGCAGATCGCCCTGGTTGATTTCCACCGAGCTGCGGCCCAGGTTGTTCACCGTCAGCGGCAGGTCGATCGCGACGCGTGCCGGATTGGTAACGGAGAAATTGGTCGGGGCACCCGTCAACGGCTCCTTCAGCTGTATGGTCAGGAACACCCCGGTACTGGTTTGAGTCGCGTCGATCCGCTCGATGCTGTTGGATCCTGCCGCTTCCTGTGCGAAGGCCGGCTCGCCGGCGGCGGCGATCAAACCCGCCAGCACAGCGACCACGTGAGCGTTCCGTAGAATTCGACTGAACGAGGCCTTCATCGCTTGCTCCCCTGCTGCGGCCCGATGGCCACGGTTTGCAGTTCTAGTTTGGCCGGGCGCTCCACCCACTCTCCGGCGGCGTCCTGAACGATCTCCTTGAGCACCAACTCCGTTTCGGTGATGCGCGTCACCACGCCGAAGTTCTGCCCCAGGTAATTTCCAACCCGTACGATGTGCGTGGACCCGTTGGTCTCCAGCAGGGCCACGTTGATGCCGCCCTGCCGCATCATCCCGACCATGCGGATCTGATCCAGCGGAAAGCCCTCCAGCACTTCACGGCGCCGGTCCAGGTCGGGCTTGACGGCGCTCGCGCTGGCGCGCGCCTGCGCCTGGCGCGCCACCGCCATCAGGATCTTCTGCGGGTCGAACGGTTCCACCGCGCCGCCGCTGTCGTACACGAACGGCGTGAAATCCTTGGGCGGGGGCACCGGCTGCGTGGTGATGCGGGTGGACGACTTCACGCTGTTCATCCAGGTCTTCAGCTCGCTCTCGTCCGAGGTGCCGCACGCGGCCAGCAGCGCAACGGCTGCGCCGATCGCAGCCCTGCGAAGCGCGCAGCGCAAAGCGGGGCCTGTCCTGCGAAGCGCGCAGCGCGAAGCGGGGCCTGCCCTGCGAAGCGCGCAGCGCGAAGCAGGGAACCTCATTTGCCACCTGCCTTGGCGGGTCCGGCGCGCGACTTGCGCTGAGCGGCCACTTCGTCTTCGTCCAGGTAGCGGAAGGTCTTGGCCACCGCATCGAGCGACAGCGTCGGCGTCTTGGTCGTCTGAACGTTCAAGTTGTTCAGCGTCACGATCCGCGGCAGATTGGCGATGTCGCTGGTGAACGCGCCCAGGTCGTGGTAGCGACCGGATACGCGCACCGTGATCGGCAGCTCGGCGTAGTAGTCCTTCAGCACGACCTGCCCCGGCCGGAACAGTTCGAACTGCAGCCCGCGGCCGATTCCGGCCTGGTTGATGTCCGACAACAGGGCGTCCATCTCGGCCTTGCTCGGCAACTGCTTCTCCAGCGTCAGCACCGACTGGTTCACCTGTTCCTTCTGGCGCCGCAGCTCCTCCAGGTTGATGGCCTGCTGGATCTTGAGCCGGTACTGGTCCTTCAGCGTCGCTTCCTGCTGGCGCAGCTGGTCCAGCTGATTGAGCTGATCGTTCCACACGACAAACCAGCCGACCACCGCGCACGCGATCACCACCGCGACCCACAGCGCAAGCTTCGGCAGCAAAGGCCAGGTGCCGACGTTGTCGAGCGATAGGCCGCGAAACTGGGCCATCCAATTTTGAGGGGCGGTTGTCGCCATGGTGTCCTTGGGGCGGGGCGCCTCAGCCCTTCTTGGGCGGAGCGGCGGGTGCACCGGCGGCGGCGCTGGCAGGCAGCTCGCTGCTCGGTTTCATGTAGAAATTCATCGAGAAGTCGAACAGGCGGCGCTGGATGCCGTCCGGGCTTGCCCCTGCGAGCTTGATCTCGATCAGCTCGGGGCGTTCGACGTAGCGGCCGTTGTTGGTCAGGTTGCGCAGGAACTCGGACACCCGCTCGTTGGACGCGGCCCAGCCGGCGATCGTGACCTTGCGGTCCTCCTGCCGGATCGAGCGAAGATAGATGCCCTCGGGCGTCTGGCGCGTCAGCTCGTCGAGCAGGTACACCGGCTCGTTGCGGTCGGCCTGCAGGTCCTCGACCGCCTTCTGCCGGGCCCGCAGCGCCTCGATCTCCTGGCGCAGCGTGGCGATTTCCTTGATTTGCGCATCCAGCCGCCGGTTCTCGTCGGCAATCAGCTTGTTGTGGCCTTTCTGGGTGTCCAGATAGCCCTCCAGCACCGACCACACCAGCAGCACGAGCACGGCTCCTGCGACCACGCTCAGCCCGGTCATCAGATAGAACGCCTGCTTCTGACGCTGCCGCTTCTGTTCCCGATGCGGCAGCAGGTTGACGCGGACGATCACGGCTCGAACCTCCGCATCGCCAGCCCGCAGGGAGTCAGCAGCGCCGGCGCGTCCAGCCGCAGCTGCTTCTCGCGCACGCCCCCGGCGATCTCCATCCCCTTGAACGGAGAGATCACCGACGTGGGCACCTGGGCCCGCTCCATCAGCGCTTCGGGCAGGCCCGGCAGCACCGAGGAGCCGCCGGCCAGCATGATCTGGTCGACGCGTGTGTAGGGGGTCGACGTAAAGAAGAACTGCAGCGCGCGCGTGATCTCGGTGGTGGCCGTATCGATGAAGGGCCTGAGCACATCGCTCTCGTAATTGGCCGGAAGATCACCGCTGCGCTTCTTGTGCTCGGCCTCCTCGGCCGGCACGCCGTAGGCGCGCGCGATATCCCCGGTGAGCTGCTGGCCGCCGAAGGGCTGCTCGCGCTCGTAAATGGCCTCGCCGTCCAGGATCACGCTGACGCTGGTGGTGTTGGCGCCCATGTAAAAGACGGCGATCACGAGGCCTTCGCCGTGGCTGGGCAGCTGGTCGACCAGCCGCAGCAGCGCCGCGCGCGACGACAGCGATTCCACATCCATCACGATCGGCTTGAGCCCCGCCGCCTGCGCCACTGCCATCCGGTCCTCGACCTTCTCCTTGCGCGAGGCCGCAATCAGCACTTCGACGTCTTCGGGCGAGTTCGGTATCGGACCGATCACCTGGAAGTCCAGGCTGACCTCTTCGAGTGCGAACGGAATGTATTGGTTGGCCTCGCTTTCGACCTGCATCTCCATTTCTTCTTCTCGCAGGTTGCCCGGCAACGCAATTCTCTTGGTAATCACGGCCGACGCCGGCAACGCCAAGGCCACGTTGCGGATGCGCGAGCCGCAGCGGCGATACACACGCTTGACCGCATCGGCCACGATTTCGATCTTGTCGATATTGCCGTCGACCACCGCGCCCCGCGGAATCGGTTCGATGCCGTATCGTTCAAGCCGCAGCACGCCCCCGCCCGGATCTGACAACTCAACCAGCTTAACGCTGGAGGAGCCTATATCCAGCCCGATAAGCGGCGGTGTCTTGGACGAGAAGAACGGCAGATCGAAGGCCAATGCAACGCTCCCGCACTAAACGTACTTAACCATGAAGGGGCACAGCCCGGAAGCTTGAACCTGTTTGATCCAGTGCTGTCCGAACCAACGGCCTGTGCGCGTAAAGGTCTCCACCGCCCCCATTTTCCTTTATGTTTCGACCCTTTACCGCTATTTCTTCAGATAACCGCCTTAAGATGCTAACAACCTTTAGGAAGTCCGCACAAGCCCTTCGAACAGGTGAACAGCAGCGGTTTTACGGCACATTCGTCAATAGAGACGCTTTCTTGATCGCAGATTGGTGCACCGCGCGCCGGCATTGCGAACCGGCAACCTATAATTACGGCCGCCGGTTAGCAGTACGCCCTAGTCAAATCGCCCCTGCGCCGGCGCCCTCTAGGGCGGTTCCGGGCACCCGTTCCTTACCGACTTACCAGAAATCACCGACCCCGCGGTGAGCGCCGAACCCGTCTCGAAGCCAGGCCGCGCGCTGCAGCATGTGCGGGGGTGGTTTCGCTCGCCCTGGGGTCGCCTGGTGGCCTGGTCGGCGCTGCTGGGGTCAGCCGCGGCGGCGTGCGCGCTGCTGCTGGTGATCTTCATGTTCGCGATTGCCTACTCGAACCTGCCCCCGATCGATTCCCTGGCCGATTACCGGCCCAAGATTCCGTTGCGGATCTGGAGCTCCGACGGAGTGCTGCTGGGCGAGTTCGGCGAAGAACGACGCAGCTACGTTCCGATCCGCGAAGTTCCGCAACATCTGAAGTACGCGATCCTGGCAGCGGAGGACGAAAGCTTCTACCGCCACAGTGGCGTCGACTTCGTCGGGCTGGCGCGTGCGGCGGTGGCCAACGCGATATCAGGACGGCGCGGCCAGGGGGGCAGCACGATCACGATGCAGGTCGCGCGCAACTTCTACCTGAGCACGGAACGCAGTTACATCCGCAAGCTGTACGAGATCGCGCTCGCCTACAAGATCGAAGCATCGCTGCCGAAGGACCGGATCCTGGAGGTCTACATCAACCAGATCTTCCTGGGCCAGCGCGCGTACGGCTTCGCCGCCGCGGCGCAGACGTACTTCGGCAAGGCGCTGGGCGATCTGACGATGGGTGAGTGTGCGTTGCTGGCCGGGCTGCCGGCCGCACCCAGCGCTTACAACCCGAACGCCAACCTGCACCGGGCGCGCGTGCGGCAGCGCCACGTGCTGTCGCGCATGCTGGCCCTGGGCTACATCAGCAAGGCCGACTTCGACCAGGCGGTGGCGGCCGAGCTGAAGGTGCGGGGCGCCGAAGCCGCGGCGATCACCAACCTGGCCCACTCGCGGGTGCGGGCCGAATACGCGGCGGAGCTGGCCCGGGAGCTGGTGTTCGCGGTGTTCCACGACGAGACCTATACGCGCGGACTGAACGTCTACACCACGATCTCCAGCGGAGACCAGCAGGTCGCCTACGAGGCCGTGCGCGCCCAGGTGATCGCCTACGACCGGCGCTACGGCTATCGGGGACCGGAGCGCTTGATCGAGCTGCCGCCCGAGGGTCCAGCGCGCGAGCAGCGCATCGATGAGGCCCTGACCGACGCCACCGAGATCGACGGAATGACTCCAGCGGTCGCGCTGGAAGCATCGCCGAAACTCGTGCGCGCGACCTTCTCCGACGGCCAGGTCGTCCGGGTCGAGGGCGAGGGCCTGCGCTTTGCAGCCGCATCGCTGGCACCCCGGGCCCCAGCGGCGAAGCGGATCGTGCCGGGCGCGGTGATCCGCCTGGCGCGCATCGGCAAGGACAGCTGGGCCATCGTGCAGATCCCGCAGGTCGAGTCGGCCTTCGTCGCCAGCGATGCGCGCGACGGCGCGGTGCGCGCGCTGGTGGGCGGCTTCGATTTCAACCTGAACAAGTTCGACCATGTCACGCAGGCCTGGCGGCAGCCCGGCTCCAGCATCAAGCCGTTCATCTATGCCGCCGCACTCGAAAAGGGCCTGATGACCAGCACCCTGGTCAACGACGAGCCGCTGATGCTGGACCCGGACCAGACCGGCGGCCAGGTGTGGGATCCGAAAAACTTCGATGGCAAGTACGACGGCCCGATCCGGCTGCGGCAGGGCCTTGCCCGGTCCAAGAACATGGTGTCGATCCGCGTGCTGCAGCAGATCGGGCCGCCGTACGCGCAGCAGTACCTGGGCCGCTTCGGATTCGATCCGGAACGGCACCCGGCGTACCTGACGATGGCGCTGGGCGCGGGGTCGGTCACCCCGTGGCAGGAGCTTGGCGCCTATGCCGTGTTCGCCAACGGCGGATTCGAGGTCAGCCCCTACCTGATCACGAGGGTGGCCGACGCCGGCGGAAAAGTCATGATGGAAGCCTCGCCGAAGGTCGCCGGCGACTCGGCGCTGCGGGTGGTCGACGCCAGCACCGCCTTCATCATGGACAGCATGCTGCGCGACGTGGCCCGCTACGGCACCGGCGCGCGCGCATCCAGCCTGGGGCGCTCCGATGTAGCGGGCAAGACCGGCACCACCAACGATTCACACGACGCGTGGTTCTCCGGCTACGGCGGCGGCATCGTGGCCGTGGCGTGGATCGGATTTGACCAGCCGCGCAACCTGGGCGAACGCGAAACGGGCGGAGGCCTGGCGCTGCCGATCTGGCTCGACTACATGGCCTCCGCGCTCAAGGGTCTGCCGCTGATCGATCGGGAGCCTCCCCCGGGCGTGGTGACGATCGACGGGGAGTACTACCTGGAGCAGTTCCAGCCGGGTCAGGGGCTCGCTTCGCTCGGACTGGACGAGGCGCCGGTGCCGGAGCAGGTCAAGCGCGGCGAGAACGTGTTCTGACGGCCCTCACCCCCTCCCCTCTCCCGCTGCGCGGGCGAGGGGCGACCGATCACCGCAGGTGTGAAGTCCTTCCCGGAGCACGCTGTATCGCCCCTCGCCCGCGCCAGCCATACATCGGCTGGGGGGCTATTTCTGGCTGAGCACCACCGCGTGGCCGCCCTGGGCCGATACGAGCCGGGACAGCGCCGCAAAAAGCTCCGTTCCGTCGCGCGTGTCGCGCCATACGGCCCCGTCGTGGGCGAAGTGATGTCCGCCGCTTTTTGCCGCGACCCAGATCTGGCGCGTCGGCAGCTGCGTGTTCACGACGATCTTGGTGCCGTTGGCAAGTTCCAGCCCCAGCACGCCGCCGCTGCGGATGCAGTCGATGCCGGCATCGACCGCGTCGATCGCCAGCTCCAGCGCGCGCAGCGTGAACTCGGCCTGTTCGTTGAACTCGGATTCGGTCATGTTAGATTCGTCCGGATGAGAGCCGTCGCCGTGGGCATTCTAGTTTGCGCCGGCCTGCTGACCGGCGCCTGCGGGGTCAAGGGGCCGCTTTTCATGCCGAACGTTCCCAAGGACGCAGCCTGGCCGTACCCCAAGCCGAAGCCCGCCCCGCCGCCGGCCCCGGCGCAGCCCGCCACCAGCCCCGCGCCAGCCGCCACGCCCGCCAGCCAGGCGCCGGCTGAAACCTCCGGGGCGCCGGCGGCGCCGGCCGCCGCGCCGGCGGCGGAACCGAAGCCATGACCGACTCCGGCGCCGCGCCGTTTGCCCGGCGCGCCGCAAGCCTGTACTGCGAGGATGTCGCGCTGGACGAGCTTGCGCAGCGCTTCGGCACGCCGCTGTACGTTTACTCGCGGCGCGCCATCCTGGATGCGTACCGCCAATACGAGAGCGCCCTGCAAGGCCGGCCGGCGATGGTCTGCTACGCCGTCAAGGCCAGCTCCAACCTGGGCGTGCTCGGTCTGCTCGCGCGCGCCGGCAGCGGATTCGACATCGTCTCCGGCGGCGAGCTCGCGCGCGTGATCGCGGCGGGCGGGGCGCCGTCGCGGGTCGTGTTTTCCGGGGTCGGCAAGACCGAGGCGGAGATCGAGAAGGCCCTGGCCGCCGGCATCCTGAGCTTCAACGTCGAGTCCGAATTCGAGCTGCACGACGTTTCCCGGGTCGCCGCCGCGCTCGGCCGGCGCGCGCCGGTGTCGCTGCGGGTGAATCCGCACATCGATCCCGGCACGCATCCGTACGTCGCCACGGGCCTGAAATCGAGCAAGTTCGGCGTCGCGGTCGAACAGGCCCTGGACCTGTACCGGCGCGCCGGCGCCGATGCGCACTTGCAGGTGGTCGGCATCGGCTGCCACATCGGTTCGCAGATTGCGCAACCGGCGCCGTTCGAGCAGACCGCCGACCGCCTGCTGGACCTGGTCGAGCAGCTCGAGCGCGAAGGAATCAGGCTGCTCCACCTGGATTTCGGCGGAGGTCTGGCGATCGCCTACCGGGACGAGGCACCGCCTTCGATCCAACAATGGGTCGGCGCGATCACGCGCCGGGTCGACGCGCGCGGCCATCGCGACAAGATGGTGCTGGTCGAGCCGGGCCGTTCGATCGTGGGGCCGGCCGGAGCGCTGCTCACGCGCGTGATCGGCTTGAAGAGCGGCGGCGAGCGCGACTTCGCGATCGTCGATGCGGCAATGAACGACCTGATGCGTCCGGCGCTGTACGACGCCTGGATGGATGTGCAGCCCGCAACGCAACGGGCGCTGCCGGCTGCGACGCTCGACATCGTCGGTCCCGTCTGCGAAAGCGGCGACTGGCTGGCGCGCGAGCGGCGCCTGGCGATCCGCGCCGGCGACGTGCTGGCGGTGCTGTCGGCCGGCGCCTATGGGATGAGCATGGCGAGCAACTACAACAGTCGCTGCCGCGCCGCCGAGGTGATCGTCGACGGCGGCCGGGCCTACTGCGTGCGGCGCCGCGAGACGATCGAGGAGCTGATGGCGGGCGAGTCGCTGCTGCCGTAGCCGGACGTTGAAGGGAACCTTGCCATGCACATCGAGCACGAAGTCAAGCTGGATTTCAAGGACGTGTTGATCCGACCCAAGCGGTCGACGCTGACCTCGCGCGCCGATGTCCAGATCGAGCGGGAGTACCGCTTCCGCCACGGGGCCGCGCCGTACCAGGGCATCCCGATCGTCGCGGCCAACATGGACACGACCGGGACGATCGAAATGGCCCTTGCGTTGGAGCGCCAGGGCCTGTCGGTCGCATTGCACAAGCACTACGAGCCGGCCCGCTACCTGGAGTTCTTCCGCGCCCTGCAGCGCAAGTCGGCGGCGCTGTTCTCGGTCGGCATCACGCCCGCCGACGAGGAAAAATTCCACCAGGTGCTCGACGCCGCCGGCGACGCGATCGAGTACGTGTGCATCGACGTGGCCAACGGCTATCACCAGAACTTCGTTGCCTTCGTACGGCGCATCCGCGCCCGTTACCCGAAGCTGGTCATCATGGCGGGCAATGTCGTGACCGGCGAGATGACCGAAGAGCTGATCCTGTCCGGCGCCGATATCGTGAAAGTCGGAATCGGCCCCGGCTCGGTGTGCACGACGCGGATGATGACGGGCGTCGGCTACCCGCAGCTGTCGGCCGTGATCGAGTGCGCCGACGCCGCGCACGGGCTGGGCGGGCACATCTGCTCGGACGGCGGCTGCGTCACGCCGGGCGACATCGCCAAGGCGTTCGGCGCGGGCGCCGATTTCGTCATGCTGGGCGGGATGCTGGCCGGGCACGCGGAGTGCGGCGGCGAAGTGGTCGAACGCGACGGCGAGCGCTTCCAGCTCTTTTACGGAATGAGCTCGAAAACGGCGATGGACCGCCACGCCGGGGGCGTGGCCGAATACCGGGCCGCCGAGGGCAAGGAAGTGCTGGTTCCGTACCGGGGCGATGTGACCCCGACCGTGCAGGAGATCGTCGGCGGGCTGCGCTCGGCCTGTGCCTACGTGGGCGCGCGCCGCCTGAAGGAATTGTCCAAGCGCACGACCTTCGTGCGCGTGACCCAACAGGGCAACGAGGCGTTCGCGAAGGGTTGATTGCCGCCGCGTCAGTTGCCGTGCAACCCGGCCGCGAAATCGGCCACCGCGCTGATCTCCTTGTCGTCCAGCCGGAAGGCGATCTGCTGCATCGGCAGGTTGTCGCGGCGGGTGCCTTCGCGGAAAGCCTTCAGCTGCGCGGTCAGGTATTCGGCATGCTGGCCGCCGATCCTCGGATACAGCACCGGCAAGCCCGCGCCGGTCGGACCGTGGCAGCCTGCGCACGCGGGAACCGCCTTCTCGGGAATGCCGGCCCGGTAGATTCGCTGTCCGATCTCGACGCTGTCCTTGTTGTGCGCCACATCGGGCTTCACAGGCTGCGCCGAGAACCAGGCCGCCACGTTGCGCCGGTCCGCATCCGACAGCATCATCGCAAACGCGCCCATGATCGCACTGTCGCGGCCGGTTTTGTCTCCGGCCGGCTTGGCGAAATCGGTCAGCTGCTTGACCAGGTACTCGGCGCTCTGCCCGGCCAGCCTCGGGTTGGTGGCGATGGTCGAGTTGCCATCGGCCGCGTGGCAGGCGGCGCACACCTGGCTCGCGGTCTGCTGGCCCTTGGTGGGGTCGGCGGCCGGCTGCTGGGCGACCGCGCCCTGGCCGATCAGGCAAGCCAGAGCGAAGGCGCCCGCCAGGCGCGCACGGTTCGAGGGGACGAACAGCCTCTCCATCGTCGATTCGGTCACTGGTATTGGCCTGGTTGCTCTTATGCTCGGCATTTTAGCCGGCTCGCGGCCTCATCTCGCCCGCGCGCCACGCTATGTTCACCCGATTCGATACCGCGCGCTATATCACTTCGATCGCCGAGCTTGGGGGCCTGAACGGCGCCGGGCTCGTCCCGGTTCCGGAAGTGGCCTTCGCCGGCCGGTCCAATGCCGGCAAGTCGAGCGCGATCAATGCGTTGACCAACCGCACGCGCCTGGCCTACGCCTCCAAAATGCCGGGGCGGACCCAGACCCTGAACTTTTTCGCGCTCGCCGGCGGGCGCGATCCGTCCACGACCAGTCACCTGGTCGACCTTCCTGGTTACGGCTTCGCCAAGATCGATGCCGCCACCCGGCGCCGCTGGAACGACCTGGTGGGCGGATACCTGGCAGGACGACCGCAGCTTCGCGGCGTGGTGCTGGTGGTCGACAGCCGGCGCGGACTGATGCCGGCCGACCGGGAGCTGATCGGGCTTTTGTGCCAGCGCGATCCGGACCACGCGGCGGCGCTGCACCTGCTGCTGAGCAAGGTCGATCAGATCAACACGGTCCAGCGCCGATCGGCGCAGGCCCTGGCCGAGCAACACGCGCACACGCTGCCGCTGCAGGTGACCGTGCAGCTGTTCTCGGCGCGTGCTCGCGAGGGCGTCGAGGAGCTGCGCGAGCGGGTCGCGGCGATGCTTTCAGCGTGAGGGGCGTTCGGCGCCGCGTATCATTCCTTCGCTCGAATTCCGGAATGCCAGCCAATGTCCAAGCCCACCCAGATCCTTGGAAACTATCCTGCGGTGCGGATGCGCCGGATGCGGCGCAACGACTTCTCGCGCCGATTGATGCGGGAGAACCGACTCGGCGCCGATGACCTGATCTACCCGGTGTTCGTGCTGGACGGGCAGCAGCGGCGCGAGGCGGTTGCCTCGATGCCCGGCGTCGAGCGCCTTTCGGTCGACCTGCTGCTGCCGGTGGCCGAGGAGTGCGCCAAGCTGGGCGTTCCGGTCATGGCGCTGTTCCCGGTGATCGATTCGTCGCTGAAGTCGCCCGACGGGCGCGAAGCGGTCAACTCCGAAGGGCTGGTGCCGCGGGCCGTGCGTGCGCTGAAGAGCCGTCTGCCCGAGCTGGGGCTGCTCACGGACGTCGCGCTGGATCCGTACACCACGCACGGCCAGGACGGCGTGGCCGACGCCAGCGGCTACGTGCTCAACGACGAGACCGTCGAGATCCTGTGCCGGCAGGCCTTGATGCAGGCCCAGGCGGGCGTGGACATCGTCGCTCCGAGCGACATGATGGACGGGCGGATCGGCGCAATCCGCAACGCGCTCGAATCGAACGGGCACATTTACACAAGGATCATGGCGTACGCGGCCAAGTACGCGAGCGCGTTCTACGGACCGTACCGCGATGCGATCGGCTCCAAGGCGAACCTGGGCAAATCCAGCAAGGCCAGCTACCAGATGGACCCGGCCAATTCGGATGAGGCGCTGTGGGAAGTGGGCCTGGACCTGCAGGAAGGCGCCGACATGGTGATGGTCAAGCCCGGCATGCCGTACCTGGACATCGTGCGCCGGGTCAAGGACCAGTTCGCGGCGCCGACGTTCGTCTACCAGGTGAGCGGCGAGTACTCGATGCTGAAGGCGGCCTGTGAGCGGGGCTGGCTGGACGAGCGCACCGTCGTGATGGAATCGCTGCTCGGGTTCAAGCGCGCCGGCGCCGACGGCGTGCTGAGCTACTTCGCGCTGCAGGCCGCGCGCTGGTTGCGGGAGGAAAGCTCCTGACAACGGCCCTCACCCCCTCCCCTCTCCCGCTGCGCGGGCGAGGGGCGATCGAGAACCGCAGGTTCGACGAGTTCGCACGGGCACGCCGTATCGCCCCTCGCCCGCGCAGCGGGAGAGGGGAGGGGGTGAGGGTCGCAGGCAAAGGCATTGCGGTCATGCGCTGCGCCCGATCGCGCCGTAGCTCACCGAGCGAAGGCGAGCCCGCCGCGATCCGCGCGGACGTTTATCATGTCGGTCCCGCCGTGGGGGCCGTAGCTCAGTTGGTAGAGCAGCGGACTCTTAATCCGAAGCGCGTAGGTTCGAGCCCTACCGGCCCCACCAATAAAATCAAAGACTTGCGCGTGCGATTCGACGCCCCGCAGGGCGAGCGCCGAGCGTGGGGAAAAAATCCGCATCTCGGGCAGCGAATAAAGAAACTTTCAAACACAAAATCGCCTTGAAAAAAATAGCTTCGTCTTTTTCAATGCCTATGGTCGTTTGAAATCCCATGGCCGCCCTCGTACTTTTCCGTCGGGAAACTCCGATATGCAGCGAGAACAGCGAGGACCAAAATGAAACCGGTTTGAGCAAGGTCATCACCCTTGATGTTGCGCAGGCGTTCCCTTGTTGGGCGTGCTTTGCGCCAGCGCCTTATCAGCGACATGCCGCGGGAAACCGAATTCTCGAAAGGGATCCAGACCATCGAGCGGGCGATCACCGAAGGCGTGACGAAGATAGGGCGGCGCCTCACGACCGCCGATTTCACTTGGCATCATGGCCGGGTCGCGCCCGATATGACTGACCTCGAAGTCCGGATCGGACGCCGAGCGGTGGTCGGAATCTTCGGCCGGGCGGAGATCGAAGACTCGGCCGACCGCGCTGATTTTGCCGAGACGCTACAGACGGTCCAGCGGATCATCGCCGAGGCGGCGCAATTGCCGAGGTGAGCGGTCCTTTCGTCGAGGACTAAGAGCCCCCGAACCAGTTGTAGCCCTGGTCCTCCCAATAGCCGCCCGGGTAGTCGTTGGTGACGAAGATCTCGACGATGTGCTTCGGGTTCTTGTAGCCGAGCTTGGTCGGCATCCGCAGCTTCATCGGGAAGCCGTACTGACGCGGCAGCGTCTGGCCCGCAAAGGTGAGCGTCAGCAGCGTCTGCGGGTGCAGCGCGGTGGGCATGTCGATGCTTTCGTAGTAATCGTCGGCGCACTTGAATCCGACGTACTTCGAGGTGAGGTCGGCGCCGACACGGTTCAGGAAATGCGCGAACGCAACCCCGCCCCACTGGCCGATCGCGCTCCAGCCCTCCACGCAGATGTGGCGCGTCACCTGCTGCTGCTGCGGCAGCGATGCCAGCTGCTCGAGCGTCCAGGATCCCGGCTGTCGCACCCGTCCGCCGACCTTCAGCCGGAAGCCGGCGGTATCCACCAGGGGCACCCTTTCGATCCCGTAGTAGGCATTGAACGGGAACGGCCGCGTGATCATCGATTCCGGATAGGTGGGCGCGAGCCGTTGCGGGTCGAACAGCAACGCCTGCACGCGGTCGTTGAACCGCGAGACCGCCATCAGCAGCGACTCGGCCGTCTCGGAGTCGGTCACGCTGCAGCCCGTCAGCATCGCCAGGCCCCCCAGCGTGAGGCCGCGCCGCAGGAAAAGGCGCCGGGCCGGCCCCCGCAGCAGGCGGCCGGCGTCCTTGGCCAGTGCCTGCCGATCGGGGCGGCTCAGGCCGGTGCCGGGCCGGATGCGGTCGTTCGGATTCATCGGGACGTCCTTTCTGCCGCGCGCGGGGCCGGTCAGCGGCCGACCAACATCGTCCGCAAGGTCCTTGGCACGCGCACCACCATCACCACGTGAATGACGAAGAAGGCCACCAGCGCGCTCATCGCCAGGAAGTGCACGACCCGTGCGCTTTCGTATCCGCCCAGCAGCGTCCGCAGCAGCGGAAACTGCACCGACTTCCACAGCACCAGGCCCGAAACAACCATCAGCACCAGCAAAGCGGCCGCCCCGACGTAAGCTGCCTTCTGCACCGCGTTGTAGCGGGCCGGGTCGTCATGACTCAAATGCCCGTGCAGGGCCGCACCCAGATCGGCCACGAACTGGCGCGGCGACAGCGGCAGGAAGCGCCGGCGTGCCCGGCCGGTAACCGCGTTCAGCAGCAGGTACACGATCCCGTTGATCGCCAGCAGCCACATCGCGGCGAAGTGCCATTGCAGCGCGCCGCCCAACCAGCCGCCCAGCGTGATCGAATCGGGAAAGCGGAACCCGAATATCGGCGAGGCGTTGTAGATGCGCCATCCGCTGAGCACCATCAGGATCGCACCCAGCGCGTTCAGCCAGTGGGTCACGCGCACCCAAACCGGCTGCACCACGGGAGCTGACGCGAGCTGCCTGGGCGATGATGTCGACGCGGTCGTCATCGGTCGGTTGCCTGCATCGGCGCTGCCTCGCACGCGGCCAGGGGCAGCTCCACCGCCTGCAGCACGGCGCCGGATGCCCGGTCCTGCGCAAACGCCACCAGCGTGGCTTCGCCGGGGGCGGCCGGCACCGACAGCTCGGTCGCCAGCGGCTGCGGCGCCGGCGCAAAAGGACCACCCCAGGCGCGCACAACGTGATCGTTGCGCAGCCGGGTTCCCCGGTTCTCGCCGGCCTGCACGTCGGTCAGATAGCCGCCGCGCTTGACCGCGAGCAGCAGTTGCGGATCGCGCGCCGAGGCATCGGCCGACCAGCGCACCTGCACGGCCAGGCGTTGCATGACCGCCCCAGGCCCCTCGCCGCCGGCGAGCCAGTGCGCCTGCAGTTCGATGCTGGCGTGCGCAGCGCGCGAGTTCACCTTGGACAGCGCGTCGGCGAAGCGGCCCAGATCGCTCCAGCCGGCCAGCTCGGCGGCGTCGACGAACACCTCCGGCGTGTACACGCTGCTGCCGCCATGGCGCGCGGCGAGGTCGCTCTGGCGCTGGTTGAATTCGCGGCGCGCGAACGGATCCTTCCAGCCGATGTAGTCCCAATAGCCCACGTGAAGCGCAAGGGGCACGGCGCGCAACGGCGTCTGCCCGGCGCCGAGTTTCGACAGCCATCGATCGGCCGGGGGGCAGCTCGAGCAGCCTTGCGACGTGTACAGCTCGATCAGGGCGACCGTATACGCGGGGCTGACCGCGCGGCAGGATGCGGCCGAAGCGCTCGTCCAACCGGTAAGAACCAGCAGTGTCATCGCCGCAGCGATCAGACGCATCGAAGTTTCCTGGGTCAGCCCGCGCTGCGCCGCCTTCCCGCAAGCGGGGCGAGCCGTTCCTTCACCGGGCCGCATGTTCGGAACCGACCAAGGCCGGCGTGGAGCGGTACATCTGCGGGAACAGGTGCTTCAGGTTGTCGATCTTCGGAAGATCGTTGAACGAGATGTACGGATTGTCGGGATGCAGCGTGGCGAAATCCTGGTGGTGGGCCTCGGCCGGATAAAACCCGCTGAACGCATCGACCCGGGTCACGATCGGACGGCGGAATACGTTGGCCCGGCCCAGCTGCGCGATGTACTGCTGCGCGACCTGCCGCTGGCTCTCGTTCATCACGAAAATGTCCGAACGGTACTGGGTGCCGGTATCCGGGCCCTGCCGATTCAGCTGGGTGGGGTCCTGCACCACCGAGAAGTAGACCTGCAGGATCCGGCCGTAGCTGACCTCGCGCGGATCGAACGTGATCTGGACCGACTCGGCGTGGCCCGTGGTTCCGGTGCTCACGGTCTCGTACTGGGCCGTATCCTTCGAGCCGCCCGCGTATCCGGATACGGCCTGCTGCACGCCCTTCAGATGCTGAAACACGCCCTGCACGCCCCAGAAACAGCCGCCGGCCAGTACGGCCGTCTCGGAGGTGGCACCGGCCGCCGCCGGCTCGTCCAGCGCCGGCGGCGGCACCACGGTGGCCGGTTCGGCGCAGGCGACCAGCGCCGGCGCCAGCGCGGCCAGCGCCGGCATCACCCACCGCCGCAGCGGACCTGCCCAAAACCTGTTCATCGCCATCGCGTCACTCCTTGCAAGGCCGCCGGCCCATCAGGCCGTCGGCGTGAATTTCAATGCGAGACCGTTGATGCAGTAGCGCAGGTGCGTCGGCGCCGGTCCATCGTCGAACACGTGCCCCAGATGCCCGCCGCAGCGCACGCAGTGAAGCGCGGTACGCACCATCCCGAAGGTAGTATCCCGGCTGGTGCCGACCGCGTTGTCCAGCGGCGCCCAGAAGCTCGGCCAGCCAGTGCCGCTGTCGAACTTCGTCTGCGAGGAAAAAACGGGCTGCCCGCAGCCCGCACACGCATAGGTGCCGGCGCGTTTTTCATGGTTCAGCTCGCTGGTGAAAGCCCGCTCGGTGGCTTCATGGCGGAGGATCTCGTACTGTTGGGGCGAAAGCAGGCTACGCCACTCCTGATCGGTATGGGTCACCTCGAAGCGGCCCTGCGTGGCCACCGCGCTGTCGCTGGAATCGCCGGCCTGCATCAACGCCAGCGCGCCGCCACCCGCAGCCAGCGCGCCGCCGCCCGCTATCAGAAATGCGCGTCTAGTCACCATCCTGAGTGCCTTTTTCCGGTTCACTTGTATCAGTCGGTCGCAATCGGACGTTCTTACGCCGTCTCGCGACCTCTTTCAAGGGATAGATAAACTGGCCGGGCGGACCGCCTGCCGGCGGGCCTTCGGAGATGCGCCATGCCGTCGTTCGATGTCGTCTGTAAACCCAATCTGGTCGAACTGCACAACGCCGTCGACCAGGCCAACCGCGAAATATCCAACCGGTTCGACTTCAAGGGCTCCGATGCGAGGGTCGAACTGGCCGAGCTGCTATTGGTCCTTTACGCGGACGACGAGTTCAAACTGGGCCAGGTCAGGGATGTGCTGCTGGCAAAGCTCGCCAAGCGGTCGGTCGATGCGCGCTTCGTCAAGCTCGATGCACCACCGCAAAAGATGGCGGGCGACAAGGTGAAACAGGAAGCGGCGATCCTGAGCGGGCTGGAAGCGGCGCTGGCCAAGCGCATCGTCCAGCTCGTGAAGGACAGCCGTCTGAAGCTGACGGCCAGCATCCAGGGCGATGCCGTCCGCGTCGCAGGCGCCAAGAAGGACCTGCTGCAACAATGCATCGCACAGGTGCGCAGCCAGGTCACCGACGTTCCGATCGGCTTCGACAACTTCCGGGATTGAGCCCGCGTGAATCCGACCCCCGAACCTTGGCATAATTGGGGACGGATAACCGTTTGGTGGGTCGTAATCCATTACTGGAATGCGTCAGCGGAGGCATCGGGTGTTTACCCTAGGCGGGTCGAGGGAAATGCTCTCATGGCCCTGTGGAGGCGCAACGCAAGCCCAATCCGCACCTAAGATTGGCGAAGCCGGTCGGGCATGGGGCAGATGCCCTCCACGTACCGCGGTCCGGCGTCAGCCAATCGGGCGGGAGATCTGTGGCCGGTTCATTACATAGATTCGCGGTTCCGGCGCAGCGCGCGCGGGGCGTGGGTGCTTCGGCGACCCGCGTTTCGCGCCAAATAAAGAAAACCCGAGGAGAGCCCAATTGAAGAGCATGTTGGAACGCGAAGTTGCGCGAAGCGACGACGTATCGACCGCCGAGCTGCTGCGCGAGCTGGTCGAGCACCTGCGCCAGCACCGCACCGAGCTGCGGGAAGAATGGGCGCGGCGCATCACCGAAGCCAAGGTGCTCACCGCGATGACCGACGCCGAGATCTTCGCCGAAGCCACGTCGGTGTACGACAACTACGTGGCGGCGCTGGAGACAGGAACGTTCGAAGCGCTGCAGACCTACTCGCGCAACCTGTCCGAACGGATCATTCCGCGAGGCGTCGAAACCCACGAAGTGGTCGGAATCGTCTTGCTGCTGCGCGACGTGCTGGCCCGATCGCTGTTCGCGAAGTACCAGACCGATTTCCAGGTGCTGAATCGGATCCTGGACGCGTACGAACCGGCCGCCAACCGGATCGCCAACACGGTCGCGGTCGGATTCGTGCAGGAGCGCGAGCGGATCATCCGCCAGCAGCAGGAAGCCATCCGCGAGCTGTCCACCCCCGTGCTGCAGGTGCGCGAGCGCCTGCTGATCCTGCCGATCATCGGGGTGATCGATCCGCAGCGGGCCCGGCAGCTGACCGAGCAACTGCTGCACGGCATCCGCGCCAACCGGGCGCGCGTCGTCGTGATCGACATCACGGGCGTGGCGGCGATGGACTCGCACGTGGCCAATCACCTGGTACAGACGGTGGAGGCGTCGCGGCTGCTGGGGGCGACCGTGATCGTGACGGGGCTGTCGCCCGAGATCGCCCAGACGCTGGTGAAGATCGGCGTGGACCTGGGAAAGATGAATACCGTAGGGGACCTGCAGGGCGGTATCGAGGAGGCCGAGCGCCTGCTCGGCTACAAGGTCGTGCCGACCCAGGAAGTGCAGTCACAGATCTCCGCATACCGCGAGGAATCATAGGCAGACACTGGCATGTCGGTCCCGATCCTGAAGCAGGCGCAGTACCTGATCGCCACGATCCAGTCGGCGTTGTCGGACGAGGACCTGCTGGCGCTGCAGACCGCGCTGGTCGAAAAAGTCGGCAAGTACCGCTCGCGCGGCGTGATCGTGGACGTGACCGCGTTGGACGTGCTCGATTCGTTCGCGTCGCGCACGCTCAGAGACATTGCACACATCATTCGCTTGCGGGGGGCTGAGACGGTGATCGTCGGGGTTCAGCCGGAGGTTGCATTTGCGATGGTGCAGCTTGGCATCACCCTCGAAAAGGTCTCAACGGCGCTCGACCTGGAAGAAGGTCTTGCCTATCTCGACAAGAGACTGCAGCATGCGCGTGCGGAACACTGATCGAGACCCGCCGCAGCATGCCCGACCAGAATCCTCACGATGATGCGGAGTTTTGCGTCCCGGTGTCATCGGTCAACGACATTGTCACGGCGCGCATGCAGGGTCGGGTGCTGGCCGAACAGCTGGGCTTCTCCTCGGGAGAGGCCACGCTGGTGGCCACGGCGATCTCGGAGCTCGCGCGCAATATCGTGCAGTACGCCAGCAACGGCGACATCGTCGTGCGTTCGATCACCAATGGCACCAAGCGCGGCATCGTCGTGGTGGCGCGCGACCGCGGACCCGGCATCGTCGACCTGAAGCTGGCGGTTCGCTCCGGCTACTCCACATCGGGCGGCCTCGGACTGGGGCTGCCCGGCGTGCGCCGCATCGTCGATGACTTCCAGATCGTCTCCGACCGCCAGGCCGGCACGACCGTCACCGTGACCAAATGGAGAAGCTGAAGACATCGAACCGGCTGCGGATGCCGACGCTGCAGTGGGGCGCCGCCGCCGCTCCATTGCCGGGGCAGACCGAATCGGGCGATCGGTTCCTGGTCGAGCGTTTCGCCGACGGTGTGCTGGTGGCCGTGGTCGACGCGCTGGGCCACGGTCACCGCGCGGCGCAAGTGGCGGGCCAGGCGGTCGAAACGCTGGCGCACTACGCGCAGGACACGGTCACCGGGCTGGCCGTACGGTGCCACGCATTGCTGCGACAAGGTCCGGGCGCGGCGATGAGCCTGGCCTCGTTCGACTGGCGCTCGCAGCGGGTGACCTGGTTGGGAATCGGCAACGTGGCCGGCGTGCTGGTGTCGCATTCGTTCCGCCCCGGGTCGCGGGCCAGGCGAATGCTGGTTCGCGGCGGACTGGTCGGCGGCGATCTGCCCGACCTGGACCCGACCTCGATCGCACTGGCCCCGGGCGACACGCTGATCATGGCGACCGACGGGATCGACGAGCGATTCGACGACGAGTTGCCCGATGACCTGGCGCCACAAGCACTGGCCGAGCACATCTTCGGCCAATTCGCAAAAAGCACCGACGATGCGCTGGTGGTGGTGGCGCGCTACCACGTGACCTCCCATGAACCTTAACGCTGACCGGTTCGGGAAGGGCTATCAGGACGCCTTGCAGAGCTACCTGCGCGACCTGGGCGAGGAACACCTGCACCGTGCCTACGAAATGGGTCGCGATGCGCTGGTGGCGGGCCTGGGGATACTGGAGGTCGCGGGGGCGCACCAAGTGGCCTTGCGCCGCGTACTGGACCTGGACGACAGCGGCGAACGCCAGCGCGCCTCGCAGGCGGCCAGCCGGTTCCTGACCGAATGCCTGTCACCGTTCGAAATGAGTCACCGCGGAACGCGCGAGGCAGCCCTGGCGCTGCAGCGGCTCAACGAGACACTGGAAAACGAGGCCAAGCGGATCGGCCAGGCCCTGCACAACGAGGCCGGACAGTTGCTGGCCTCGGTGCACATCGCACTGGCCGAACTGGCGTCCACGATGGCGCTGGCCGACCGCGACAAGGTCGCCGCCATCGTCCAGCTGCTGCGCGATTCTGAAGACTCGTTGCGCGACCTGTCGCACGAGTTGCGGCCGATGGTGCTGGAGAACCTCGGTCTGCTGCCGGCGCTGCGCTCGCTCGCGGAAAAAGCGGCGCGGCGAAACCGGATCTCGATCACCGTCCAGGGCAATAACCATGCTCGCGTGCCGGCTTCGATCGAATCGACCGTCTATCGCTCGGTGCAGGAAGCGCTCAATAATGTCGTGAAGCACGCGCAGGCGCGCACGGTGCGGATCCGCTTGCGCTGCGGATCACACTCGGTAAGCTGCGTTGTGCAGGACGACGGCGTCGGGCTGTCGAAGGCGTCACGCAGGGAGGAGAACACGGGGCTTGGACTGATCGGTATCCGCGAACGCCTGAGCCCGCTGGGCGGGTCGTTCCGGATCGCCTCCCGCGCGCCGCGCGGCACGAGGCTGGTGCTCGTGGTTCCTCTTTGAATATGACGGTGCGACGCCGCGTGCTGATTGCCGACGATCACCAGATTGTCCGGCAGGGATTGCGTGCGCTGCTCGAGAAGGCCGGCCACATCGTGGTGGCGGAGGCTGCCAACGGGCGCGAGGCGGTGGATCTGGCCGCCGTGCATCCGATCGATATCGCGGTGCTCGATCTGATCATGCCGATACTCAACGGGGTCGATTCGGCGCGCGAGCTGATTCGCGTGGCCCCGCAGACCCGCACCATTTTGCTGACGATGCACGCGGATCGACCCTACGTGGTCGAAGCGCTGCAGGCCGGCGCCAAGGGCTACGTGCTCAAGACGCAGGCGGCCGAGGACCTGGTGCGGGCGATCGACGAGGTCTCGCGCGGGGCCGTCTACATCAGCCCCGCCGTGGCGGTTTCACTGGTCGACGCGATCCTGGACAAGGACGAGCCCTCGGCCAAGGAACTCACGGCGCGCGAGCGTCAGATCCTGCAACTGATCGCCGAGAGCAAGTCGACCAAGCAGATCGCCCGCCTCCTGGACATCAGCTACAAGACGGCCGAGTCGCACCGCTCCCGTCTGATGAAGAAACTCGACATCCACGAGACCGCCGGGCTGGTCCGCTACGCCGTGCGACGGGGCCTGGTGCAGCTTTAGAGCAGCGCGGCGCGCTCATCGCGCATTCCCGGGCGCTCAGGTATTTACTGGACGTGGCTTGGATGTATTGCCGGATGGCCCGTGCGGGACCTCGCGCGCAAACTTCAGCGCTCCTGTCATTTGCCTGAACGCCGCTCGGGGACGTTTCGCCCGGGCGGTGGGGCGGCAGCGGAATGCACGGGGATGCACATCGAGTCAGAAAGGACGCCAACAATGATGAATCGATTCTGCCGACTGGGCGGCCGCAATCCGACAGCCATCCGCGAGGAGCGTGTGGCCGACGCGAGCAGCCCGGCCGAACCGCAGCAATTCAGTCACCTGCCGGGCGACGAGATCGAGCGCCTGATTGCGTTGTGCGAAGCGCCCGCGCTGCTGTGGCGCAATGAGCCGCAACCGGTTCGCGAGCCCGAGCCCTTCGGCATGATCGCCTGAGCGGGAGCACGAGAACATGGGTACCGTGGCCAGGATTCGCGACTATTCGCGTGAACGCTCCCGGCTCGAGAGCTATGTTCCCCTCGAGCATCCGTTGCGTCGCGTGCGCGCGGTCATCGATGCGCCGCTGGGCACGCTGCATCAGTGGCTCGGAGGGGGCGGCGTGGCCGCGGTTCGCTGTTCGATCGGACCGGAGCAGGTGGTGCGCGCGGTGCTGCTGCAGTTTCTGTTCTCGATTCGCCGCGAGCGCCAGCTGGTCGATCAGGTCTGGTACAGCATGCTGTTTCGCTGGTTCGTCGGTGTCAGAATCGACGATCCCAAATGGGACCTGGACGTGTTCTCGGCGTATCGGCTGCAGATCCTGAAGCAGGACGCCGTGCGCGAAGTGCTGATGCGGGGCCTGACGCAGGCGCACCGGGAAGGGCTGCTGTCGGCTGAGGCGCTGACGGCCCGGTACGGTGAGCTCGGCCAATTCGCCTCCGACGTTACCGTCGGCGTCGGGCATCCGGGCACGCTGCCGGCGGCGAGAACCTTGCCTGGGAGCTCGGCCAGGCTGTCGGCCGGCTCGCCGCAGGACCGGCACACCTGTCATTGCGATTTTGCAAACGGCCCGGAGCGTCCGGGCCGCAACGGGCGCCGTTGAGGGCGCGCCGGCAGCGATCGTATCGCCGATGCGTGAGCGGTTGATCCGCGCGGGCCTCGCGCTGTTGACGCTGGCCGCCTGCTCTCTGGTATGGGACCGGCTCGGACCCCATCCGGTCGCGCCGCCGATGCAGGACGGGCACAGCCGGGCGCCGGTGGTGTCGCCGGATAAGGCCCCCAGCGTCGGCTGAGCGGTTTACGCTGGGCGAGCGAGCGCGGCGTCGGCCGTTGCGCCGGCGCGAATCCAGCGCTGCTGCGCCAGGAACTGTTCGGTGGCGGCACCCCAGGAGAAGCGCTCGGCCCAGGCGCGGCAGCGCGCACGATCGATCCGCAGCGCGCGCAGCGCCGCGCGCCGCAACTCGGTATCGAGCGCCGCGGCATCCGAACCGCCCACCACATCGATCGGGCCCTGCACCGGAAAAGCGGCCACCGGAGTTCCGCACGCCAGCGCCTCCAGCATCACCAGTCCGAACGTGTCCGTCAGGCTCGGGAACACGAACGCGTCCACGCTCGAATACAACTGGGCGAGCTCTTCGCGTCCCAGCACGCCGACGAATCGCACGTCGGGAAAGCGCCGGCACAGCAGCTCCAGCGCGGGGCCGACGCCCGCGACGATCTTGGAACCCGGCAAATCCAGTTTCAAGAAGGCATCGATGTTCTTCTCCACCGACACGCGGCCCACGTACAGAAAGCGCGGGTTCGGCAGCCCCTCGACCAGCGGCGAGGGCTCGGCGCGCGGGCGGAACATGTCCAGGTCCACTCCGCGCGTCCAGCGCGCAAAGTTGCCGATGCCCCAGGCGGCCAGTTCGCGCTCGACCTCGGCCGTGGGGGTCAGCACGCGCCAGGCCGGCGCATGGAACCAGCGCAGGAAGCGGTAGACCCAGCGTTCCTGTATGCCGAACATCGCCCGCAGGTATTGCGGAAAGCGCGTGTGATAGGCCGTCGTGAAGGGCAGCGCCTGCCGCACGCAGTAGCGCCGCGCCGCCTGACCCAGCGGCCCTTCGGTGGCGATGTGGATCGCGTCGGGCTGGTAGTCCTCGATCCGGCGCGCGATCTTGCGGTAGGGCAGCAGTGAAAGGCGGATCTCCCCGTAGCCCGGGCACGGCACCGTCGTGAATTGCAGCGGCGTGATCACGTTCATCTCGTGGCCGGCTTGCTGCAATTCGCGCTGGGTTGCTTCGATCGTGCGCACCACGCCGTTGACCTGCGGATGCCAGGCGTCGGTCACGGTCAGGATGCGCTGGGGGCGCATCGCGGGCCGCACCGATCGTGGGGCAACTCGCTCGAGTCCCTGGGGCTTGTCCAGCTCAACGTTCAGCAGGCCGTCGTCCATCATGTGGCCGCAACCGGCACGGGCGACTGCGGTTCCGGGTCCGTTTCGGCCTCGTTCCAGCGCAGCACCGGCTCGCCCGGCGACAGGATGCGGTCCCACGTCACGATCTTTAACTGTCCCTCCAGGGTCTCCACGATCGCGGTCAGGCTCTCGACCCAATCGCCCGAGTTGCAATACAGCAGTCCATCCATCGTGTGAATTTGTGCCTTGTGTATGTGCCCGCACACGACCCCGTCGAAACCGCGGCGCCTGGCTTCCCGCACCAGCACGTACTCGAAGTCGCTGATGAAGCTGACGGCGTTCTTGACCTTGTGCTTCATGTACTGCGACAGCGACCAGTAGCGGAATCCCAGCCGCGCACGCACCGCGTTGAAGTGCCGGTTGGTCCACAGCAGCCAGTCGTACAGCGTGTCGCCCAGGTGAGCGAGCCACTTGGCATGCCGGATCACCCCGTCGGCCAGATCGCCGTGCACCACCCACAAACGGCGCCCATCCAACAGCGTATGCACGGCTTCTTCGCTGATCGCCACGTCTCCGAAGTGAAGGCCGCAGAACTGGCGCGCGATCTCGTCATGATTGCCCGGCACGTACGTGACGCGGGCGCCCTTGCGGGCCCGGCGCAGCACCTTCTGAATTACGTCGTTGTGGGTCTGATGCCAGTAAAAGCGGCTGCGCAGCGCCCATCCGTCCAGAATGTCGCCCACCAGATACAGATATTCAGACTCGTGGTGGCGAAGAAAATCCAGCAGGTGCTCGGCCTTGCAGCCGGGCGTGCCCAAATGCACGTCCGAGATGAAGATTGCCCGGACCATCGAGGGGGCGTTCGAAACGGTGGACGCTTCCCGGCCGGCGCCGGCGACCGCAGGGCTGTCGGAAGGTGAAAACGCGATGCGATGCGGGGCCAGATCAAACACGCCGTGTCTACGCGTTATTAACCTTTACTGTATGGGACCCCCATGACGAGTGAATGACAACTACTCTTTCTGTTCAGTATCGGCGCGGGTCTCCGAAATTACCCACGTCAGGTAGTGCGGACATCCACGCTCGACCGCAATGGCGATGATTTCCGGCACCGAATACGGGTGCAGCCGTCGCAGCTGTGCCTCCAATGCCGCGTAGCGATCGCGGGTGGTCTTGATCAGCAGCGTGACCTCCGAGGTTTCCTCGATGGCCCCCTGCCAGTGGTAGGTGGAATGCACCGGTCCGAGTTGGTTCACGCACGCGGCCAAACGCGCGTTCACCAGTTCGCGCCGGATGTCCGTGGCCGTGGCGGCGTCCGGACAGTTGGTGAGCACCAGCAAAACGCCGCTGGACTCGCTCATTCGGTCAGCCGCTGGCCGCCGGCTTCGCCTCCGGCGCGGCAGCCTCGGGCTGGGGCCGGTCGACCAGTTCCATCAGCGCCAGCGGCGCGTTGTCGCCCACCCGGAAGCCGAACTTCAGGATCCGCGTGTAGCCGCCCTTGCGGGCCTTGTAGCGGGGCCCGAGCTCCGCGAACAGCTTGACCACAACGTCGCGGTCGCGCAGCCGGTCGAAGGCCAGGCGCCGGTTGGCCAGCGTCGGCTCCTTGCCGAGCGTGATCAGCGGCTCTACCACCCGCCGCAGTTCCTTGGCTTTGGGCAGCGTGGTGCGGATCAACTCGTGGCGCAGCAGCGAGTTGGACATGTTGCGCAGCATCGCCAGCCGATGGCTGGTCGTGCGGTTCAGCTTCCGCAGTCCGTGTCCGTGACGCATGATTCTTTCCCCGTTACTTTTCCAGACCCTGCGGCGGCCAGTTCTCCAGCTTCATGCCCAGCGTCAGGCCCCGCGCCGCCAGCACTTCCTTGATCTCGTTCAACGACTTGCGGCCCAGGTTCGGGGTCTTCAGCAACTCGTTTTCGGTGCGCTGGATCAGGTCGCCGATGTAGTAGATGTTCTCGGCCTTCAGGCAGTTGGCCGATCGCACCGTCAACTCCAGGTCATCGACCGGGCGCAACAGGATCGGGTCGACCGACGGGGAAGTGCGCTGCGACAGCACGGGCTCGGCGGTGCCTTCCAGCGCGGCGAACACCGACAGCTGCTCGACCAGGATCCGGGCCGATTGCCGCACGGCTTCTTCGGGGCCGATCGCGCCGTTGGTCTCGATCGTCATCACCAGTTTGTCCAGGTCGGTGCGCTGCTCCACGCGCGCGCTCTCGACCGTGTAGCTGACCCGCCGCACCGGGGAGAACGACGCATCCATCACGATCCGTCCGATCGTCTTGCTGTGGTCGTCGGCGAAAGCCCGCACATTGCCCGGTACGTAGCCGCGGCCCTTTTCGACCTTGAGCTGCAGCTCCAGGCGGCCGCCCGCGGTCAGGTGCGCGATCAGGTGGTCCGGATTGACGATTTCGACATCGTGCGGCAGCTCGATGTCCGAGGCGTGCACCACGCCTTCGCCTTCCTTTTTCAGCGTCAGCGTGACCTCGTCGCGGTTGTGCAGCTTGAACACAACCCCTTTCAGATTCAGCAGGATGTCGACGACGTCCTCGCGCACCCCGTCGATGGTGGAGTACTCGTGGACGACGCCCGCGATCTGAGCCTCGGTCGGGGCGTATCCGACCATCGAGGACAACAGGATCCGGCGCAGCGCATTGCCCAGCGTGTGCCCGTAGCCGCGCTCGAACGGCTCCATCGTCACGATGGCCTGGTGCGGCCCGATCGACTCGACTTCAATGGCTCGTGGCTTCAAAAGACCTGCGTTGTTCATTGACTATTCCTTTCCAATACCCTCGGTTCGTTACACCGATAAGGCTGGCAATGATGTGGACTAACGTGAATACAACTCGACGACCAGGGATTCGTTCACATCCTGCGCCACGTCGCCCCGGTCCGGAACCGACTTGAAGCGCCCTTCGAACTTCTTCGGGTCGACCTCGACCCATGACGGAAAACCGCTCTGCTCGGCCAGCGACAGGGCCTCCTGGATGCGCGCCTGCGTGCGCGCGCCTTCGCGCACGCTGATCGTGTCGCCCGCCGCAACCAGCATCGAGGCGATGTTGGCAATGCGGCCGTTGAGCGCGATGGCCCGGTGCGACACGAGCTGGCGGGCCTCCGACCGCGTCGAGCCGAACCCCATCCGGTACACGACGTTGTCCAGGCGCGACTCCAGCAACGTGATCAAATTCGAGCCGGTGTTGCCCTTGCGCCGCCCGGCCTCGGCGAAATAGCGCCGGAACTGCCGCTCCAGCAAGCCGTACATCCGCTTGATTTTCTGTTTCTCGCGCAACTGCACGCCGTAGTCCGACAGCCTGGCGCCGGAGATGCGCCCGTGCTGCCCGGGCTTGCTGTCCGCCTTGCACTTGCTGTCGAGCGAACGGCGGGCGCTTTTGAGGAAAAGGTCCGTTCCTTCGCGGCGCGACAGTTTCAGTTTCGCTCCGGTATAGCGTGCCATGTTCTGTTTCCCTGCTCGCTGTGTGCGCTGCCGCGCCGTTACTCGGCCGTTGCCAGATTGTCGTAGCCCATTATGCTGCTCCTACTATTGTTTGACGCCGTAGCTTCGATTTACACCTCGGCCCTCGGCCGAAAACCGGAGGATCGGCTGCGAGGGGGCCGGGCACCCCCTCGCGCTCCCCCAGCCAATGAAAGCGTGTCGCGCAGGTCACCGGCTCAGACCCGGCGCCGCTTCGGCGGGCGGCAGCCGTTGTGCGGAACCGGCGTGATGTCCTGGATCGAGGCGATCCGGAAACCGCACGCGTTCAGCGCCCGCACCGACGATTCGCGCCCGGGACCAGGACCCGAGATCCGCACCTCCAGGTTCTTGACTCCGCACTCCAACGCCGCCCGTCCGGCCGCCTCGGCCGCGACCTGGGCCGCAAAAGGCGTGGATTTGCGCGAGCCCTTGAATCCGGCGCCGCCGCTGCTGGCCCACGACAACGCGTTGCCCTGGCGGTCGGTGATCGTGATGATCGTGTTGTTGAACGAGGCGTGGATATGCGCGATGCCCTCGGCCACGTTCTTCTTGACCTTCTTGCGCACGCGCTGGCCGCCGGCCTGCTGCTGATTCGGATTCCGCGTTGCCATCGCTAGCCTTCCAGGTGAGTACGGGACCGCATCGTCTTACGCCACGCTCTTCTTCAGCGCCACGCCCGCCTTGCGCGGCCCCTTGCGCGTGCGCGCGTTGGTGCGGGTACGCTGTCCGCGAACCGGCAGCCCCTTGCGATGCCGCACGCCCCGATAGCAGCCCAGGTCGATCAGCCGCTTGATCGACAGCTGGATCTCGCGGCGCAAGTCGCCCTCGACCGTGAAGCGCGACACGGCCTCGCGGATGCGCTCCAGCTCGCCGTCGGTGAGCTCCTTGACCTTTTTCGCGTGCGGAACCCGGACCGCATCCAGGATCGCCCGCGCGCGCGCGCGCCCGATGCCGAAGATCGCCGTCAGGCCGATCTCGGCATGCTGCTGTGGAGGAATGTTGATCCCAGCGATACGTGCCATGCCCTCGGCTCCCTCAACCCTGCCGCTGCTTGTGGCGCGGGTCCGTGCAGATCACGCGCACCACGCGCTTGCGCCGGATCAGCTTGCACTTGCGACACATCTTCTTCACCGATGCCATCACTTTCATCCATCTCTCCCTTCGGCAAATGGCGCCACGCCATTTTGCCGCTTCACTTTCACTTGGCCCTGAACACGATGCGCGCGCGCGACAGGTCATAGGGCGTCAGTTCCACCGTCACCTTGTCGCCCGGCAGGATCCGGATGTAGTGCATCCGCATCTTGCCCGAGATATGTCCCAGCACCACGTGCCCGTTTTCCAGCTTGACGCGAAACGTCGCGTTGGGGAGGTTCTCCAGTATCTCTCCCTGCATCTGAATGACGTCATCCTTGGACATCGGCTACCGTGTCAGCCCTGCGCCGCCGAGCCCGCGGAAGTTCGTCTTCTTCAGCAGCGACTCGTACTGGTGCGTCATCATGTAGGCGTACACCTGTGACTGGAAGTCCATCGTCACCACCACCACGATCATCAACGAGGTCCCGCCGAAGTAGAACGGAACGCTCCAGCGCAGGTACAGGAACTCGGGCACCATGCACACCAACGTGACGTACAACGCTCCGACCAGCGTCAGCCGCAGCAGGATCCGGTCGACGTGGCGGGCGGTCTGCTCGCCCGGACGTATGCCGGGCACGAAGGCTCCGCTCTTCTTCAGGTTCTCGGCCTGCTCCTTGCTGTTGAACACCAGCGCCGTATAGAAGAAGCAGAAGAAAATGATCAGGCTCGCGTACAGCAGAAGGTACAGCGGCTGTCCGTGCTGCAGGGCGGCGGCCAGGTCGCGGATCCAGCGGGTGGCATCGCCCGAAGACGAAAGCCAGCTGGCCACCGTGGCCGGGAACAGCACGATCGAGGACGCGAAAATGGGCGGGATCACGCCCGACATGTTCAGTTTCAGCGGCAGATAGGAGCTCTGGCCGCCGTAGACCCGGTTGCCGACCTGGCGCTTGGCGTAATTGACCACGATGCGCCGCTGGCCGCGCTCGACGTACACGACGAAGCCGGTCACCAGCACCACCAGCGCGACGATCGTGAAGAACGCCAGGTAGCCGAGGGCTCCGGTGCGCACCAGCTCGAACATCCGGCCGAGCGCGCCGGGCAGCCCGGCGGCGATGCCGGAGAAAATCACGATCGATATGCCGTTGCCCAGGCCCCGCTCGGTGATCTGCTCGCCCAGCCACATCAGGAACAGGCACCCGGTCACCAGCGACACCACGCCGATGAACTCGAATGTGAGGCCGGGCTGCACCACCAGGTTCGGCACCGACTCGATCGCCTTGATCGCCATCCAGGACTGGATGGTCGCGACCCCGACCGTGGCGTAGCGCGTGTACTGCGTCACCTTGCGGCGACCCGATTCGCCCTCTTTGCGCAACGCCTCCAGCGAGGGCAGCACGTAAGTGAGCATCTGCAGGATGATCGAGGCCGATATGTACGGCATGATCCCGATCGAGAAGATCGAAAAGCGTCCGAGCGCGCCGCCGGCGAACATGTTCAGCAGCCCGAAGATGCCGCCCTGCTGCGACTCGAAGAACTTGTGGAACTCGTCCGGATTGATCAGCGGCACCGGGATGTGCGTGCCGATCCGGTACACGACGAGCGCGAGCAGCAAAAACACAGCCCGGCGCTTCAGGTCCGCGTACTTTCCGGTCTTGCCCATAATCGCTGCTGCTTGAGTCGACACGTGTGTTCCTTGCCCGCCTGCTACCGGGGATCTCAGCCGGCCACCGAGCCGCCGGCGGCCTCGATGGCGGCGCGCGCGCCGGCCGTCACGCCCAGCCCCTGCACCGTGATCCGGCGCTTGATCTGGCCGGTCCGAACGATCCGTGCCGACAGGGCAAGATCCGGTGCGAGCCCCGCCTGCTTCAGCACCGCCAGGTCGATTTGCTCGGCCTGCAGGCGCTCGAGGTCTCCCAGCCGGACCGTGACCACGAAGCGGCGCGACAGCGATTTGAATCCGCGCTTGGGCAGGCGCCGATGCAGCGGCATCTGTCCGCCCTCGAAGCCGATCTTGTGGTAGCCGCCGGCACGCGCGCGCTGCCCCTTGTGGCCGCGCCCGGCCGTCTTGCCCCAACCGCTGCCAATGCCGCGGCCGACCCGATGCCGCGGGCTGCGAGCGCCAGCGGGCGCCTTGATCGAATTCAGTCGCATGGTTGCCCCGGGACGGAGTAAGAGTGGTATATGGCGCCCATCAGCCCACCTTCAACAGGTAGGAGACCTTGTTGATCATGCCCCGCACGGCCGGGGTGTCCTCCAGCTGGCGGGCCTGGTTGATCCGCTTCAAACCCAGTCCGAGCACCGTGGCCCGGTGGTCCGAGCGGGTGCCCGCCACGCTCTTGACGAGCGTCACCGTGACCGTCCTTTTCGTCATTTCTTGCCGCCGCTGATGTCCTCGACCGACTTGCCGCGCTTGGCCGCGATCTCCGCCGGCGTGCGCAGCTCCTGCATCGCCTTCAGCGTCGCGCGCACCATGTTGTAGGGGTTGGTCGAGCCGTGTGACTTGGCCACCACGTTGCGCACCCCCATCACGTCGAAGATGGCTCTCATGGGACCGCCGGCGATCACTCCAGTTCCCTCGGCCGCCGGCGCCAGCATCACCCTGGCGGCGCCGTGCTTGGCGGCAACGGCGTGTTGCAGCGTCCCGTTGCGCAGGGGCACGCGGGCCATCCCGCGGCGGGCGCGCTCCATCGCCTTCTGGATCGCGACCGGCACCTCGCGCGCCTTGCCCTTGCCCATCCCGATGCGGCCGTCACCGTCGCCCACCACGGTCAGCGCCGCAAAACCCAGGATACGGCCGCCCTTGACGACCTTGGTGACGCGGTTGACGGCGATCATCTTCTCGCGCAGGCCGTCATCGCGTGCTTCGCCCAGGCTCTTCGGTTGGATTCTTGCCATTGTCGGTTCCTGTTCCTCAGATCTTCAGTCCGGCCTCGCGCGCCGCCTCGGCCAAGGCCTTGACCCGGCCGTGGTAATGAAAACCGGAGCGATCGAAGGCGACCCGATCGATTCCCGCCGCAACCGCCTTGCGCGCAATCCGGGTACCGACGATCTTGGCCGCGGCCGTGTTGCCGCCCCGACCTTTGGCCCCGGTCAATTGATTGCGCACCTCCTGCTCGAGGGTCGAGGCGGACACCAGCACATGGCCGCCGTCGGGCGACAGCACCGACGCGTAGATGTTCAGGTTGGTCCGATGCACGGCCAGCCGGTTCATCCTCTGCAGGGCGATGCGCTGTCGCGTCGCCTGGGCGCGGCGCAAACGCAGTTGTTTCTTGTCGATCATCGCAGCGGCCCCCCCTCACCCCCATCCCTCTCCCGCTGCGCGGGCGAGGGGCGACCCACCGCGTCTGTTCTACGCAGACGCAGAAAACAGTGCCGCCCGATCGCCCCTCGCCCGCGCAGCGGGAGAGGGGAGGGGGTGAGGGTTTCCAAAATCGCCATCATCACTTCTTCTTCGTTTCCTTCAGGATCACGGTCTCACCGGCGTAGCGCACGCCCTTGCCCTTGTAAGGCTCGGGCGGGCGGAATGCCCGCAATTCGGCCGCGATCTGCCCGACTTTCTGCTTGTCCGGGCCCTTGACCACGATCTCGGTCTGGCTCGGGGTTTCGACCTTCACCCCGGCCGGCATCCGGTGCTCGACCGGGTGCGAGAAGCCGAGCGACAGCGTGATCTTGTCGCCCTGCGCCTGGGCACGGTAGCCGACCCCGACCAGGCTCAGGCGCCGCTCGAAGCCGCGCGTGACCCCCTCGACCATGCCCGCCACCAGCGACCGCAAGGTCCCGCTCATCGCATTGGCCTCGCGCGAGGCGTCGGCCGCCGCGAAGCTGACCTTTCCGTCGGCCACTTTCACATGGACACGGTCGTGCAGTGCCTGCTTCAGCGTCCCCAGCGGGCCCTTCACGACGATCTGGCCAGCAGCGATCTGGGCCTCCACGCCCTTGACCAGGCTCACCGGAATGCGTGCAACTCGGGACATCGCAGTTTCCTCAGGCCACGTAGCAGATGACCTCGCCGCCGACGCCCTGCACGCGCGCCTTGCGGTCTGTCATCACGCCTTTGGAGGTCGACACGATCGCCACACCCAGCCCATTCATCACCTGCGGCAAAGCGTCGCGCCCCCGGTAGATGCGAAGGCCCGGGCGGGAGACCCGCTCGAGACGCTCGATCACCGGGCGACCGGCGTAGTACTTCAGGCCTATGCGCAACTCGGCGTGCCCGCCGGTGCCAGCGTCGACCCGGAACCCTTCAATGTAGCCCTCGTCCTGCAACACCCGCGCGATCGCGACTTTCAGCTTGGACGACGGCATCGCGACGTCCGTTTTCTCGACGCCCTGGGCGTTGCGAATCCGGGTCAACATGTCGGCAATCGGATCACTCATGCTCATCGTGACAACTCCGCGCCTACCAGCTGGCCTTGATCACGCCGGGAATATCGCCGCGCAGCGCGGCTTCCCGCAGCTTGTTGCGACCCAGACCGAACATCCGGAACGTGCCGCGCGGGCGCCCGGTGATCGAGCAGCGGTTGCGCAGCCGCGTCGGGCTGGCGTTGCGCGGCAACGCCTGCAGCCGGCGCTGCGCGTCCAGGCGCTCCTCCATCGACAGCGTGGCGTCGCCGATCTGAGCCTTCAGAGCGGTGCGCTTGGCGGCAAACTTCTTCGCCACCGCCTCGCGCTTTTTCTCGCGGTTAATCACTGAAAGTTTTGCCAATGAGCACCTCGTTTCTGTTGCGCCCGGTTTCCGCTCAGGTTCGGAACGGGAAGCGGAACGCCGCCAGCAGCGCCTTGGCTTCCTCGTCGGATCCGGCGGTCGTCGTGATGCTGACGTTCAAGCCGCGGATCTTGTCGATCTTGTCGTACTCGATCTCGGGGAACAGGATCTGTTCCTTGAAGCCGACGCTGTAGTTGCCGCGGCCGTCAAACGCGCGCGCGGATACGCCGCGAAAGTCGCGCATCCGGGGAAACGCGATCGTGACCAGACGGTCCAGGAATTCGTACATCCGGCTGCCACGCAGCGTAACCATGCACCCGATGGGAAGCCCCTGGCGGATCTTGAAATTGGCGATCGCCTTGCGCGCGCGCGTCACGACCGGCTTCTGCCCGGCGATCCGGGTCAGATCGGCCAACGCCGCATCGATGTTCTTCTTGTCGGCCACCGCCTCGCCCACGCCCATGTTCAGCGTGATCTTGACGATGCGCGGCACCTGCATCGTGGTCGCGTAGGAGAACTGTTTCTGCAACTCGGGAACGATCTTCTCGCGGTACAGCGTCTGCAGGCGCGCCACCGTCAGGCCGCCGGCCGCGACGCCGCCCGCCTTGCGCTCGGCCGCCGCCTTCGGCGCTCCCGCCTTCGCTTCCGCCCCCGCCTTGGGTTCCTTGCCCGCCTTCGGCTCCTTGGCCCCCTTGGGTTCCTTGCCCGCCTTCGGCTCCTTGGCCCCCTTCGGTTCCTTGCCCGCTTTCGGCTCCGCCGCCTTGTCCGCTGACTGCTTCATGCTCTGCCCGTCATTCCTTGGAGCCGACCAGCGCGCCGTTGCCCTTGAACACGCGCACCTTGTTGCCGTCGATCACCTTGAATCCAACCCGCTCGCCCTTGCTGGTGGTCGGATTGAACAGCATCACGTTGGACTGGTCGATCGGCATGGTGCGGTCGACGATGCCGCCGGTGACACCCTTCATCGGGTTGGGCCGCACGTGCTTTTTGACCTGGTTGATGCCCTCGACCGTGATGCGGCGCGCGTCGATGCGCGCCAGCACCACCCCGCGCTTGCCTTTGTCCTTGCCTGCGATCACGACGACCTCGTCGCCCTTGCGGATGCGTTCCATGGCGCCCTCGAAAAAACGCTACAGCACTTCCGGCGCGAGCGAGACGATCTTCATGAAGCGCTCGGTGCGCAGCTCCCGCGTGACCGGCCCGAAAATGCGGGTACCGATCGGCTCGAGCTTGTTGTTCAGCAGCACCGCGGCGTTGCGGTCGAACTTGATGGCCGAGCCGTCGATGCGACGCAGGCCGCTGGCGGTACGCACCACCACGGCGTTGTAGACCTCGCCCTTCTTCACGCGCCCGCGCGGAGCGGCATCCTTCACCGTCACCTTGATGACGTCGCCGATGTTGGCGTAGCGGCGCTTGCTGCCGCCCAGCACCTTGATACACATCACCGCGCGCGCGCCGGTGTTGTCGGCGACATCGAGCATCGTCTGCATCTGAATCATGATCCGTCCCAACTTGTCCCACCGCGCAGCGCATCCGTGGAATACGGCGGCGCCCTCCGATGGACAGTCTTGGTCCCGTTCGGGAAGGGCAGGCCCCAACCGGCGTGGGCCCGCAGAAAGCCTAAGATTCTAGCGTGTCCGGGGACCTGATTGCAAGGCGGCCGGCGCCGTTCCGTTACAGGTTGCGCGCCGACTCGACCACCCGGGTGACGGTCCAGGTCTTGGTCTTGGACAGCGGCCGCGTCTCGACGATTTCGACCAGGTCGCCCTCGCCGACCGAGTCGCTGGCGTCGTGCGCATGCACCTTGGTCGAGCGCAGCAGGTACTTGCCGTACATCGGGTGGCGCACGCGCCGCTCGATCAGCACGGTCACGGTCTTGTCCATCTTGTTGCTGATCACGCGCCCCACCAGGGTTCTCTTCAGGGCCTGCGCCGGGACTTTTTCGGGAGCCGTCGCGATCATTGCTTCGCCGCCTTCTCTGCCATCACGGTGTGCACGCGGGCGATGTCCCGGCGCAGCTTGCGCAGCTGACTGGGATCCTGCAGCTGCTGGGTCGCCTTCTGCATCCGAGCGGAAAACTGGGCCTTCAGCAGCTGGCGCAATTCCTCCCCCAGCCCTTTGGCGTCTTTGGTGCGCAGTTCCTTGGTTTGCATCTCCGCTCCTGCGTTACGGGCCGCTCATTGGCCAAGCTGGCGCGAAACGAACACGGTTTTCAGGGGCAGCTTGGCTGCCGCCAGCGTGAAGGCCTCGCGGGCGATCGCTTCCTCGACCCCGTCCATCTCGTACAGAACCTTGCCGGGGGTGATCTGGGCCACCCAGTATTCCGGGTTGCCCTTGCCGTTGCCCATGCGCACCTCGGCGGGCTTTTGCGAAATCGGCTTGTCCGGGAAGATCCGGATCCATACCCGGCCGCCACGCTTGATGTGCCGGGTGATTGCGCGCCGCGCCGCTTCGATCTGGCGTGCGGTCAGCCGGCCGCGCTCGGTGGCTTTCAGACCGAAATCGCCGAACGAAACGTGGGCACCCCGGGTCGCCAGCCCGCGAATGCGCCCTTTCTGGTCCTTGCGGTACTTCCTTCGGGCGGGTTGCAGCATCGCGTCAGTCCTCCTTCTTCTCGCCCGCCTTGGGCTCGGCCGCCTTGCCGTCGCCGGGCTTGGCTGCCACCTTGCGCACGCGCTTGACAGCCGGCTTGGCGTCCTCGCGGGGCGCAGCTTCGGCCGCCGGCGCGGCGGCAGCCGCGGCCGCCTTGGCGTCGCCGTCGGCCTTGACCTCGGCCTTCGCCTCGGTCCGGCGCGGGGCCGGGCGCCGCCCACCCGCGCCCGGCGGGCGGGCGCCCGGTGCGGCCGGCCGATCCGCGGCCGGCCGCCGCGGCCGGCGTTCGTCGCGCTCGGGCGGCGGCGCCGCCGCCTCCGTACCCGGGGCCTCGCCGCGGCCCAGCATTTCGCCCTTGTAGACCCAGACTTTCACGCCGATCACGCCGTACGTGGTCTTGGCCTCGGAAAGGCCGTAGTCGATGTCGGCGCGCAGCGTGTGCAGCGGCACGCGCCCTTCGCGGTACCACTCGGTGCGGGCGATCTCGATCCCGTTCAGGCGTCCCGAGCTCATGATCTTGATGCCCTGCGCCCCCAGCCGCATCGCGTTTTGCATGGCCCGCTTCATCGCGCGCCGGAACATGATCCGCTTTTCCAGCTGCTGCGTGATCGAGTCCGCGATCAGTTGGGCGTCGAGCTCCGGCTTGCGGATCTCGTCGATGTTCACGTGCACCGGCACGCCCATCATCTTCTGCAGCGTCACCTTCAGCGCCTCGATGTCCTCGCCCTTCTTGCCGATGACCACGCCCGGCCGCGCCGAGTAGATCGTAATGCGCGCGTTCTTGGCGGGCCGCTCGATCAGGATCCGGCCGACCGAAGCGTTGCGCAGCTTCGTGCGCAGGTAATCGCGCACCTTCAGGTCTTCGCCCAGCATCCGCGCGAAGTCGCGCCCGCCGGCGTACCAGCGCGAGTTCCAGTTGTGGGAAACCGAGAGGCGAAAGCCGATCGGATTGATTTTCTGACCCATGCCAGTCCCCTACCTAGTCTCGGGAAACGCCGGCAGGCGTTTCCCGCACAACATTGCCCCTCTCCCTCGAGGGAGAGGGGGAAGGGGTGAGGGGGAGGATGTGCATCCCGCCCTCACTCTTCCTTCTTGCCGTCGCCCACCGCGACATAAATATGGCAGCTCTTCTTGCAGATGCGCGCACCGCGCCCCTTGGCCCGGGCCGCGAAGCGCCGCAGCGTCGGCCCCTGCTCGACCAGAATGCGCGTCACGCGCAGCTCGTCGATGTCGGCCCCGTCATTGTGCTCGGCGTTGGCGATCGCCGATTCGAGCGCTTTGCGGATCAGGCCGGCCGCCTTCTTCTGCGAGAACCGCAGGATGTCGAGCGCCTTGTCGATCGGCTTGCCGCGCACCAGGTCGGCCACCAGGCGCCCCTTCTGCGCCGACAGGCGCGCCCCGCGAATCGATGCCGTGGTTTCCATGTCGAGTTCCCCTGGCCCCGCCTACTTCCTGGCGGGCGACGCTGGCGCCGCGGTCTTGCGGTCGGCCGAATGGCCCTTGAACGTGCGCGTGAGCGCAAATTCGCCCAGCTTGTGACCGACCATCTGATCGCTGATATAGACCGGCACGTGCTGCTTGCCGTTGTGCACGGCGATCGTCAGCCCGATGAAATCCGGAACGATGGTCGACCGGCGTGACCAGGTCTTGATCGGGCGCTTGTCCTTGGAGGACTGAGCAGCCTCGACTTTCTTCATCAGGTGGCCGTCTACGAACGGGCCTTTCTTCAGCGAGCGGGACATGGCGGCAATCTCCGCGGATTACTTGCGACGACGCTGCACGATCATCGAGCTCGTGCGCTTGTTCTTGCGGGTGCGATAACCCTTGGTCAGCTTGCCCCAGGGCGAGACCGGATCGCGCTTGGTGCCGGTGCGGCCTTCGCCACCGCCGTGCGGATGGTCGATCGGATTCATCGCCACTCCACGCACCGTCGGACGGATGCCGCGCCATCGCATGGCGCCGGCCTTGCCGAACTGGCGCAGGTTGTTTTCCTCGTTGCCGACCTCGCCGATCGTGGCCCGGCACTCGATCAGCACCTTGCGGATCTCGCCGGAGCGCAGCCGCAGCTGCGCATAGCCGCCCTCGCGCGCCAGCAGCTGCACCGAAGTGCCGGCCGCGCGCGCCAGCTGCGCGCCCTTGCCGGGCAGCATCTCGACGCAATGCACCGTGGTGCCCACCGGGATATTGCGCAGCGGCAGCGTATTGCCGACCCGGATCGCCGCTTCCTGCCCGCTCTGCACCTGGGCCCCGACCGCCAGGCCGCGCGGGGCGATGATGTAGCGGCGCTCGCCGTCGGCATAGCACAGCAGCGCCAGATGCGCCGAGCGGTTCGGGTCGTATTCGATCCGCTCGACCTTGGCGGCCACGCCGTCCTTGTTGCGCCGGAAATCGACCACGCGATAGTGGCGCTTGTGCCCGCCGCCCTGGTGACGCGTGGTGATGTGGCCGCTGTTGTTGCGCCCCGAACCGCGGATCTTGCGTTCTGTCAGCAGGGCGTGCGGCCGCCCCTTGTGCAGGTCGGGATTGACGACCTTGACCAGCGCGCGTCGGCCCGCGGACGTCGGCTTGACCTTGACCAGCGCCATTTTCTACTTCACCTCTTCTGCGAAGTTGATTTCCTGCCCCGCCTTCAGGCACACATACGCTTTGCGCAGGTTGGCGCGCCGCCCCGGCGTGCGGCCGAACTTCTTTTCCTTGCCGCGCCGGTTCAGGATCTGAACCGATTCGACCTGGACCTTGAACAGCGCTTCAACGGCCGCCTTGACCTCCTGGCGGGTCGCGTCCTGCACGACCTTGAACGCAACCTGGTTGTGCTTGTCGGCGATCATCGTCGACTTTTCCGACACGACCGGCGCGAGCAGCACGTTGTAAAGGCGTTCGGCTGACTTTATCCCGTGCTTCATGCCTGGCCCCACATCTGCTCGAGCTTCGCAATCGCCGGCCGGGTCACCACGACCTTGTCGAAGTAGATCATCGACACCGGATCGGCGTAGCGCGGCTCCACCACCATCACGTTCTTCAGGTTGCGCGACGCGAGGTCCAGATTCTGGTCCACGCTTTCGGTGATGATCAGGACCGACTGCAGCCCCATCGCCTTGAGCTTTTCGGCGAGCAGCTTGGTGCGCGGCGCCGGCACGCTCAGGTTGTCGACCACCGCGATCCGGTCGTCGCGCGCCAGCTGCGACAAGATCGAGCACGCGGCCGCCCGGAACATCTTGCGATTGACCTTCTGCGAGAAATTCTCGTCGGGCGAATTGGGGAAGATCTTGCCGCCGCCGCGCCACAGGGGGCTGGACGTCATGCCGGCGCGCGCGCGCCCGGTTCCCTTCTGGCGCCACGGCTTGCGGGTCGAGTGGCGCACCTCGGAGCGGTCCTTCTGCGCCCGCGTGCCCAGCCGCGCGTTGGCCTGGTATGCCACCACGATCTGGTGCACCAGGGCCTCGTTGTAATCCCGGCCGAACAGCGCCAGCGGCGCCGGCAACGTCGCGGTGGCTTCGCCTTTGTCGTTGAGCACTTTCAGTTCCATTGCAACCTCCGGCCGGCCACTCAAGCCTTCACCGCCGGGCGCACCAGCACACTGCCGCCCCGGGCGCCGGGAACCGCTCCGCGCACCAGCAGCAGCTGGCGCTGCGTGTCGATGCGGGCGATCACCAGGTTGTGGGTCGTGCGGCGCACGTCGCCCAGATGTCCGGCCATGCGCTTGCCGGGCATCACGCGCCCCGGATCCTGGCGCATGCCGATCGAGCCGGGCGCGTTGGTCGAGACCGAATTGCCGTGCGAGGCACGGTTGGACGAGAAATGGTGGCGCTTGATAGCGCCCGCAAAACCCTTGCCGATCGTCACGCCCGTGACGTCGACTTTCTGGCCGACCTCGAACAGGTCAACGCCGAGCGAGGCGCCCACTTTCAGATCGTCTTTCAACGCCGACGGATCGAGCCGGAATTCGCGCAACGCCGAGCCGCCCTCGACGCCGGCCTTGGCGAAGTGGCCGGCCTGCGGCTTGCCGATGCGCGAGGCCTTGCGAGTGCCGTGCGTGAGCTGCACGGCTGCATATCCATCCGTGTCGACCGTCCTGATCTGGGTGACCCGGTTGTTGGACACCTCGAGCACCGTGACCGGAACGGAGGCGCCGTCGTCATTGAAGATGCGCGTCATTCCGACTTTGCGGCCGAGCAGGCCCAAGCCGGAAATGCGCGAGGTCGGCGCCGCGGCAGACTCTGCCGCCGCAGACTTTGCATCCGCCATGTTATTCCCCGTCCTGCCGGCTACGATTGGCCGGCGCGTGAAAGCAGAAAAGCTTGCGAGTTTAACCTGCCGGGGTTATTGCTGCAACCGCACGGCGGCCGCTCGCCGATCTTCGGGGGTTCGATCAGCGGCCGGCGAAGCCGGCCTGGTTGGCGCCGCCGAGCAGCGGCACATCCAGCCCGGCATTGGACGCCGGGGTCAGCAAAAACGCGGCCGTTTGACCGTGGTGCGTCCCGAATCCGACGATCTGGCCCGACGCATTGATCGCCCGAGCCGAGCTCAGGGTCCAGCCGGCGGCGACCGCCCCGGACAGATCGTTCAGGTCGCGCATGGCCCCGTCGCGGTAGATGAAGGCGTGCGCCCCGTCCGGCCCGGAAACGTTCGAGCTTCCGACCACCTGCCCCTGGTCGTTGATGCCGTAGGCGAAGCTGCTCGAGCCGCCCAGGGTTCCGAGGTCCTGCATCGATCCGTTGCTGTAGAGGAATGCGTGCAGCGACGTGCTGCCGGCGATGTAGGCGCTGCCGGCGACTTCGCCCGCGGCATTGACCGACTGCTCGCGGCTGGGCATGGTCGTGAGCGGCCCGAGCTCGATCATCCTGCCGTTCGCGTACAAAAATGCCCGCAGTGAATCGCCGCCCGCCGCATAGGCAGTGCCGAAGACCTGTCCTCGATCATCGATCGTGTCGGCGTAGCTGCTCGCGCCGCCGAGGGTTCCGAGATCCTGCATCTTGCCGTCGCTGTAGATGAACGCGTGCAGCGCCTGGTCGTCCGCCGTGAACGAATTGCCGACCACCTGTCCGCGCGAGTTCAGACCCAGCGCCAGGCTGAACGATCCGCCCAATGTGCCCAGGTCGGTGATCGTGTAGCTCTGAGCCTGCGAAGCAAAGGGCGCCCCGAGCGCCAGGCAAACCGCAAGCGTGGCCACAGCGGAGCGCGGAAGCAGGTAATGGTGTCGGCGCATGGCCCGGATCGTTCGAAAGATGTCGTTGGCGCGGAACATACCCCAAGTTACGCTACACCGGTTCGATCCACGGACAGCCTCGCATCTAGACGGCATTCCAGGTCTAATCCGCGGCGCCGCGTACCTTTAGTGCGCGGTCGGGTGTGGTCGGGGGAAGGGCAAGCCGGCGCTTTGTGCAGCGCGATATAACCCCGCCTTCGCGCCTGACGGCGCTACGGCGGGCTGGCGCCCGTTTACTGCACCTTGATTTCGACGTCGACGCCGGCGGGCAGGTCGAGCTTCATCAGCGCATCGACCGTCTTGTCGGTCGGATCGACGATGTCCATCAGCCGCTGATGCGTGCGGATCTCGAATTGGTCACGAGAGGTCTTGTTCACGTGGGGCGAGCGCAGCACGTCGTAACGCTGGATCCGGGTGGGCAGCGGAACCGGGCCGTGCACCACCGCGCCGGTGCGCTTGGCCGTATCGACGATCTCGACTGCCGAGCGGTCGATCAGCTTGTAATCGAACGCTTTGAGCCGAATCCGAATCTTCTGCTGTTGCATGTCGGTTCCTTACTCCAAAATCTTGGCGACGACGCCGGCGCCGACGGTTTTGCCGCCCTCGCGCACCGCAAAGCGCAGCCCCTGGTCCATCGCGATGGGCGAAATCAGCGTCACCACCATCTTGATGTTGTCCCCCGGCATCACCATCTC
>DATKFG010000003.1:0-12074 GCA_035511515.1 Burkholderiaceae bacterium | reverse complement strand
TTTTCGCGGTTCAGCGCAAAACTGTCGAACTCCTCGGGCGAAGCATCCTGGTTGTCGATGACCAGCTTGACCTTCACGCCCGCCGGAACCCGTATCTCGGACGGAGCAAAGCGGTGGTCTCGCAACTGGATCGCGAACTCGTTGTCCGCGGCCAATGCCGGCCCGGACAAGGACAGCAGCATCAATAACTGTTTCATTTATATGGGTTTCTCTATATGCAAATGATAACGCTTCTCATTCCCATTTGCAAGTGGCCGGCCTGAGGGCCCGGCTCGTCCGTCCCTGCCTTGCGGTGGCCTGATCATCCGTACAGAAGCGCCGCCACCGCACGGCCGTGCAATTTGTCAGCCTCTGCCCCGATTCGCCTTCTCTATACTTCTCAATCAAGCACTTAGAGGAGACCGCGATCGAATTGTCCGAGATGCAGCTGATCGCGCTGGGACTGAACCACCAGAGCGCCTCGCTGCCCCTGAGGGAGCGCGTCACGTTCGTCCCCGACGAGGTGGGCGGCGCCATCGCGAGGCTGCGCGAGCGCCTGAGCTCGCGCCGCAGCAGCGCGCTGAGCGAGGCGGCGATCGTATCGACCTGCAACCGCACCGAGCTGTACTGCGCGGTCGACGAGCCGCACGAAGCTGGAGCGGCACTGGCCGAGTTCATCGCGCACGAAAAGGGTGTCGATCCGCACGACCTGCGCCGCTCCTCCTACATTCTTCCGCACACCGAGGCGGTGCGCCACGCGTTCCGGGTCGCCAGCGGACTGGATTCGATGGTTCTGGGCGAGCCGCAGATCCTGGGCCAGATGAAGCAGGCCGAGCGGCTGGCGCGCCAGGCCGGCGGGCTGGGCCTGCTGCTCAATCACCTGTTCCAGCGCACCTTCGCGGTGGCCAAGGAGGTGCGGTCGAGCACCGACATCGGCGCACACTCGGTCTCGATGGCCGCCGCGGCGGTCCGGATGTGCGAGCGCCTCTTCGGGCAGCTGGACCAGAGCCACCTGCTGTTCGTCGGCGCCGGCGAGATGATCGAGCTGGCCGCAACCCACTTTTCGGCGCGCCACCCCCGATCGATCACGGTGGCCAATCGCACGCTGGAGCGCGCCCATGCACTGGCCACACGGCTGCACGGCCAGGCGATGCGACTGAGCGACCTGCCCGATTCACTGGTGCGGTTCGATGTGGTCGTCTCCTGCACGGCCAGCTCCCTGCCGATCATCGGATTGGGAATGGTCGAACGCGCGGTGCGGGCACGCCGCCACCGGCCGATCGTCGTGATCGACCTGGCGGTGCCACGCGACGTCGAGCCCGAAGTGGCGAGACTGCAGGACGTTTACCTGTACACGATCGATGACCTGGGACACATCGTGCACGTTGCGGCCGAATCGCGGCAGGCCGCGGTGGCCCAGGCCGAGGCCATCATCGAATCGCGCGTGCGCGACTTCGAAGCGTGGTTGAGCAGCCGCGCCACCGTGCCGGTGATCCGCGAACTGAGGAATCGCGCCGATGAGCTGCGCAGCCGCGAAGTGGATCGCGCGCGCCGCCTGCTGGCGCGCGGAACCGCACCGGAGGCGGTGCTCGATCAGCTGTCACATGCCCTGACCAACAAGTTCCTGCACGCGCCGATCTCGCTGTTGAACGACGCAGCGTCGGCTCCGGACGACGAGCGCCGCAAGCAGATCGAACTGCTGGCGCGCTTCTACCAGCCGCACGACTAGCTGGCAAAGCGTCCCTTGTGCGTGCCGCGGCGTTGGTGTAGCGCTCATGAATGATTCTATGCGCGCGAAGCTCGCGCAGCTGGCGCGCCGCCTGCAGGAGATCGATGTTGCGCTCGCGCAGCCCGATGCCGCGCGCGACCTGGACCAGTTGCGCCGGCTGTCGCGCGAACGGGCCGAGATCGAACCGGTGGTTGCGCGCTATCACGAATACGCCCGGGCGCAGGCCGATCTGCTGGGCGCGCAGGAGCTGATCGGCGATCCGGAAATGCGCACGCTGGCGGAAGAAGAAGCGGGCAGAGCGCGGCGGCGGCTCGAGACGCTGGAGTCGGACCTGCAGCGCCTGCTGCTGCCGGTCGACCCGAACGACGAGCGCAACATCTTCCTGGAAATCCGCGCCGGCACGGGCGGCGAGGAATCGGCGCTGTTCGCGGCCGACCTGCTGCGGATGTACATGCGATACGCCGAGCGGCAGCGCTGGCAGACCGAGATGATTTCTCACAGCGCCTCGGACCTGGGTGGCTTCAAGGAGGTCATCGTTCGCATCGTCGGCAAAGGCGCTTACAGCCGCCTGAAGTTCGAATCGGGCGGACACCGGGTCCAGCGCGTGCCCGAGACCGAAGCTCAGGGACGGATCCACACATCGGCCTGCACCGTGGCCGTGCTGCCCGAGGCCGACGAGATCGACGACGTCACGATCGATCCGTCCGAAGTACGGATCGACGTGTTCCGCGCCTCGGGCGCGGGCGGCCAGCACGTGAACAAGACCGAATCGGCGGTCCGCATCACGCACCTGGCGACCGGAATCGTGGTCGAATGCCAGGACGATCGCTCGCAGCACAAGAACCGTGAACGCGCAATGAAGGTGCTGGCAGCGCGCCTGAAGGACCAGCAACTGCGCGAACAACGCGAAAAGGAAGCCAGCGAGCGGCGCTCGCTGATCGGCAGCGGCGATCGGTCCGGGCGAATCCGCACCTACAACTTCCCGCAGGGCCGCGTCACCGACCACCGGATCAACCTGACGCTGTACAAGCTCGAGCAGATCCTGGACGGCGACCTCGATGAGCTCACCGGTGCCCTGACGGCGGAACACCAGGCCGAGCTGCTGGCCGCGTTGGCGGACTCGGCATGAACGGTCCGCAACGCTCCAGCGCCCTCACCCCCTGCTTCGCCGGGCGTAGCCCGGCTACGCAGGGCAAGCTCGGCCCCTCTCCCACTGGCGCGGGAGAGGGGAGCAGTTCCTCCCCTCTCCCGCCACGCGGGAGAGGGGTCGGGGGTGAGGGCCGTTCGCCGAGCGCTGTCGCCGAACTGATCGCGTCCTGCGGCATCCCCGCATCGGAGGCGCGCGCGCTGCTGGCCCTGGCGCTGGATTGCACACGCGAATCGCTGATCGCCGATCCGCTGCGCACGGTGGACGCGGCCGCTGCCGATCGATTCGCCCGGATGTGCGCGCGGCGCCTGTGCGGCGAGCCGATGGCTTACCTGGCCGGGCAACGCGAGTTTTTCGGCCGCCGCTTCCTGGTCGACCGCTCAGTGCTGATTCCCAGGCCGGAAACCGAGTGCCTGGTCGAGGCAGCGCTGCGCCAGATGGAAGGCCGCAGCAGCCCGCGCGTGATCGACCTGGGTACCGGATCGGGGTGCATTGCGATTACGCTGTCTCTGGAGCGCCCCGATGCGCGCGTGGTTGCCACCGAGGTATCCGAATCGGCGTTGAACGTCGCGCGCAGCAACGCCCGCGCGCTGGGCGCCGGCGGGCAGTTCCTGCTCGGAAGTTGGTATACGCCGGCGCGCGGACGCTTCGACCTGATCGTGTCAAACCCGCCTTACGTGGCGGCCGCAGACCCCCATCTGGCCGAGCTCGGCTGCGAGCCTCGCTCCTCACTGACCGACGAGGGCGACGGGCTGTCGTGCCTGCGAGCGATCGTCGGGCAGGCGGGCGCCCACTTGTCCGAAGACGGCGCCCTGCTGGTCGAACACGGTTACGACCAGGGCGCCGCCGTGCGGGAGCTCGCGCGGCAGAGCGGGTTCAGGTCCGTTCGAACGCTGACCGATCTGGCGGGGCTGGAACGGGTGTGCTTGGCGAGCGTGCACGCTGACCTGCCTGGGCGCTGACCTGGCTTGGGCCGGCCCTCCTTCGCGCTGCGCGCTTCGGAGGGCGTAGCTCGCTTCGCGAGCTACGGTGCGCGCGCGGGAGGGTTCGGGGCGTGCCCCTCCCCCTCCCGCACTTCTTCGCAACGCCCGCGCGCGGAGGCAAAAAAAGGTAAAACGAGGTGGGAGGTGTTACCTGATCAGTCGCGCCGACGCAAATGCGGCAGGCGCGGCCGAGGTGCGGTCGGCACCGAGAAACATCAACGCGACAGCGCCTCCCAGCAGGCCGTAGCCGACCAGCCGCAGCGCCCAGGCGAGTTTCTTGACATCCCTACGCGTCATGAGCATCTCCTTTGCCATGCCATTGTTGCGTCGGACCCGCTTAGCTGGGGCAGCGAGCTTCGCGCCCGCCGTTGTCCTTCTTCATGAATCGGGGGTACTCAAGTTTTCAAGTCACGTGCCGATGGGGTGTTTCCCGGTTTGACGCGCGCAAGCCCTATTCATACACTTGGATCAGGTAATAGTTTCCGGACCGGATGAAGACAATGGACGCAAAACAATTCATAGAAGACACCGTCACGGGCAATGAAGTCGTTCTTTTCATGAAAGGGACGTCACAATTCCCGCAGTGTGGCTTTTCGGGCCGCGCGGTTCAGATCCTGAAATCGTGCGGAGTTAAGAATCTGGTGACCGTGAACGTTCTCGATGACGACGAAGTTCGTCAGGGCGTGAAGGAGTTCGCCAACTGGCCGACGATTCCGCAGTTGTACGTCAAGGGTCAATTCGTCGGCGGCTCCGACATCATGACCGAGATGTTTCAGAGCGGCGAGTTGCTCGAGCTGTTGAAACAGGCGCAGGTCGTCTGACCTGGTGTGACCGCGCGCCGCCTGATTGTCGCCATCACCGGCGCCTCGGGCGCGATTTACGGAACACGCCTGCTGGCACACCTGCGGCAGGCCGGTGTCGAAACGCACCTGGTGCTGTCCTCGGCCGGCGTGCTGAACGCCCATCACGAACTGGGGCTGCGTCGCAGCGCGGTCGAACAGCTGGCCGACGTCGTGCATCCGGTCACGGACCTGGGCGCGAGCATTTCTTCGGGATCTTTCGACTGCGACGGCATGGCGATCGCGCCGTGCTCGGTCAAGACGCTGGCTGCGGTCGCGCACGGATTCGGCGATAACCTGATCGGACGAGCCGCCGACGTCTGCCTGAAAGAACGCCGCCGCCTGGTGCTGCTGGTGCGGGAAGCGCCGCTGAATCTGGCCCACATCCGGGCGATGGAAGCCGTGACCCTGATGGGCGGCGTGGTATTTCCGCCGGTACCGGCCTTTTATCTTCGTCCAGCATCGATCGAAGCACTGGTCGACCACACGCTGGCGCGCGTCCTGGACCTGTTCGGAATCGAACACGCGATCGCACCCCGCTGGCAAGGCATCGGCAAGAGCGAGGAGTAGCCAGCACACGCATCCGGCACCTTGCTGGATGGCGGCATTACGGCAATCGCCGACTGACATGCTTCAGGCGGCGCGACTCGCCGTAGTTCCTGGATTGGGCACAGGAGCTGCTGCCGTTTCGATCGAGGCGTTGACTGCCGATGAGCAGGCCGTCACGATGCGGGCGCACGGGCCTGGCGCTGATCCGGGGGGAGCGATGAATCAGAAGACGCAGATCAACACCGTCTACATCATCTTCGCTTTTATCGGCGTGCTGCTGCTGCAGAACGCCTGGGTGCAATACCGCACGATCGAACCGCTCGCCTACAGCGATTTTCTCGCTCAGCTCAAAGCCGGCGACGTGCAGGACATCGCCATTGGCTCCAACGTGATCCAGGGAACGCTGAAAAAGCCGCTTCCCGATGGCCGCAAGCTGTTCGTCACAACGCGAGTCGATCCCGAGCTGGCCAAGGATCTGCAAGCGTACGGGGTCAAGTTCACCGGCGTGATCGAAAACACCTTTTTCAAGGACCTGCTCGGCTGGGTCGTGCCGGCGCTGGTGTTCGCCGCCATCTGGTTCTTCCTGATCCGCCGCCTGCAGGAAAGGGTCGGCACCGGCCTGCTGTCGATCGGCAAGAGCAAGGCCAAGGTGTATGTGGAAACCGATGTCAAAGTCACGTTCGATGATGTGGCCGGTGTCGACGAGGCCAAGCAGGAGCTCAAGGAGGTGGTCGGATTCCTGAAGGATCCGGCCAGCTACAGCCGCCTGGGCGCGCGCATGCCCAAGGGCGTGCTGCTGGTAGGCCCGCCGGGCACCGGCAAGACGCTGCTGGCGCGCGCAGTGGCGGGCGAGGCGGGCGTTCCTTTTTTCTCGATCAACGGATCCGAATTCGTCGAGATGTTCGTCGGCGTCGGCGCCGCGCGGGTGCGGGACCTGTTCGAGGAGGCGCGCAAGAAGGCGCCGGCCATTATCTTCATCGACGAGATCGATGCGCTCGGACGCGCGCGCGGCGCCTACGCGATCGGCGGTCACGATGAAAAGGAACAGACGCTCAATCAGTTGCTGGCCGAGATGGATGGTTTCGATCCGAAATTGGGGCTGGTGCTGATCGCGGCCACCAACCGCCCCGAGATCCTGGACCCGGCGCTGCTGCGCGCCGGTCGCTTCGACCGGCAGATCCTGGTCGATCGGCCCGATCGGGCGGGCCGGGTGCAGATCCTGCGGGTGCACGCGAAGAAGATCGCGCTGGCCCCGGACGCGGACCTGGACCAGATCGCGGCGCTGACGGCCGGCTTCAGCGGAGCGGATCTGGCCAACCTGGTCAACGAAGCGGCGCTGCAGGCAACGCGCAGCAACCACCAGCAGGTGGGAACGGACGACTTCACCATCGCGATCGAGCGCATCGTGGCCGGCCTGGAGAAAAAGAGCCGGGTGCTCAGCCCGATCGAACGCAACGTGGTGGCGCATCACGAAATGGGGCACGCACTGGTCGCGGCCGCGCTGCCGGGAACGGACCCGGTCCAGAAGATCTCGATCATTCCGCGCGGAATCGGCGCGCTCGGTTACACGCTGCAGCGGCCGACCGAGGACCGCTACCTGATGACATTCTCCGAGCTGGACAACCGGATGGCGACGCTGCTGGGAGGACGAGCTGCCGAGCAGCTGATGTTCGGGCAGCTGTCCACCGGCGCCGCGGACGACCTGGCGAAGGCGACGCAGATCGCGCGCAGCATCGTGGCCCGCTACGGAATGGATCCGACCCTCGGGCCGGTCGTCTACGAACAGGAGCGCTCGACCTTCCTGGGCGCGGATGGCATCAACCCGGCGCCGCGCAACTATTCGGAGCAGACCGCGCGTGAAATCGATGTGGCCTCGCGCGACCTGGTGGAGGCGGCGTTCGCGAAAAGCCTCAAGATCCTGACGGAGCGACGCAGCGTCCTGGAGCGCGGCGCACGACGGCTGCTGGAGAAGGAAACGCTGGTCGACCCCGAACTGAGCCAACTGCTCGCCGCGGCCGGCAGTAACCAGGACGTCAAAGCGACCCAGGCGCGCGACATCGCCGTGGGTAGTAACGCTCTTTAGCGGACGCATGGCACAGGCGCGCAATGTCGCCTGTGCCCTGCCGGGTGCCGGCGAGCTGGCCGGCGTTAAAGCCTCCTACTGGATTGCCGAGGCGTAAAGAGGCGAGAACACGTTACCGCTGAATCGGACCGCTGCCACTTCACCCAAACAAGCTAACTCCGAGTCAAGGCGGGATGCGCGATAACCGCGCTGGTTTAAAGCCCTTCTGGCACGCTCAGTGACTCGGCAACATCACCAGCCGGTCGTGCGCGGACTCCGGCGCCCACACCTCGCCCGTGCGCCCCATCATCTGTCGCACCGCGGCGCCCGGGCGGTCCAGTGCGAACGTCTCGAAGCGCTCACTGGCCGGGTCGAAGCGCACGATCGAGTTGCTCGACCAGTCGCTCAACCAGACCCGGTCGGCGGCGTCGACCCATACCGCATAAGCGTGCGCCGCTCCAGGCAGCGCCCACTCGCGCCAGCTCGACGTAGACGCATCGTAGGCGCCGACCTGTCCGGTATTCCAGTAGCTGACCCAGATGCGGCCGCGCGAATCCGACCACACGCGGCGCGCGCCTTGCTTGCGCGTGGGCGGTTCGATCACGGTCGCGACACCCGAATCGAGGTCGACATGTGCGATGAAGTTTCCGGCCAGCGACGCGAAGTAGACCTCCCCGCTCGGCGTCGTGCAGATCCCATAGGGACCGGCCCCGCGCGGCGCTTTCCACGCCTTGATGTCGCCGTTGCGCGGATCGAGCCGGCCGTAGTAGCCAGCCTGCCCGGTGAACCAGATCCGGCCACGCCGGTCGAACGTCGCCGTATTCAGGTTCGCATCGGGCGCGTCGGCGGGAAGTGGCCAGCGCCGCACCGCGTGGCTCGACGGATCGACTCGGACGATCGCATTTTGCCCGCCGTCCGTGATCCAGGCGGCCGCGTCGGGCCCGACGATCACACCGTGCGGCGCCGATCCGTCACCCAGCGATACCAGGTCGACGTGACCACTGGCCGGGTCCAGGATCCCGAGTTTTCCGGAACGCTGGGCGGTGAAGTAGACCGGCCCGCCGCCGGGCGCCGGCGCCACGTCGTGCGGATGCGAGCCGGGCGGCACATCGAAGCCCGTCGGTGCGGCCCATGCAACGGGACTCGCCGCCCATGCGAGCGGCAACGATGAAAGCAGCGTGACGCGAATCAGTCTGATCATGAAAGCTCCCTGAAATGCCACCGCCTGAAATATCAACGCTCAACCGCGCGACACCCAACGAGCGCGCGCAATCCCATCACAGATTCTTGCCAGACGGGCACGCGCAGTTGGGGTTATTCTGACCGCGCGGGATGTGCGCGCCCAAGGGAGACTCGCTCGATGTCGTTCTCGAACAATGCCCCCACGGGACAAGCGGGCGCCAACGCGGTGGGGCCGATGGCCTTCGCCGCCGAGGCGTGGGGATTCCTGAATCACAGCACCGACGTGTGGCTCGCGGGGCTTGCCAACCCCGAAGTGATCCGCGTCCGGGCCATGCATCGGCTCAACACGCTGGTTGCGCACGCACGGCGCCATTCGAAATTCTACGGGGACCTGTACCAGGGCCTGCCGCCCGGCCGCGTGGCGCTGGAGCAGTTGCCGGTGGTCAGCAAGTCCCGTCTGATGGCGAACTTCGACCGTTGGGTCACGCGGCCCGAACTGTCGCTCGATGCGCTGTTGCAGTTCACGCAGGATCCGGCCCGTATCGGGCGCCATTATCTGGGCCAGTACGCGATCTGGACCAGTTCGGGTACGACCGGCACACCGGGCATTTTTGTCCAGGACCCGCAGGCCCTGGCGGTGTACGAGGCCCTGTTCGCGGTTCGCAACGGCGTCGATGCGCGCGCGATGCTGCGTTCGATCTCCGGGGGCGCGCGCTTCGCTTACGCGGCCGCGCTCGATGGTCATTTTTCCGGCGTCACGATGTGGCGCCGGATGCTGCTGATGAATCCCTGGATGGCGGGGCACACGCGAGCGATTTCGGTGCTGCAATCGCTGCACAGCGTGTGCGAGCAGCTCGTCCACTTCGATCCGCAGATCCTGACCAGCTATGCCTCGGAGCTGGTCGCGCTGGCGGAGCAGCAGCGCGAGGGGCGGCTGGGATTGAAGCTGAAAGGAATCTGGAGCGGAGGCGAGACGCTGTCGCGGCGCGATCGCGCCGACATCGCGGGGGCTTTCGGCTGCCCGGTGATCGACGATTACGGCGCCTCGGAGTTCCTGAACATCGCGTTCGACTGCGGCCGCGGCTCGCTGCATTTGAACCGCGACTGGGTGATCCTGGAAGCGGTCGATCGCGACGGGCATCCGGTTCCCGACGGCACCCCGTCGTCGACCGCATTGTTGACGAACCTGGCCAATTTCATCCAGCCGATCATCCGCTACGACCTGGGCGACAGCATTACCTACCTGCCCGACCCGTGCCCCTGCGGCAGCCCGCTGCCGGCGATACGGGTCGAGGGCCGTCGCGACGACACCATCTGCCTGCAACGGCCCGACGGACTCGTGGAACGGGTAATTCCCCTGGCGCTGTGCACCGCGATCGAGGAGCGGGCCGGCGTATACCGCTTCCAGGTCGTCGAGGAAGCCGCCAATCAACTGCTGCTTCGGATCGACCCGTCGGAGGGAAATCCGAGCGAAGTGGCGGCGCGCACCGAGCAATGCATTCGCGGCTTCTGCGCCGAGCTGGGCGCGCAGAACGTATTCGTCCACACCGATGCGGCTCCGCCCCAGATTGATCCGATCAACGGCAAATTGCGGCGCGTATGTGCTCGACGCGACGCGGCCGCGACGAATCGGGGCGCTGCGGTCACGAGTCCGAGCTAGGCGCGAACGGTTCGCGCCCGAAGGCCCGCCGCCGGCGCGCGACCCCTGCACCGAAGCGGCCTCGTTCGCACACGGCAAGACCGCATTCTTACAAGCCGTTACGCTCGTTGCACAATGTAGCGGCACAATGGCTACGCGATTGACTCGAACGCACTGCAATGCGGCGTTGGATGACGGGACTGGAGCACAACGTGAAAAGTGGATGTCGTGGACTGGTAGCGCTCGCAGGTGCAGTCATCGGCGCGATGGCTTTCGTTCAGCCGTCGTGGGCCGATCGGGATGATTGGCGCTGGCGAGGCCACATCGAGCGCTTCCATGAGCACGACTGGGACTTGTGGCGCGAAGGCCGCTGGCGGCACGAGTTTCATGACGGCCGCTGGGGGTGGTGGTGGATCGTCGGGCCGACCTGGTACTTCTACCCCGAGCCGGTCTACCCCTATCCGAACCCTTACGAGCCGCCGGTCGCGGTGATCGTTCAGCCGGCGCCGGCCAGACCCGCCGCGCCGCCACCGCCTCCGCAAAATTGGTACTACTGCGAAGGCGCGAGAGGCTACTACCCGTACGTGCCAGCCTGCCCGGGCGGCTGGCGCGCCGTGCCGGCTACGCCGGGCACGCCGCCTGCCGAAGCACCGGCGCCATCGCCACAGACACCCCCGCCACCGGCGCCGCCGCGATAATCGGTCAATGTATTCGAGCTTCAGGAGAAACCAGATGAGAACGAGAACCTTCGGTATCGCGGCCGGTGCGATCCTGCTGGCGGCCTGCGCCCAGATTCCGAACGGGCCCAGCGTGGCCGTGATGCCGCCGCCCGGCAAGCCGTTCGACCTGTTTGTCGCCGACGATCAGCTGTGCCGGAATTACGCCACGCAGTCGATCGGGGGAACCAACGCCTCGCAGGCCGCCGCCGCCAGCGCGGTCACTTCGGCAGCAGTGGGCACCGCGCTGGGCGCCGCCGTTGGGGCAGTCGCCGGCGGTCATTCGGGGGCTGGAACCGGCGCTGCGATCGGCGCCGTTGGTGGAACAGTCGTCGGGCTCGGCGAGGCCGACTACTCCCGCAGCGCCACCCAGCGCCGCTATGACATCGCCTATCAGCAGTGCATGTACGCGCGCGGAAACCTGCTGCCTGGCCAGTCTGCCGGCGGGTATCACTCGGCTCCGCCGCCGCCGCCGTCGGGGATGATGCCACCGCCACCGCCGCCTCCGCCCGGAATTCCGCCCCCGCCACCTGCGCGCTGAACGTGCCGAGGATCGCGCCGAACCCGGACCGGCGCTCCTTTTCCCCCCGTCAGATGGTTCTGGCCAGGGCGATCCTCGGCACACCCGGTGCGCGCCTGCAAGTGAGGCACCGGCTGCGCTGCTTCAAATCGCCGTTCTAGCTCCGCCAATCCGGCGCGACACAAGCGCGCCGCGCTGACGCGGTCCGCCTTTAGATTTGCTGCGGCAAATACGTCTCATTTACACAAAACCGACGAACGGTAAACAATTCTCATTTACTTAAGACCTTATGCTGTCATAACATTGCAGCCGCCCAGAGATGGGGGATGACTGGGGGATGCGCATGATGGTCATTCGCGTAGCTAATTCGTGTGAGAAAAGATTGCTCATCGAAGGTTCCGTGCTCGGGACCTGAACTTTTTATATCACAAAGATGGGATGGCATGACTCATGAGCGCTATGAATAGCTTCATTTTCGCAGAGATGCGGGATACGCAGATGACCTCTCGCATCGGCGAGAGATTGTCTTTCTGGGCCGTTTCCCGCTTGCTCCTGCTGCTCTGCACGACGATCGGTTTTGCCGAATCTGCATCCGCGCTGCCGAGTTATGCGCGCCAGACCGGCTATGCGTGTGTCAAGTGCCACGTGGGCGGGTTCGGTCCTCAGCTCACTCCGTACGGCGTTCGCTTCAAGCTGTCGGCCTACACCGAGACCGATCACAAGGGACTG
>DATKFG010000002.1:0-6460 GCA_035511515.1 Burkholderiaceae bacterium | reverse complement strand
GTACTTCTTCACATCCCCGCCAAACTTCGCCGCCAGCACCGCCGTCATCGCCGCCGTCAGCGTCGTCTTGCCATGGTCCACGTGTCCAATCGTGCCCACATTCACGTGCGGCTTGGTCCGCTCAAATTTGCCCTTGGCCATCTACCAGCTCCTCATCGATCCTGTCTCGTCGCGGCGCCGGTGACCACGGCCGGCGACGCCTGATTCATTGGTGCCCATGGCGCGGATCGAACGCGCGACCTCTCCCTTACCAAGGGAGTGCTCTACCACTGAGCCACATGGGCCGCTGTATTTCCTCTTGTGCTGCTGCATCGGTCGGTGCTGGAGCGGGTGAAGGGAATCGAACCCTCGTCATAAGCTTGGAAGGCTTCTGCTCTACCATTGAGCTACACCCGCCTGCCTTTGCGCGCGCGCTCAATCCGCGCGGGCCTGCATCGCGGCGCGCTGATCCCCTGCGGGCGACACCGATCCCCGCACCCGGAAAAAACCGTCAAAACGAATTAGAACGTTCCCCTGAGCCGCGCCCGCCTGCCTGCCCGTCATGCCCGCCTGCTTGCCCGCCATGCCTACTTCCCATCGGACGGTGCGGCCTCGCCGCTCCTGACACCAACCCACATCGGCAGCGGCGCCGGATGTCGGCTGGTGGAGGAGGTTGGATTCGAACCAACGTAGGCGCAAGGCCAACAGATTTACAGTCTGCCCCCTTTAACCGCTCGGGCACCCCTCCGAGGGAACCGTAAATTATCTTAGCCGCGGCCGTCTGTGTCAAATCCGCCGCAGCGCAGCGAGACTGGCACCGGCCAGGATCCGGTCCCGGGGGTTGGGTTGCGCTTGGAAAGTGAGTGGCCGCTAACGCAGATCGTTACATCTGCCGGAACAGGTGCGCGAAGCTGCGGCTGACTTCCAGCTTCTCAGCATGGTTTTTGAGCGTGACCAGCTGCCGGCCCCGAAAGTCCCGCACGATGCCCGACACGGCGCGCACATTGACGATCGTGGAGCGGTGTATCTGCCAGAACTGCTCGGGATCGAGCTGCTCGACCAGCTCCCGGATCGGCACCCGGATCAGCGCTTCGTAGCCTTCGGTCTGCACGCGCGTGTACTTCTCGTCGGAGACGAAAAACAGGATCTCGCCCACCGGGATCATGCGCAACTGCTGCCCGATCGCGGCCTGGATCCACTGCAGGTGGGACGGGCCGCGCTGCGACGAGGCAACCGTATCGAGCTTGCGGGCGAGCTGGTCCAGCAGCGCTCCCAGATCAGGGGGCGGGGCCTGCAGGCGCTGCTTCAGGCGCTGCACGGTCACCTGCAGCCGGGCCGGCTCGGCGGGCTTCAGCACATAGTCGACCGCGCCCTGCTCGAAGGCTTCGATCGCGAATTCGCCGTAGGCCGTGACGAACACCACATGGCAGGCGCTGCCGATGGCGCGCGCCGCCTCCACGCCGGTCAGCCCCGGCATCCGGATGTCCAGGAACGCCAGATCCGGCCGCAACCGCTGCACCAGCTCGACCGCCTCCTGCCCGTTTTTGGCCTCGGCGACGATCTCCAGCTCCGGCCACACTTCGGCCAGGCGGGCGCGCAACTGCTCGCGCATCAGGCGTTCGTCGTCGGCGAGGATCGCGCGTGCCGCTCCCATCATCGTGTGCGGGGCGATCCGGTCAGGCGGGCTGGGGCGAGGGCTGCGGCACCACCTCGGGCGGCGCGACCGTGTAGGGGACCTCGATCGTCACGATGGTCCCGCTGGGCGAATTCGGTTCGATGCTGAGACGGGCGCGCGCGCCGAACACCGCCTGCAGCCGCTCGCGCACGTTGTTCAGGCCCACGCCGCCGCCGGAAGAGCCGGCCGCACCGAAGCCCAGGCCGGTATCGCTGACCGCCACGCGCAGGTTGCCGTTGACCACATCGGCGGTCAAGGTCAGCGCTCCCCCTTCGGGCTTCGGCTCCAGGCCATGCTTGATCGAGTTCTCCACCAGCGTCTGCAACATCATCGGCGGAAAGGCGGCCGACGACAAGCCGGCCGGCATCGTAATGGCGAACTGCAAGCGCTCGTCCATTCGTACCTTCAGGATCTCCAGGTACGAGCGGCACAGGGCCATCTCCTGGGCCAGCGTCGATGAGGCCTGCCGCATCTGCGGCAGCGCCGCGCGCAGGAACTGGATCAGATTCTTCTGCATCCGCGAAGCGCGCGCCGGGTCGGTCTCGATCAGGTAATCGACCGACGCGAGCGTGTTGAACAGGAAGTGCGGCTCGACCTGCGCCTGCATTGTCTTCAGCTGCGCTTCGGCCAGCTGACGTTTCAGCCCTTCCTCGGCCGCTACCGCGCTGGCCGCCTGGGCCCGCGTTTCGGCCCGGCGCTTCGATCCCAGCGCTATTTTCGTGATCAACAGCACGAACAGGATCATCAGCGCCCAATCGGCCAGATCGGTCGAACTGCTCGTTTTCGCGTCCGTGCCGGCTTTTGACAGTCCAGCCACCTTCTGGTCGACCTGCTCCTTCACGATCTGCTCGATCTGATCCTTGGCCGCTTCCACCGCCTCGGCCACCTTGTCGGGATCGGACAACATGTCCGGCGGCACCGTCACCTGGGCCGACCCGGAGCCTTCGGCCGCCTTGCCGTTGCTGTCCGGCAGCGACTTCAACGGCGCGGACGATCCGCCCTGGCCGCCCGGGGCTGTTTCCAGGATCCGCACGCCGTTCTGATCGATCTCGACCGTCTCATGGCGTCCATTGCGCTCGCGCTGGATCCGCAGGCCCTTGTCGTCGATCTGCACTTTGGGGCGGGGCGGCGGCGCCGGTGCTGGCGTCTTCGGCGGGCCGGCGATGTGCAAGCCGTTGGAATCGACCGAGATCTTCACTTCCACCGGAGCGTGGCCCTGCGCCCGCTTTGATCCGTGCAGGTGCGGCCGCTCAAACAGCGAATCGAGCATCGCCACGAGCGCGAGGAACAACAGCGACAGCAGGAAGAATTTGCCCCAGCCGATAGACGCCACCCAGTTGCCCACGCCCGCCGCGGCGCGCCCGACCAGCTCCGCGCCCGCGCGCGCTCCGCGCGACAGCGCCGCCAGCACGTTGCCGGCTCGTTCGTTGGGGGTCGGGTTGGGCGGGGAGCCGGCCGGTACGCCTGCGCCAGTCGATGGGTCAGCCATGATTGCGTTGCTATGTCGAGATCAGTTCGAACTGTACGGTCCCTGCAGGCATCGATCCGACCAGTTTGCGACAGGCTGCACCACGGGGGTGCCGAACTGCGCCGTCGCGCGACAAGGACGGTCAGACTCCGAGCTGGCGCAGCGGCAGCGCCGTCGTGTCCTTGACAACCTCCAGCGCAAAGCTGGACTTCACGTCCACCACGCCCGGCAGCTTCAGCAGCTGCTCCATCACGAAACGCGAAAAATGCGGCAGGTCCTCGACGTGAACCCGCAGCAGATAGTCCATCTCGCCGGTCATCGCGAAGCATGCGACCACCTCGGGCCAGGCCTGAACGCGCGCCTTGAAGTCGTCGTGCGGCATGCGCTTTTCCAGATGGACGTTGACGAAGGCGAGCAGCCCCAGCCCGATGCGTTGCGGCGCCAGCAGCGCCACATATTGGCGAATCACGCCCAGCTGCTCGAGTCGTCGGATCCGGCGCAGGCACGGCGAGGCCGACAGCGCTACCCGCTCGGCCACCTCCTGGTTTGTCAGGCGGCCATCGGCCTGCAGGATCTCCAGGATGCGGCGGTCCGTCTTGTCCAGCTCGATTTCGGTCATTTTCTGGCTATTTCTCCTGGTATATTGGCATATTATTGCTCACTCCGCCCAGAAATGGGACCCGTTCGCAATCATTTGCCGCGCGCCTCGCTGCAAACTTTTTGGAGTCGCGTCCACACCAACCGGGCAGCTGTGATGACATCGACCACCGACCACAATCCGATGGGCACCGACGGTTTCGAATTCGTCGAGTACGCCGCCCCCGATCCGGCCGCGCTCGGAGCGCTGTTCGAGAGCCTGGGCTTCGTGGCCCTGGCACGGCACCGCCACAAGCGGGTGACGCTGTACCGCCAGGGCGACATCAACTTCATCATCAACTCCGAGCCCGATTCGTTCGCCCAGCGCTTCGCGCGACTGCACGGGCCGTCGATCTGCGCGATCGCGCTGCGCGTGCGCGATGCCGCCCACGCGTACCGCCGCGCGCTCGACCTGGGCGCCTGGGGCTTCGACTCCCGTTCCGGCCCGATGGAGCTGAACATTCCGGCCATCAAGGGCGTCGGCGACAGCCTGATCTACTTTGTCGACCGCTGGCGCGGCAAACAGGCGGCGCAGCCCGGCTACCGCCCCGGCTGCATCGGCGACATCGGCATCTACGACGTCGACTTCGAGCCGATCGCCGGTGCCGGGCACGATGCCGATGCGCAGCCGGCCGGGGCCGGGCTGGTGCGGATCGATCACCTGACGCACAACGTGCACCGCGGACGGATGAAGGAGTGGGCCGAGTTCTACCAGCGCCTGTTCAACTTCCGGGAGGTGCGCTATTTCGACATCGAAGGCCAGCAGACCGGGTTGAAGAGCAAGGCGATGTGCAGCCCGTGCGGCAAGATCCGGATCCCGATCAACGAGAGCTCGGACGACCACAGCCAGATTTCCGAGTACCTGGATCTGTACCACGGAGAGGGCATACAGCACGTCGCGCTGGCGGCCTCCGACATCTACCACTCGGTGGCGGCGTTGCGGGCGCGCGGCGTGCAGTTCCAGGACACGCCGGACACCTACTTCGAGGGCATCGAGGCGCGACTGCCGGGGCACGGCGAGTCGCTCGCCGAACTGCGCCGCCTGCGCATCCTGATCGACGGCAACCCCCACGCGGCCAGCCGGGAGCTGCTGTTGCAGATATTCACGCGGGATGTGATCGGGCCGATTTTTTTCGAGCTGATCCAGCGCAAGGGGCACGAGGGATTCGGCGAAGGCAACTTCCAGGCGCTGTTCGAATCGATCGAGCTCGACCAGATCCGCCGTGGCGTGCTCAAGCCGCGCACGGCCACCGCATGATTGAGGAGCGCCGGTTATGTCGATGGTTCCGGTGACCTACGGCGCATCGCAGCGCCCTCCACGCGGTGACTATTCGGTTGCGCGTCCGGACTACACGTGCGACCAGTCATGGAACGACTACACGCCGCAGCAGCATGGGCTGTACGCGCGCCTGTACGCGCGCCAGCTGCGGCTGGTCGAGGGGCGCGCCTGCGACGAGTACCTGCAGGCGCTGCAGCATCTGGACATGGGGGCGCGCATTCCGCGCTTCGAAGAGGTGTCCGAGCAGCTGGCGCGGGCCACCCGCTGGCAGATCGCGGCCGTGCCGGGCTTGATTCCCGAGGACGCGTTCTTCCGGCTGCTGGCGCAGCGCCGCTTTCCGGTCACCGTATGGCTGCGTACGCCGGAGGAATTCGACTACATCGTCGAGCCGGACCTGTTCCACGACCTGTTCGGCCACGTGCCGCTGCTGTTCAATCCGGTGTTCGCCGACTACATGCAGGCCTATGGCGAGGGCGGACTGAAGGCGCAGCGGCGCAATGCGCTCGAGCTGCTGGCCAGGCTGTACTGGTACACGGTCGAATTCGGCCTGATCGACACGCCGCGCGGATTGCGCGTCTACGGCGCCGGCATCCTGTCCTCGCCCGGGGAGCTTGCGCGCGCGCTGGCCGATCCGCAGCCGCTCAGGATCGGATTCGAGCTGCGCCGCGTGCTGCGGACCGCATACGAAATCGACGACTTCCAGAAGAACTATTTCGTGATCGACAGCTTTGCCCAGCTGTTCGAGCAGACGGCCCAGGATTTCGCGCCGATCTACGAGCAGCTGCTGCCGCTGCCGGCGTACACGCCGGACCGGGTCCAGCCGGGCGACCGCACGTTCACGGTCCTGGCCCGCTGACGGCCGCTTACTGAGGCGGCGCGCCGATCACGTTGCCGCGCCCGCCCGGGGGTGGCGCGGCGGGCTCGCCCCGCGGCGTTAACGCACCGACCGCCGATCGTCCGAGCGCCGGCCGCCCCCCGGCCGTGGCGGCAGGCGGCGTATCCACCGAGGGCGCGGTCAGGACATTGCCGCGCCGCTCAAAGCCCGCGCTGCGTGCGCCGCCGTCGAAGCCGGCCAGCGGCACGCCGGGAACGCGCAGCTGGCGCCGCACACCGCCAGAATCCAGCGTCACGCCTTGCGGGTCAACGTCGACCAGCGTGGAGCCGGGCGCTACCTCCTGGCCCAGGCGCACCGCGCGGGCCGGCCGGTCGTCGACCACGAACACGGCCGCGGAATCGAGGCCGGCGGCGAACACGCCAGCGACCTGTATGTTGCCGCCGCCGGCGACGACAACGCGCCCGATCTGGCCGAACGCGCGCGCCAGCAGCACCGGATCGGGGTCGCGAATCGAAACGCTCCGCGACGGTGCCGGTGCCGGCGCAGCCGGCGGCGTCGTCAGCCGGATCGCCCAGTACGCCAGCTGCG
>DATKFG010000001.1:0-8945 GCA_035511515.1 Burkholderiaceae bacterium | reverse complement strand
CCATAAATGTAGCGGGTGCGGTCGACGAACATGCGCAGTGCGTCCGGCCCCTGCTTGACCAGTTCGCAGGCCCGCTTTTCTTCGGGCAATGCCTGGCTGGTGCAGCGATATTCGGCGTGCACGCCCATGCAAGCGCTCGCTGCGAAGACAGCAACTGCGAATGAGATGGGGCGCGCCAGTTTCGATGTGTTCATGTTGACCTCGAGAGTTAAACGACTTGTGGGCTCGTCCTTCTTTCCGGCCGCCGGATCGTCTTATCAGCCGCCTCACTGTTTAAAACGCGTTCGGCGGGCGTTTCCCGACACGCGGCCAGAAGCTACCGGGTCCGCGGCGGCTTGCGCAGTATCACGATGCGCCTGCCCTCCATCCGGACATAGCCGCCAGCCTTCATATCCTTGAGGATGCGGCTGACCATCTCGCGGGAGGCGCCGATGCGCTCGCCAATTTCCTGCTGGGTCACCCGCTCCTCGATGATCAGGCGTCCGTCCACCGGGCGGGCCAGCGACAGCAGCAGCTTGGCCACGCGGCCGTACACGTCGAGCACTGCCAGATCCCGGAGCCGGTCGTTCATCGACCGGGTCCTGTGGATCAGATTCTTGATCAGGGCCAGCGCCGTGTCGGGATGGTGCGCGAGGAAGTCGCGGAAGACGCCCCGCGAAAGCGCTGCGAGCCGGCAAGGCTCCAGGGTCATCACCGAGGCCGAGCGCACGCCGTCGTCCAGCATCATGTCGCCGAAATACGTGCCCGGGCCCTGGGTGCTCAGGACGATCTCGCGGCCGTCGTCGCTGGCGACGAACACCTTGAGGCGGCCGGACAGGACGAAATACAACGTGTCAGCACGGTCCCCCTCGTTGACGACGATTAAATTGCGCGGATAGCTGCGCGTGACGGCCATCGCGGCCAGCGGCGCGAGCTCGGCACGGTTCAGGCCGGCAAAGAGGGGAACACCGGCCAGCACGTCGATCATCAATCCGCCTGTTCGTGGATGCGGCGCAGCAAAGCGTACGCAGCCGCCCAATTCAAGGCACGGCAGCCCGCCTTTTGCGGGCGCCGAATTATCGCCGGATTCGGGCAGACACCCAATGGACGTGCCGGAGAACCGCAGCAAATGTGAAGTGGTTCACAGAACTATTGCGCGCGCCTTCGTACATTGGCTCCGTGTTCAAACCCACCAAGCCGAGGTCCCAGATGAACTACAACCACCGCAGTTACCGTGACGACCTGCTGTTCGTGATCGCCCTGCTGGTGCCGGCCATCTTCTCCGGCGCCTGCTACGTCGAATCCGAACGCCAGATCGTCCAGATCGAACAGGCCCGCTCCGAGGGAGCGTTCGTCGCGGCCAATGCCGAGGCACAAGCTCGCCTGCGCGTCGCGTACGTCCAGGGGCAGGGCCGCTGAGGTCCTCCCACCACGACCAGGACCATTACCGGCCTCATACGGAGTCAGCCATGAACTGGACGCCTCGATTGAACGACGAAGCGCTTGAGCCGTTCAAGACCAAGCGCGCGCAGCACGCCGCCTTCGGCCAACCGGCCAGCCAGGTTGGGCTCGGACTTGACGCCTCCAGGCTGACGGCCATCGTCGGAGGGACCGGCCAGAAAGAGCTTTTTTGCAGGCTACCCCGGCCAATACAGGCCGCCTTGCAGGCACGTTTGATCGGCGTTGAGCGATCGCCGGGCGGCTGAATCCGCTCGAGGAAGGTTCGAAGCACCCGGGGGGCGACGATGGCGCTGTCGGTCACCGAGATCGTGGAGATGAGTCGGCTGCTGGACGACGCGCTGCCGCTGAAGACGGCCGATAGGCGCCGCTGGCTGGAGCAGCTCGGCCCGGAGCACCGACAATTGATACCGGCGCTCAGGCAGGCGCTGCTGCCGCAGCAGAACACCGGTTCCGGCCCGGTCCGTCTGGACACGCTGCCGAAGACGGACGCCGGCGCCGGCGAGCAGCCGATGGCGGCGAGCGGCGTGAAGCCGGGCGAGCGTGTTGGCCCGTACCAGCTGGTGCGCCCGCTGGGCGCCGGCGGCATGGCCGAGGTGTGGCTGGCGCAACGCGCCGATGGCACCTTCAGGCGCGAGGTGGCCTTGAAGCTGCCGATGCTGTCGCGCCTGCGGCCGGACCTGGCGCGGCGCTTCGCGCGCGAGCGCGAAATCCTGGCGAGGCTGGAGCACGTCAACATCGCGCGTCTGTATGACGCCGGGGTGACCCCGGGTGGCCTGCCTTATCTGGCGATGGAGTACGTGCCGGGCGAGCCACTGACCGACTGGTGCGATGCGCATCGGCTGGGGTTGCGGGAGCGCGTGCGGCTGTTCCTGCAGGTGCTGGATGCGGTCCAATATGCGCACGGGCGCCATGTGATCCATCGAGACCTGAAGCCTTCGAACATCCTGGTCACGCAGGCGGGTCAGGTGCGGCTGCTCGACTTCGGGGTGGCCAAGCTGCTGTCCGCGCAAGACGAGCGGCACACGCAGCTCACGCAGCTGTACGGGCGGGCGCTGACGCCGGCGTACGCGAGCCCGGAGCTGCTGCGTGGCGAGTGCCCCAATTCGGCAAGCGACATCTACTCGCTGGGGGTGGTGCTGTACGAGCTGTTGGCCGGCAGCCGGCCGTACCGGATCAAGTCCAGCGTATCGCGAAGCTTGCGAGGGGACCTGGATGCGATCGTGCTCAGAGCGCTGTCCAAGGCACCGCATCAGCGGTACGACTCGGCCTCAGCGCTGGCCGACGATCTGCAGCGGTACCTGAGCAGCCGGCCGGTGCAGGCGCGGCCGCATAGCCCGCTGTACCGGGCGGGAAAATTCATGCTGCGGAACCGCGCCGGCATCGCGACCGCCGCCGCGCTGGCCGTCCTGGCGGCCGTCGTGGTGGCGCTGACGGGGGCAACGGCGCCAGCGCGACTGGACGCCGGCGCAGCCCGCGTCAGCGACCGATCGATCGCGGTGCTGCCGTTCCTCGACATGAGCGAGAAAAAGGACCAGGAATACTTCGCCGACGGCGTGGCCGAGGAAATCCTCGATCTGCTTTCGAGGGTGCCCGATCTGCGCGTGCCAGCACGCACCTCGTCGTTTTACTTCAAGGGCAGGCCATCGACGATTGCCGACATTTCCCATGTGCTGGGCGTTGCGCACGTGCTGGAGGGCAGCGTGCGCAAGGCGGGCAACCACCTGCGCATCACGGCGCAGCTGGTACGGGCTGATACCGGCTACCAGATCTGGTCGGAGACCTACGATCGAGATTCCGAAGACGACATGTTCCTGGTGCAGGCCGAGATCGCGAGCTCGGTCGTCCTGGCGCTGAGAATGTCACTGCTGCCGGGGGCCACGCCCAAGCAAGCGGCCGATCGGTCCCTTTACTTCTTCGAAAACAGCTTGTTGGCCGTCTCTGCGATCAGCCGACCCTGGAAGCGGGCGCCCTCCAGCTCGATCGCGCTGGGCTGGCGCTGACCCTTTCCGCCGGCGATCGTGGTGGCTCCGTAGGGGCTGCCGCCGACGATTTCATCGATCGACATCTGGCCCTGGTGGCTGTACGGCAGACCGACCACGGTCATGCCGAAATGCAACAAGTTCGCGATGATCGAAAACAGTGTGGCCTCCTGGCCGCCATGCTGGGTTGCGGTGGAGGTGAAGCCGCCGCCCACCTTGCCGTTGAGCACGCCGCTCATCCACAGGCCTCCGGCCTGATCCAGGAAGCTCGCCATCTGCGAGGACATGCGGCCGAAGCGGGTCGGAGTGCCGATGATGATCGCCTCATAGTTGGCCAGATCATCGACGACCGCGACCGGTGCGGCCTGGTCCAGTTTGAAGTGGGCCGCCTTGGCGACTTCCAAAGGCGCCGTCTCGGGCACCCGCTTCACGTCGACGGTGGCGCCGGCCGAACGCGCTCCCTCGGCCACCGCGTGGGCCATTTTTTCGACGTGGCCGTAGGACGAGTAGTAAAGGACCAGAACTTTGGACATGGGCGGCCTCCCTCGGGCTGATGGATTGCATGGGCAAGCCCGAATGGATACCGCTGCCCCGCCCTTTTGGTCAATGCGGTCATTGCGGCCGTACAGCCCGCAGCTCACAGCGCAGTGGCGAGGGCCACCGCGGAGGAGGGCGCGCCTGTTGAGCGCATATGCACATAATGCCCTGTGTCAAGCACCTGGAGGCAACGCGCGGTTGCGAACGTCCAGTTTGACAGTGCAGATACGTGTGGATACACTCATAAAATGGTAAGCGACACGGCGAGCAAGGGTGTTGCCATGGCGCGCAAGGCCACGCGCGAGTGCATGTGCGCGAATTTGCGCCGTGCCACGCGCGTTGCCACCAAGCTGTATGACGAGATGCTGAGGCCCGCCGGACTGAAGGTGACGCAGTTCGGCCTGTTGAGCAGCCTGATGGCGCTGGGATCGTCGACGCTGAGCGAGCTGGCGCAAGACATGGTGGTCGACCGGACCACGTTGACGCGCAACCTCGAAATCCTCCAGACCAGGGGACTTGTTGTCAGTGAGGAGGGCGAAGACCGGCGCGAGCGGCAGTTGCGCCTGAGCGAGAAGGGAATTGCCGCGGTGAGCGCTGCGTATCCGCTGTGGCAGGCGGCGCAGGCGCGCGCCGTGGAGATGGTGGGACGGGCCAACTGGAACGCCGGCGCGCCCTTGCTGCATCGGCTCGCCAGCAGCGCGACCCTCGAAGAGGACTCGGCGGGCTGAGCGCGCGCGCTCGGTATTTGTATTAGATTACCGATTCCGAGGGGCTCCCAGAATGCACGGTGCGATGCACACCGACGCCAAGCCCGATGCCATGGCCGATCCGGTCTGCGGGGCTGCGGTCGGCCTGGACTCGCTGTTCCGGCGCGCCCATGGCGGAGCGCTGTACTGCTTCTGCAGCGCCCGTTGCCTGGATGCGTTTGCGGTCGATCCGTTGCGGTACGTCGTGCTGGCCGCTGCCAGGGATGGGAGCGCGGCGGCCGCTCACCCGGGCCGAGTCGATGCCGAGGTATTGATTCCGATGCGTGCCTCGCAGAGCGGCGGCTCCCCGGCGGCGCCGGAGACGTTTCCAACGATTGCCGAAGTCTCCGACCGCACCGAGCCGCCGACCACCCGCAGGGCGGGGCAGGTTCTGAAATTTCCGGCCGGACCGCAGGCCGCATTCGATGCACGCTCGCCCCGGCTGGCCGATGCTTCGGCCGGCCTGCTGCCCGGAGCGGGACGGTTCAATATCCTGGCGGGCCTGTTTCCCTGGCGTGAGCGGCGATTTGCGCGGCGCGTCAGCCGGGAACTTTTGAAGCTGTACCGGATCGTATCGGCGGCTCAACCCGATCTGCGCGGGCGCGATCTTTACCGCCGCATCATCATCGCGCGCAGCCGGGCTGATCCGGCAGCAGCCGATATGTTGATCGATCAGGCCGAGGAGAGTTTTGCGGCCTGGCCGGTGGCCCGTGAGGTGAAGTTCGGCGACGTGGTGCACTTTGTCGTCGTATCGGAATACCTGGCCTCGCACGGCACCTCGCCGTGGATTCAGGGCAACGTCGGGCGCGAGGTCGCCTCCGAGATACCCGACCACCTGTGAAGCAGCGGGGCGCTCGGCTTGCGGCCTCGAACACGGGCCGGCCGGGTGCCGATGAGCGTTACGGGTGGGCGCGTGGCGTCGGTACCCGGATCGGCGGCGCATCGCCGCGGAAACGGCTGAAATCGAACAGCGGCATCAGGTCGCCGATCGCCGGGCTGTTCTGGGGCCGGTAACTGCCGTTTTTTTGCACCGGGTTCGGCAGCCCGTCCCGGCTCCGGGAGGTCAGCGGCTGCAGCTTCCAGTTGCGCTCGATGAACTTCAGGATCGAGGCGTGATCGTAATAGGTGTGGTCGACAAAGTTCTCCCGCGCGTACGGCGACACGACCATCAGCGGAATGCGGGTGCCGTCGCCGAAGAAATCGACCGCCTGGACGTATCCCGAATCGAAGTAGCCGCCGCCTTCGTCGGTCGTGATCAGGATCGCGGCCGACCGCCACAGTTGCGGATTGGCGTGCACCAGGTTGACCAGATCGGCGGCGTAGTTCTCGTACGCGGCGATGTTCGAGTTGGCCGGGTGGCCGGCCATTGTCTCGGGCGGCCGCACAAACGACACCGCGGGCAGCGTTCCGGCGGCGATGTCGCCGTACAGTGAAGCGATGTCCTGCAGATTGGACTTCAGCGAGGTCGTCATCACCGAGGTAAAAGCGGTGAGCGGATCGCAGATGCCGCAATAATCGGACGTGGTGCCGGTGCCGTTGGCGCGGCCACCCGAGTACCACTTCCAGCTGATGCCGGCGGCCGTCAAGGCATCGGCGATGTTCGGCAGGCTCGCCGGCAGCGGCGGCAGCGTGAACGGTTTGGCGCTGCGGTCGACCAGGGCGCCGTCGGCCTGGTAACCGAGGGCGTAGTTGTTCACCAGGTAGTAGTGATTGGCCTCGCAGTTCGGATCGATGCCGAGCCGGGCCAGATAGTCGCGAATCGACTTGGTACCCGGTTGCGAAGGATCCGCGCAGTTGACGTACGAGCCCCCGTTGTAGCCGTCCTCGGTGTACCAGTTGGCGTTGCCGGCAACCGGTTGCGGATTGGGGTTCTCGATCTGGCTGACACTGGTAAAGGTGCCGTTGACGGTCGTGGTCAAGACCGTCGGCGGCACGGCCACGACGCCGTTCGCATCGGTGTAGAAGGCTGCGTGACCGGTGACGATCGCGAGGAAGTTGGCGCCGGTCCCACCCATGACCGGCTGGTGGTAGTTGTCGGCGATCGCGTAGTTGCGGGCCATCGCGGCAAACAACGGTGCATCCCCGGTGCTCATGTTGTAAAACCCCATCGCGACGCCGCCCTGGTGCGTGTTATCGACGAAGTTGCCGGAGCTGTGATTGCCCGCGCCGGCGCTGCGCGCGACCCACACGAACAGGTCCGTGTTATGGGTGGTGCCGATCTGCTGCCACATCTGGAAGAAGCGGTGGATCGGATCGCCCTCGAACGCGCTGAACGTCGTGTAGCGGGTTAACTGAAAAGGACCGTTGGGCAGATCGGCCGGAATCCGCAAGTCCGGAACGTGCATCGGCTGACCTTGCGCGGTGGTGGTATCGGGCCGCGGCAATCTCGGGTAGGTCCCTGTGCGCGTCGGCTCCAGCTGATAGACACCGTTCTGAGTCGCGTGATTCTGCGTGGCCAGGCCGAAATTTGGTCCGGGCCGGCCGTCCGCGTCCACGATGCCCCGCGACAGCAGGTTCCAGACGGTTTGCCCTTTGGGCGGCTGATAACCCGCGAACACGTTGTCGAACGTGTGGTTCTCGCCGATGACGACGATCAGGTGTTGAATCGGCGTTACGGTCTGCGCGCTCGCCGGCTTCCACATCCACATCGGCCCGGTGGCAACGCAGGCCAGCAGCGCAGCTCGCGCGAGTCCGCGGCAATGGCTCATCGGTGGTTGCTTCTGACTCCTGCCCCAACAGGGGCATTGTTCCGGGGCACTATGACGCAGGGACTTCGTACCAACGGCTGAGAGCCATACCCAATTTCCGGCTGCCCGATGCACAATCGGATACAGGTTTCCTCGACCGGCACAATCCGGTCGAGGTAGGCTTTGATGTGCCGAGGTACCATCCAGCTGTCGCACGCGGGTCTCGCATGAAGCTCTTGTCTGCTGTACGAATCCGGGCAGCCTGCCGCACTGCGCTGCTCGGTGCCGGCTGCGTGCTGGCAGCGTCGTGCGGCGGCGACAATGACAACGAAAACTTTCCGCCGTTCTGGCAGGACGCCGGTGTCGTCGTGGCCGATTTTGACGGCGACGGCACACCCGACATCGCCGTCGCGCAAAGTTATATCAGCGGACCGCCACCGCACCAGGGCTACGTCACCATCTACCTGCAGACCGCGCCCGGTACGTTCACCGCACCGGTGCGCTACCCGATCGGACCGGATCCGTGGGCGCTGGCGGCGGGCGACTTGGATGGCACCGGTCACGTCGATCTGGTTGCCACGATTCCGAGCTCTTCGCCCGGCGTGCCGGACAGCGGTCAGATTTCGATCCTGCATCATGACCCCAGCCATCCGGGCTCTTTTCTGGCGGCGCAGACGCTCGCAACCGGAGGCGGGGGCGATGCCGTTGCGATCGGTGACGTAACCGGAGACGGCCACGCGGACATCGTGGTGGCCGACGGCAGCATCAGCGACGCGCATGTGATCCTGTTCGCGCAAAGCGCAACCAGCCCCGGCACGTTCGCAGCCCCCGTTTCGCTGAGCCTGGGCGCGAACCGCGGCGCCAACGATATCGCCGTCCACGACATGGACGGGGACGGACGAAACGACATCGTGGTGGCGGCCAGCGACAACAACGTTGCCATCCTGTACGACAACGGCGCGGGCAGTTTCAACTCACCGGTGCTGGTGCCGGCGGGGATCAATCCGCAAGGCATCGGGGTCGCCGATGTGGACGGCGATGGCAGGCCCGACATCGTGGTGGCCAACGCCGGCTACGCGCCGTTCGGCGGCACCGGCGGCGCCAGCGTGACGGTGCTGCGCCAGGTCGTGGCCGGAAGCTTCGCCGCCTCGAGCATCACCGCGCCCGACGGTGCCGTGCAGGTCGCGATCGCCGATCTGGACCACGACAGTCTGCCCGACATCGCCGTCCTGTCATTCTCCTTCCGGGCGTTCAACGTGCCTTCGAAGGTGTCGATCCTGCGGCAGTCGGCGGCCAGCCCGGGAAGCTTCAATCTGACGGCGACTTACCAGGCGACGGTATCGACCAGTTTCATCGCGGCCGGCGATATGAACGGCGACGCCTACACCGACCTGATCATCAACAACCCGATCAGCATCCTGCTGCAGCAGACCGCGATGCCGGGCACGTTCGGGCCTCCGAGCGCGCCGTAGGCTCCGCCTTCGGGCTGGGGTCGCGCCCTCACCCCCTCCCCTCTCCCGCTGCGCGGGCGAGCGGCACGTGCGGAGGCGTCCGCA